>NZ_VEJN01000006.1:0-265919 GCF_007678615.1 Pseudomonas sp. DE0157
TGCTCCCGGGAGGACCGCGCTGCAGGCCCCATCCTGGGGCCCAGCGCTTGACAGGCATCCATGCCTGTCACCTCCCTCCGCAAGCCCTGCGCTCGGCCTCCTGAAGTCGCGATCTGCGGCGCCTGAGCTACCGCGCGCTTAGAAGCCAAAGCAACAGCAACAGCAACAGCAACAGCAACGGCAACGGCAACGGCAACGGCAACGGCAACGGCAACGGCTAGTTGTATGGGACGATTTTAGTATCGCCCTGGCCATGGCTCATCCTCTGCCAGCCCTGGTGAATCGTCGTGCTCGTTCGTTCATGTAAAAAAGCGGCGGATAAGCCGCGATCACGCCTAGGACGAACGGACACGCCATGACACTTCGCAACCCGTCAATTCCCCTTGCCCAGATGTTACGCCTAACCTTGCTAGGCATTGCTCTCTCGCCCCTTGCTCACCAGCCCGCCCTGGCAGCTGATCAAGTGCAGACGATCTCCTTCGATATCGCCCCCGGCCCGCTCGGCAGCGTACTGGAGGAATACGCCCAGCGCGCCGCCATTTCGGTGTCATTCGCCCGTACAGCCCTCGCCGAACTTCGCTCAAGCGGCCTGCAAGGAAACTATGGCGCATGGGAAGGGCTCGATCATCTGCTGCAAGGCACTGGCCTGCGCCTTGGTCGCGACGCTAACGGTGGCTACCTTGTGCTTGCCCCTGCCCCGGGCACCAGCGGGGCAATGGAACTGACCGCCCTGAGCATTTCCGGCAAGGCCCCCGGTGCCCTCACCGAAGGTTCGGGCGCGTACACCACCGAATCGTCCAGCAGCTCTACGCGCCTGAACCTGTCACTCAAGGAAACCCCACAATCGATCACGGTCCTGACGCGCCAGCGCCTGGACGACCAGAAGCTCGATACCCTCACCGACGCACTGGACGCTACCACCGGCATCACCGTCATTCGCGAAAGCCTTGGGGCCGACAGCACGGCGTACTTGTCCCGGGGCTTTGCCATCCGCAACTTCGAGATCGACGGCGTCCCCACGTCGGCGAACATGGACAACTACACCCAGAACACAGCCATGTACGACCGGGTGGAAATCGTGCGCGGCGCCACAGGCTTGATCAGCGGCATGGGCAACCCATCGGCCACCATCAACCTGATCCGCAAACGCCCCACCGTTGATCCTCAAGTGCAGTTGAGCGCAGAGGCCGGAAGCTGGGACCGCTACGGCCTGGGCGTTGACGTGAGCGGCGCGCTCGATGAAAGCGGCAGGCTGCGTGGCCGCCTGGTGGCCGATCACAAGGACCAGCACGCCTGGATCGACCGCTTTGACCAACAGCTCTCGACCCTGTATGGCATCACCGAACTGGACCTGGGCGACGAGACCCTGCTGACGGTGGGCCTCAGCCATCAGGTCACCCACAGTACCGCCCCCATTCGCACTGGCTTCCCGCTGTTCACCACGGACGGGGCGCGCACGCATTTCTCCCGCTCGTTCAATACCGCGCCAGACTGGAGCTATTACGACCGGCAGCAAAGTACCCTCTTCACCTCGCTAGAACATCAGTTCGCCAACGGCTGGAGCGGCAAGGTGGAGTACAGCCATGCGCGCAACGACTACGACACCGTGATCGCCTACGTCGATGGCGAAATCGACCCAGCAACCGGTGCCGGGGCTACGATCAACCCGACCCGCTGGAAGGCCGCGCCCACCCAGCACAGCCTGGACGCCTACCTCACCGGCACCTTCGATGCCCTGGGGCGCGAGCACGAAGTGATCGGCGGCGTGACCCTGTCACGGACCGAGGAAAGAGGCACATCCAACTTCGGCGGCTGGCAGAGTGCTCGAACGGGCTACGACGACACCATCGACAACATTTTCAACTGGAACGGATCGTCCCCCAAGCCGGTGTTCACCCAAATCGGCACTACCGACATGACCGAAACCCAGTACGCAGGCTACCTGACCTCGCGGCTGCACCTGAGCGATGCCGCCAGGCTGATCCTCGGGGCACGCGTGGTCGACTGGAACAGGGTGAACAAGAGCGCGCTCTATACCGGCTCGCGTCAACGTACCGAGCGAACCGAAAACGGTGTAGTGATCCCCTATGCTGGGCTGGTCTATGACCTGAACGATACCTGGGCTGCCTACGCCAGCTACACGCAAATCTTCAACCCGCAAGGTAACCAGATTCGCGATGTCAAGGGCTCGCCCCTCGACCCGCAAGAAGGCACAGGCTACGAAGTGGGGTTGAAAGCCGATCTGCTCGACAAACGCCTGACCGCAAGCCTGGCCCTGTTCCGGGTGGAGCAGGACAACCTGGCAATCGCCGATGGGCGCTTGCTGCAGCCCAACGGGTTTCAGGCGTATCGCGCCGAGAGCGGCACCACCAGCGAAGGTGTAGAGCTTGAGCTCAATGGTGAGCTGGCCGATGGCTGGCAGGTCATGGCAGGCTATTCCTACAACGTCAGCTTCGATACCAACGACCAGCGCATCGTAACCGAGATTCCGCGCAATAGCGTGAAGCTGTTCACCACGTACCGCCTGCCGGGCGAGCTGGACAAATGGACTGTCGGCGGCGGGATCAACTGGCAAAGCGAAACGGGCTATGCCCTGAGCTACGCCACCACCCAGAGCAGTTATGCGCTGGTCAACCTGATGACGCGCTACCAGGTGACGCCGCAGCTATCAGCCAGCGTGAACGTCAGCAACCTGTTCGACAGACACTACTTGACGACCACGGCAGGCGGGATCTACGGCGCCCCACGCAACGTCATGACGACGCTGCGCTACAACTTCTGAGGCCCATGCCCGTCGGCGGATGAGCGGGCCCGTCAATGACGGGCCGCGTAGTTATGCCAACTCTCCCTCCCAGGGATGCTCCGACAGCAGCCGCAAGGTCAGCGACAGTGTCAGCTGACGCTCGGACGCGCTGCGCTCATCGGCCAGGTTACCCACGGCCTCGAGGATCTGCTGCTCGGTCATACCTTCCTGGCCCTGCAAAAGCCCCTCGAGCCGGACGTGATAGGGCTGGTTCAGCGTCTCGTATTCGCCTGAATACGAAGTTCGCAGAAAATCGATCCAGAACGTGCGCTGCAGCAGCGAGTCTGCAATCCGCGCATTGCTTTCTGCCAGCAGAATGCTGCGCGCGGCGTCACGCAGATGCACATCGTTGACGTCGGAAAATACCCGGTGATACATGTAGCGCGACTGAGCCGGCAGCCCCAACGGCCGGACCAATCCGGCCCGGTACGCTAGGTGTATCTCCACTTCATCGATCAGGCCGTAGGGGTTGGTGGCCCTTTCCCTGGCAATGTGCTGGGCTGCAACGCGGTCCACCTCGTCCAGGCGATAGAGCTCGCGACCAATGCGCACCAGCGCAGGCGCCGTGTCTGTGGCGGCAAGCCCTGCGGTGCGAGTCGTGACCAGTGCACGTACCTCGAACAGGCTAAGCATCAGCAGCATCTGATCAGCACAGGTGCGCGGCCCTGCTGCCTGCTGGAAGACAGCTTCACGGACTTGCGAGTTTTCAACGCAAACCTCGATCAACGCCCAGATGCGCCTGCGCAGATCGATGCCTTGAAAGTGATAATCGTTCGAGCGCCCGAGGTCGTTGAAGAACCGCATCAGGTCATCGCTGCCAGGTTCGTCGGCCAGCGCCTTCCAGTGCTCGGAGCGGAGCACACGCTCCTCAGGGCTGGAGTCAGCCAACCACCGTTCGAGGGATTCCTGCCCGCCAGGGCCATGACGGCGCAGGGGCAAGGCCGTTGCACCCGCATCGCCCAAGGTGCCGCGCAGCTCGGTCTGGGTTGGTTCGGGAACAGGGTTGTCATGCAGGCTGAGCCCGGCCAGCCGCCGGTGGGAGTGAGCAAGGGTTGGGCTCATGTCCGCAATGCGGTTATCGCGAAGATCGATTTCTTCCAAGGCAGGATGCATGTAAACCTCGACCGGCAGCTCAGCCAGGCCCGTGTCACGCAGGTGTAGCCGCTGTAGATCCAGCAGCCGTCCCAAAGGTGGCAGTTGGCCGATCGGGTTGTGCGACAGGTCAAGGGTGCGCAACCGGGTCAATGCACTGAGCCTTGCCAGGCCTGCGTCGTCGATAACGATCTGGTTGCGCGTCAGGCGCAGCTCGGTGAGCTGGGTCAGTGCCTGGACGCCCTCTGGAACACTGCTCAGCAAGTTGTGGCTCAGATCCAGGGTGCGCACATTAGGGAATCGCTCGAGAAACCCCTCGGTGATGTTCGACAAATGGGCGCGGCGCAGCGTCAAGTGCGTAACGTGATCGAATATAGCGTGCGCAGGCAGCACTGGCAGGCTGTCAATGCGTTCGCTGTCGATGACCAGGCGGTACTCGCCGTCGACGTCAGGTCGCTTGCGCCGCCAGCACTGGCGGATGCGACGGGCAATCTGTCGACGGCGCTCGGGCAGCGGTGCCGTAGTCGCTTCCCGGCGCCAGGCAGTCAGATTGTCACCCAGATCCACAAGGCATTGCTGCAAGGTACGCAGGTGATCCCATGGTTGCTGACCCTGCAAACGTACCCGCTCAAGATACACTTCGATGTCCATCTCGCTGAGTGTCGGAAAGATCTGCTGGTAGCCCTGAAGCATGGCTCGCCGCGACCCTTCCGGACGACCACTGAGCGCATAGCCAATGCGACCATCGCCAAGACGCATCGGGGGCCTGGATTTACCGGGCGGCGCCATGCCCAAGAGCTGCGCAGCCTGCACTCGGTCAGCAAAAGCATGGTCTGCAAGCGCATTGGCAAGCTTGGCTGGCGTGGCCGAGACTGCCCCCATATCTGCGCGTTGTGATGGATCAAGGGTGCGCAGAAGTGCGTGAAAAAAACCGTCATCAACGACGGCACCGGGCAGAGCGCGTCCTGTGTGATCGGCTGCCAGATAGCCCTGTTTCGTAAGGATAAGAAAACGCGTCTCAGACGCCGCTGTAGCGCCCACGCTGGCCCGTACGTCGCCGTCTAGCTTCGTCTCGCGCACTTCCACCCTGATTGACGAATCCCAAGGCCAGCTGGCGTCCAGCAAACCCAAAGCCAACTGCTCGGTGTCTCTGTTCACGGCGTTCGTCTGCTCGAAACCGGCGCACGCGCGGTCCAGGCGAGCGTCATGCAAAGCCCATCGGGCTCGCTCGGCCAGCGCAAGCGGGACTTTGTGCTGTTCCAGCAGTTGTTTGCGTTCACCATCGCCGGCAGTGGCGAGCAACTCTCGGCCTGCCCGGGTGGAAAGCGTAGGAAAGTCCCGGTGCAGCGGGCCTGCTGCCCGCTCAGGGACCGTCTGTACAGCCCGCCAGTGAGCTTCGAATGCTTGCCCACGTAGCCGCGCAAACGCGTCATGCAACTCATAGCGCTGCACGGCATCACACAACCGCGCTGGTGCGGGTGCATTTTCCAGGTGCAGGCGTCGCAGGGAGGCTTCGTTCATGCCTACGCTACGCAGTACTGCTCGCGCAGCCGATTGCCCGACCAGAGCAAGATTCGAACCTAGACGTCTCATTAGCACATGCGCTTCATGCCACTCCTGAGGGCGCTCAAGCGCATGTCGCATACCGCCTGTACCATTGTCCTCCAGGCCGATAGTGGGTGCGTGGTCACGCTCGGGATGCTCGATGGCGAGTCGCTGACCACTTGCCTCGAGTCGGTAAGCACTGCTGTCGATACCTACATGGAGGCGGTCATGCAACAGGCCACGCTGCCCCTGTGCCAGGTGCATGTCCGGTACCGCATAACCCGGCAGATCGACGCGGGCCAAGCGGTGTTCGCCGGCGCGCGACAGTACGGGGACGAGTTCATCTATCACACGCTCCCGCGCCACTGCATTCCCGGCCGCCCCAGCCGCTGCGCTCACCCCGATCATGACCACATTCTGCGCCACAGACACCAGGTGACTGAGCGCTGCCTCCCGATCGCCCAGCGTCCAATCATGATAACCCTCGATTACCTCATCGGTGATCTGACGTGCTGCCAGCGCAAGTAATGGCAGCCCGAGTTCCGGTACGAAAAAACTCGCCAGCCCCAGCAAGTCAATGCCCAGTCCGTGGAGGAAATGTGTGCGTCGGTCGCGCGCACTGCTATCTACGGAGCCATTGGGCACGGCCAGCACCTGAGCATTATCAAGTACGGTATCTACTTGCACTTCACGCAGATACCGGATCAAGTCGCCCTGAATGGCTTGGTGTCGCCCGTCCAGTGCGATTGGCTCTTGGGCAGCCGTGCTGGCCAGCAAGTGCTTGAAACCCTTTACAAAGTGCAGTCGGTCGCGCTCTTTGACAAAGCGTTGGAAGAACTGCCGGTAGGCAGGTTCACGCAAACGCATACCCAAGCTGCGGAACAAGTCCGACCACGAAGCAAAGGTAGCGATGGCACCATGCGGATCGTCCGGTACCCACAGAAGCAGGCCCTGCGCCGTGGAGGAGCCGTGATCAGTCTGCGGTTCGAATACCGTGATGCCAGTGATGACCCGACCCAGCAGCCGAAGCTCGCTGAACGTACCCAGCGACTTTTCGCCTTTCCCTTCAACGGCGCCGCTCAGGTAGTCCAGGAGTTGCCCGGCAACGACACCTTGCACACGCGCCAGCTCAGTTGCAGCCAGCAGGCTAGTGCGCCAACCTTCTTCGAGCACGGCGTTAACGTGACGTCGGCGGCTATCGTCGGCGAACAGCACGTGCTTGAGGTGTTGCTGATAAGTAGCGCCCAGATCCAGGGATCGACAGACCCCCGCGAATGCACGGGGACGCAAGGCAATCATATTCCCATCGGCGTCCACCAGGTCCGATTTCGGCAACCAGGCTACTTCAGCAGTCTCACGTCTATCGAAATTATGCAACGCACAGACTAGCAACGGTTGCACCAAGGTCGTCGGGACCACGTGATCAGGCACGGTGCCGAGACCGGATGGGTAACGCACATGCACCGCGCGGCGCAGCTTGGCGGTACGAACGTCTACCGGACGATGCAGAAGTTTCTCCAATGCGGCCTCCAGCAGCGTGCTGGCGAACGTATCGAGCGGCTTTATGCCGGCGAATACGGCTTGAACCTGCTCGCGGGCGCGCTGCTGGGCGCTTAGTGCCTGGTGCAGGATCTTGATCTGCTCAACCGTAGCGCTCGTCATCCAAGGCGGTAATCGATTGGCGATGAATGTATCAACGGAGTCATCGGGGAAGGGCTGGTTGGTCATGTAGCACCTGCACGTAGTAAAACCGAAAGTGAGCCAGCTCCGGCAGCCAGCCCCGAGGTAATTATCTAGAGCCATCGAAACAGCAGCGGTGTTCCACGCAACTGCACGTCCCCTGAAACGGTCATTTGCGCTACAATCGCGCCCGGGTGCTAGCTGCTTGGGGCAGTGACGCAGGTTAAAAAAGCTACGCAGGTCGGGCCGCCATGCGGGAGTCATTGCGCCTATGCAAAACACCAAGGTCCCCAAAGCACAGCAACTGGCCGAGCGTGCGCTGGCCAGCCTCGAACGTTTCCTGCACATCGAAGCCGTCAGTGGTGTGGTACTGCTGATCGCCGCCATCGCCGCCCTGATCTGGGTCAATTCCCCGGCCGCCGCCAGCTACGACGCCCTCTGGCACACACCAATCACGCTGGGTATCGGCTCGCTGGTCTATTCCCAGTCCCTGCATTTCTGGATCAATGATGGCCTGATGACGATCTTCTTCCTGGTGGTCGGGATGGAGATCCGCCGCGAGATCCATGAAGGTGCCCTTTCCAGCCTGCGCCAGGCGTCCTTGCCCATGCTGGCAGCCATGGGTGGGGTAGCCGTGCCTGCCATGGTCTACCTGGGCTTCGGCCATGCGCCTAGCGAGCAGCAAGGCTGGGCGGTGCCGACAGCCACCGATATCGCGTTCGCGGTCGGCGTCTTGGCGCTGCTGGGCAAGTCGATCCCGTCGAACATTCGCGTCTTTCTGCTGGCACTGGCGATCATCGACGACATCATCGCGGTGCTGATCATCGCCGTGTTCTACTCCGGTGGCCTGGACTACCTGGGCTTTGCCGTCGCGGCAGCGGGCCTGCTGCTGGTCCTGATCATGCAGCGCATCGGCGTGGGCTCGGCCTTTGCCTATGTCATCCCAGGCGCGATCACATGGGTGGGTGTGCTGATGACCGGTGCCCACCCTACCCTGGCAGGCGTCGTCCTGGGGCTGATGACCCCCGTCACCAGCCGCCCTATGTGGGAACGTCCTGTAGAGGCCGTATCGCGCCTGAGCGAAGAAGTGGTCGGCCGGGCCAAAGCCGCGACCCAGGACGCCAGCCAATTGCTTACGCCACTCAAGCACCTGCGGGTGGCGCAACGTGAAGTGCTGCCGCCGGTGTTGCGTGTGCAGAGTGCGCTGCACCCTTGGGTGGCATTCGGCATCATGCCGCTGTTCGCCTTGGCCAATGCCGGGGTGAGCCTGTCGGGCGTCAACCTGGACAGCGAAACACCGCGCTGGGTGATGGAGTCGGTGATGGCGGCGTTGGTCATCGGCAAACCGGTAGGCATCGTCGGCATCAGCTGGCTGATGGTGCGCTTGGGGCTCTGCTCGTTGCCGCCAGGGGTCAACTGGAGCGGCATCACCTTGATCGGGCTGCTGGCAGGTATCGGCTTCACCATGTCCATCTTCATTGCCAACCTGGCGTTCGCCAGCCCTGCGGCGCTGGGTGCGGCCAAGTTGGGCGTGCTGGCAGGTTCGGTGGTTGCGGCCTCGCTGGGCCTGGCATGGGGCGCATGGCGCGTGCGCGGTAAACACTGATAGCGTCCAAGCTGTTTCCCCATGCTCAAGCGCATGGGGAAACACGCTGAGGGGTTGCCCACGGCCGCTCGTCGTCCCAATCGTCGATCCAAGTCAACCCAGGGCAACGGGACCTTTCGAACAGGTACGAGCATTCTCAACTGCAGGAGCTTCTACCATGCGCGACTACCCTACCCCACCCTTCCCCTCTCAGCCCCAGACCGTACCCGGCTCCCAGCCGAAAATGGACCCGGTACCGGACTGCGGCGAGCAGACCTACGTCGGCCATGGCCGGCTCGAAGGCAAGAAGGCGCTGATCACCGGCGGCGACAGCGGCATCGGCCGCGCGGTGGCCATCGCCTATGCCCGTGAAGGCGCCGATGTCGCCATCTCCTACCTGGATGAACACGAAGACGCCGAAGAGACCAAGCGCTGGGTGGAGGCAGCCGGGCGCAAGTGCTTACTGCTGCCAGGCGATCTGGCGCAGAAGCAGCAATGCCACGCGATCGTGGAGCAGACCGTTGCCGAGTTCGGCCGCATCGACATTCTGGTGAACAATGCCGCCTTCCAGATGGCCCACGAAACGTTCGAGGAAATCGAGGACGAGGAATGGGTAAAGACCTTCGACACCAACATCACGGCCATCTTCCGCATCTGCAAGGCCGCCCTGCCGTCCATGCCCAAAGGCAGCTCGATCATCAACACCAGCTCGGTCAACTCCGATGATCCGTCTTCATCGCTGCTGGCCTACGCGGCGACCAAAGGCGCCATTGCCAACTTCTCTGCAGGGCTTGCGCAACTGCTGGCCAAAAAAGGCGTGCGCGTCAACAGCGTCGCGCCAGGCCCGATCTGGACGCCGTTGATCCCCGCGACCATGCCCGACGAAGCCGTCAAGAATTTCGGCTCCAGCTACCCCATGGGCCGCCCTGGCCAACCGGTGGAAGTGGCGCCGATCTACGTACTGCTGGGTTCGGACGAAGCCAGCTACATCAGTGGCTCGCGCTATGCGGTCACAGGCGGCAAGCCCATTCTCTGACTGACGCGGGGCTCTGCACGACAGAGCCCCTGCGCCACCTCACGGCATCAGGATCGCCTGGGCGCGGTCGATGGAAGGCACTGGCATACTGTCTCTGCTCACCATGAGCCACTGACGCATGCGAGCAGTGTCGAATATCTGGCCTTCTTCCATCATCGTCAGAATCAATGCCTGGGACATTCGGTAACACCCACACTGGGCGCACTGGCGCTGCTCCCACCCGCCGGCACATTCGATGGACTCTGCTTGTCCTGCGCATATCAGACAGCTCATATAAGCCCCCTTCTTGTTCTTGTTCACCAGAGCGTGGTCCCATGACCTGCCCAACCCGGACATGGCCAACTTTCATGAGATATCCGTGCCAATGCTTAAATTCAGTGAAATGCGCTGCCCGATTGTCGGTTAGGTCAGCAGTTGACTCAGCACCGCGCGCAGTTTCCCGAGTTTGACCGGTTTGTTCAGCACCGGCATGCCCAGCGCCTGCAACGCCTGCCTGCCTTCGTCGCTGCGGTCGGCGGTGATGATGACGGCGGGGATCGTGCACCCGAACTGCTCACGCAACCGCTCCACCACGTCGCACCCCAGAATGCCGTGGTCCAAGTGGTAATCTGCCAGGATCAATTCCGGCGGCTGCCCTTGCAGCGCGTCCAAGGCTGCATGCTGATCGATGGCCGTGACGACCTTGCAGCCCCACTGCCCCAACAGGGCGCCCATGCTGTGCAAGATACTCGCCTCGTTGTCCAGCACCAGTAGCCGCCGCCCCGGCAGGGGATCGCCCATGCTCGGCTGCGGTAGCGCCACTGCCGTGGCCGCTGGCAGACAGCTTGCCATCGGTACCTGAATCGTGAACACCGACCCTCGCCCTGGTCGTGAGCGCACCCGTACCGGATGCTCGAGTATCTTGGCGATGCGCTCGACGATCGCCAGGCCCAGCCCAACCCCCTTGCGCTCGGCTGCCCGGCCCACATCCAACTGGTTGAACTCGAGGAAGATCGACTCCAGGCGATCGTCCGGGATACCGCGCCCGGTATCCCACACCTGCAGTTCGAGGTTAGGGCCACGCCGCCGCGCCGCCAACAGCACGCCGCCCTTTGACGTGTAGCGGCAAGCATTGCTGAGAAAGTTACGCAGGATGCGGGTCATCAGCCGCACATCGGTGCCCATGGCAACGTCGGGAATACGTGATCTGAGCTTGAGGCCTGCGGCTTCGGCCACCGATTCGAACTCGGACACCAGTGGCGCGAACACGGTGCTCAGGTGGTACACGCCGATGTCCGGCTTCACGGCGGCCTGATCAAGTCGCGAGATGTCCAGCAGGTCGGTCAGCAGGTCTTCGGCCCCTTCCAAGGCCTGATGAGTGCGTTCCACCAGCAGTTGTTCGGCCTGCGCCAGCGGCCGCTCGCGCAGGGTCGAAATCAGCAAGCGGGCGGCATTGAGCGGTTGCAGCAGGTCATGGCTGGCCGCCGCCAGGTATTTGTCTTTGCTGCGGTTGGCCAGCTGTGCGGCGTCCCGGGCCTCGCGCAGGGCCCGGGCAATCTGCTTGCGCTCGGTGATCTGCTGATGCAGGTTGCGGTTGGCTTCGAGCAGTTGATCGGTGCGGTCGGCCACCCGCTGCTCAAGCTCATCGTTGAGTTGCTGCAAGTGCTGCTGCGCCAGCTTGCGCTCGGTGATATCGGCCACGAACCCTTCCACCAAGCCTTCATGCCCAGGTTTGCGCAGCAGGTTCATGAGCACGTCGATGTGGCTGCCATCGCGGCGGCGCAGGCGGGTTTCGTAACCGTGCAGGCTATGCTCGCGGGCCAAGGTCGTGGTGATGGCGTGCAGTTCCTGAGCGCCCCCGACGAAAAGGTTGCCGGCAAGGTCGGTCAGCGAAAACAGTACGGCTTGGGGGTCGTCATAGCCCAGCATCCGCGCCAGGGCCGGGTTGGCGGCGCGCATGCCGTCCTGCAGGCTGGCCTGAAAGATTCCGTGAACGGCATTTTCGAACAACCACTTGTAGCGGTTGCGCTCAGCTTCTAGTTCTTCCAGCCGCGCAGCCAGTTCCGGGTAATGACTCTTGCGCGCGGACTGGTCGCCCAGCCCCAGCAGCCCGGCCAGGGCTCGCTGCTGCGCTTCAGAGGGCTTCGCCATAAACAACCTCGACGTCGCGCTGGCTGGAGGCGCGTGGGTTGGTCAGGATGCACGGATCGTCCATCGCGTGCTGCGACAGGAATGGAATATCGCTGGTGCGCACACCGTGCAGCCCAAGGGTTTCATGAAAACCCATGGCGTATTTCAGGGCGGTCAGGTGCTCGACCAGGCGCGCGCAGATCTGCCGGTGGTTCAGGCCCCGGCAATCGATGCCCATCACTTCGGCAATCACCTTGAAGCGCTCGGGCGCCGAACTGTAGTTGAAAGCCACCACATGCTCGACCAGCACGGCGTTGCACAGGCCGTGGGGTAGATCCAGGAAGCCGCCGAGGCTGTGCGACATCGCGTGCACGGCACCGAGAATGGCATTGGAAAAGGCAAGCCCCGCCTGCATGCTGCCCAGCATGACTTTTTCGCGCAGGCTGATGTCGGTCGGATTGGCGATCATCTGCACCAGGTTACCGTTGATCAGGCGCATGGCCTCAAGGGCATGCGGGTCGGTCAAGGGGCCGTGGCCAGTGGAGACGAACGCCTCGATGGCGTGCACCAGGGCATCGATCCCGGTACAGGCCGACAAGAACGGGTCCATGCTCAGGGTGGTCTGTGGATCGATCAACGATACGTCGGGCACCACCGCCTTGCTGACGATGGAGAACTTCATGCGTTCTTGCTGGTTGGAGATGATCACGAACTGCGACACATCCGCCGAGGTGCCGGCCGTGGTCGGGATCAGGATCAGCGGGGGGCTGGGCACGCGGATCATGTCCACGCCCTCGAACTCAAGGATGCTGCGCCCGTGCGCCACCACGATGCCGATGGCCTTGCCGCAGTCCATCGGGCTGCCCCCGCCGACAGCGACGATGACATCGCAATGGTTTTGCCGGTAGATCTCGGCGCCGAGCATCACCTCCTCGACCCGGGGGTTGGGCGACACCGCGCTGTAGAGGCAATAGTCGATGCCCTGGGCTTGCAGGCTGGCCTCGACGTCGGCCACCCACCCGGCAGCGATCACCCCAGGGTCGCTGACCACCAGCACCTTGCGGGCCCCGAAGGTCTTGGCATAGTTGGCCACGTTATGCCGGCAGCCGGCACCGAAGATGATTTCAGGCGAAACGAATTTGCGAAGCGGGCTGAAACTCTGGCTCATGGGCAAGCCTGTTCTTATTGTTCTGGAAGGTGAGTGCCAGCGTAATGCATCCATCGACGAAAGCAACCAGACCTAGGTGGCATCGTGTTCACTCGACCCAGGCCCTGGCCCTGGCGAGCTCGAGAAAGCCCAGCACGTCCTCCTCAAGACCTTGCACATCGGCAAAGCGCTGACGCAAGCACTCGATGACACCCGCCACGCTGAGCTGACCGTCCAGCAGCTCCAGCACCCAGCCAGCACTGCCGTTCAGTTCGATGACCACGCCCGGGCACTGCAGCACATGCATGCCTGTGCTCGGTTCCCAGCGCAAGCGGGCCCGACGGTGCACTTGCAAGGCTTGCTGACGGGTGATCGGCTCCACGGCCCAGATTGTTCCTGGCGGTTAGAAAGACACCGGCCACCGCGTGGGTGGCCGGAGGGCGGATCAACGGTTGGCGAAGTACATCGTCACTTCAAAGCCAATGCGCAAGTCGGTGAAGGCGGGTTTGGTCCACATGGCGTGTCCTCTTCTTGTGCCGGACGATTCCGGTACAGCCATTAATGCACGGGCAGCCGCAGGGCCAAATGCTACTTTGGAACGAACTCACGGCGCCCATGGACGAGAGTGTCTGGGCCTTAGAAGAAGCCCAGTGGATTGATGTCATAGCTCACCAGCAGGTTCTTGGTCTGCTGGTAGTGGTCGAGCATCATCTTGTGGGTTTCACGGCCCACGCCCGACTTCTTGTAGCCCCCGAATGCAGCGTGCGCCGGGTACAAGTGGTAGCAGTTGGTCCAGACACGCCCGGCCTTGATCCCGCGGCCCATGCGGTAGGCACGGTTGATATCGCGGGTCCACACGCCGGCACCCAGCCCGAATTCACTGTCGTTGGCGATGGCCAGCGCCTCGGCTTCGTCCCTGAAGGTGGTCACGCCCACCACGGGCCCGAAGATCTCCTCCTGGAACACGCGCATCTTGTTGTCGCCCTTGAGCAGCGTGGGCTGGATGTAATAGCCGCTGGCCAGGTCGCCCTGCAGGCGCTCGGCAGCGCCGCCGGTCAGCAACTGAGCGCCTTCGTCCTGGGCAATCTGCAGGTAGGACAGGATCTTGTCGTACTGCTGTTCGGAGGCTTGCGCACCGACCATGGTCTCGGTATCGAGCGGGTTGCCACGGCTGATCTTGGCGATCTTCTTCATCACCTCAGCCATGAACGGCTCGTAGATCGATTCCTGAATCAGCGCCCGCGACGGGCAGGTGCACACCTCGCCCTGGTTGAAGAAGGCCAGCACCAACCCTTCGGCCGCCTTCTCGATGAAGGCCGGTTCGGCCTGCATGATGTCCTCGAAGAATACGTTCGGCGATTTGCCGCCCAGCTCTACCGTCGAGGGAATGATGTTGTCCGCGGCGCACTTCATGATGTGCGAGCCCACCGGCGTAGAGCCTGTGAAAGCGATTTTGGCGATGCGCTTGCTGGTGGCCAGGGCCTCCCCGGCTTCACGGCCAAACCCCTGGACGATGTTGAGCACGCCAGCTGGCAGCAGGTCGGCGATGAGCTCGGCGAAGACGGTAATCGACAGCGGCGTCTGCTCGGCGGGCTTGAGCACCACGCAGTTGCCGGCGGCCAGTGCCGGGGCCAGCTTCCAGGCGGCCATCAGCAAGGGGAAGTTCCAGGGGATGATCTGCCCCACCACACCCAGCGGTTCATGGAAGTGGTAGGCGACGGTGCCCTCGTTGATCTCGGCGGCGCCGCCCTCCTGAGCCCGGATGCAGCCGGCGAAATAGCGGAAATGATCCGCTGCCAGCGGCACGTCGGCATTGAGCGTTTCACGCACGGCCTTGCCGTTGTCCCAGGTTTCGGTGACCGCCAGTACCTCCAGGTTCTGCTCGATGCGATCGGCGATGCGCAGCAGCATCAGCGCGCGGTCCTGCACCGACGTCCTGCCCCAGGCATCGGCGGCGGCGTGGGCGGCGTCCAGGGCCTTGTCCACGTCTTGGGCCGTGGACCGAGGAAACTCGGCGATCGGCTGGCCGTTGACCGGCGAGCTGTTGGTGAAATACTGCCCCGCCACTGGCGGTACGAACTGGCCGTTGATGAAGTTGCCATAGCGTGGCTTGAAAGACACGACGGCGCCTGGGGTTCCGGGTTGTGCGTAGATCATGCTGAGCCTCTGCGGGTCGATGCCTGCCTGCGACAGGCGATACGACGATGGTAAAAAGCCCCGCCTGCCAGGCGAATGCATCGTTGGCAGCGGGGCGCTCGTCATTTGGTAGTAGGGTTCAGCGCTGCGCAGTCGCGCTGGTGCCTTGCAGGTGCTTGGGCAGCTTGAAGGTCCAGAGCATGCCGCCCTGGTTGAAGTCCTTGACCCGCTTGGCCACCTCCCCGCCCCACAGCGGCACTGCGCCCCCCCAGCCGGAGACCACCGAGACGTACTGCTCGCCGTCCATTTCCCAGGTCACGGGTGAGCCGAGCACACCGGAGCCGGTCTGGAACTCCCACACCTTTTCGCCGGTCTTGGCATCGAAAGCCTGGAGGAACCCCTCAGGGGTGCCGGTGAAGACCAGGTTGCCCTTGGTGGTCAACACCCCACCCCACAACGGGGCGTAGTTCTTGTGGCGCCAGACTTCCTTGCCGCTGACCGGATCGATGGCACGCAGCACGCCGATGTAGTCCTCGTTGAGCGGCTTGATGGTGAAGCCTGCGCCCAGGAACGCTGCGCCTTTCTTGTAGGCGATGCCCTCGTTCCAGATGTCCATGCCCCATTCGTTCGAAGGCACGTAGAACAGCCCGGTGTCACGGTTGTAGGCCATGGGCATCCAATTCTTGGCGCCCAGGAATGCTGGCGCGACGAAGACCGAGCTGCCCTTGGCTTCGCTGCCCGGCGCACCCGGGCGACTGGCGTCGTTGTAGAGCGGGCGGCCGTCCTTGTCCAGGCCCGTGGCCCAGGTGATCTTGTCGACGAAGGGGAAGCCGCGGATGAACTTGCCGTTGGTGCGGTCGAGCACGTAGAAAAAGCCGTTGCGGTCAGCCGTGGCGGCGGCCTTCACCTCCTTGCCCCCATCCTTGTAGTTGAACGATATCAGCTCGTTGACGCCGTCGAAGTCCCAGCCGTCGTGGGGCGTGCTCTGGAAGTGCCACTTGATCGTGCCATCGTCCGGGTTCAGTGCCAGGCGCGAGGACGAATACAGGTTGTCGCCGGGACGCAGGTGCGAGTTCCAGGGGGCGGGGTTACCGGTGCCGAACAGAATCAGGTTGGTTTCCGGGTCGTAGTAGCCGCCCAGCCAGGGAGCAGCACCGCCGGTCTTCCACAGGTCGCCCGGCCAGGTCTTGCCGGCTTCACCGCCCGAGATGCCGTTCTCGATGGCCTTGCCGTCCTTGTAGACATAGCCCATGTGGCCCTCGACGGTGGGCCGCATCCAGAGCAACTCGCCGTTCTGCGGGTTGTAGGCCTGGATCTTGCCCACCACCCCGAACTCGCCCCCGGCAACGCCGGTAATGAGCTTGCCGTTGACGATCATGGGTGCAGCGCTGATGGAGTAGCCTTCCTTGTGGTCAGCCACCTTCTTGCTCCACACCACCTTGCCAGTGTCCTTGTTCAGGGCCACCAGCTTGGCATCCAGGGTGCCGAAGAAGACCAGGTTGCCGTACAGCGCAACACCCCGGTTGATGACATCGCAGCAAGGGCGGATATCGTCGGGCAGGCGGGCGTCGTATTGCCACAGTTTCTTGCCGGTGCGTGCGTCCACGGCAAATACCCGTGAGTAGGAGCCTGTGAGGTACATGACCCCATCCTTGATCAACGGCTGCGCCTGCTGGCCGCGTTGCTTCTCCCCGCCGAAGGAGAATGCCCAAACCGGCCGCAACTCCTTGACGTTGCCGGTGTTAAGCATGTCCAACGGGCTGTAGCGCTGGCCCTGCACGCCCAGCCCGTTGGTCACGATCTGCTGGGGGTTCTTGGGGTCTTGCAGGATTTCGGCATCGGTGACGCCGGCATGGGCTGCGCCGGCGAGCAGCAAGGCGCTGAACACAAGGCTCAAGGCAAACACGGGACGGCATGGAGTACGGGTCATGGCAGTACCTTTGGCTTTTTGTTATGCCGGGAAATTTTCCCGGTGTGGCGGGAATTCTTGTTCCCGCCCTGGCTGCCAGCAATTGACCGCAATACGCAAAACCCTAGTTCCTTGGTACAAGAGCACTAGGCCTGGCCGTTATCAGGGCCTGAGATCCACCCGTTGCATTACCTGCTTTTCATAGCGCGGGTACAGGTGGCTGACACTTCGAATCAGCTCATAGCGCGTCAGGCTGATCGCGGCAAACCGCTCAGGCACAGGGCTGCGGATCAGCTCGACCATGTCGGCCCCCCGCTCGGCGCCCTCGCGCATCAGGCCGTCCAGCCAGCCCAGGTAATCGTGCATCTGGACAAAGGGCCTGGTATCGCTTGCGACAGGGCCATGGCCCGGTACCAGTTGCTTCCAGGGCAAGGCCTGCAACGTGTCCAGGTCACGCTGCCACACGTCCAGCCCCGGGCTGTTGGGCGTGGTCAGGGCGCGCTCGTAGAACACCAGGTCGCCAGCGAACAGCACGCCGGTCGTTTCATCGAAAATGGCCAGGTCAGCGCCGGTATGCCCTGCCAACCCCAACAGGCGCAATCGATGCCCGCCCACTTCACGCACGCCGGGTTGAATCACCTCGGTCGGCAAGAGCACTTCGGTGCCACGCATCCAGTCGCCGACCAAACGGTACATGTTCTCGGCCATCGCATCGCCCTGCTGGCGCAACAGCTCGGTCGTACCGGCCAGCGCAGCGATCGGCACATCGGCGAATGCCTGGTTACCCAACACATGATCAGGGTGGTGGTGGGTCAACAGGACTTCGATGACAGGCTTGTCCGTAACCCCGGCGATGGCCTGGCGCAAGGCCTCCCCATAGCGCTTGGATGGCCCGCTGTCGATCACTACCACGCCAGTGTCGGTCACGATGAACGCCGTGTTCACGACATTGCCGCCGTTGGCCTTGGCGAAATTCTCGGTGCTACCTTCAAGCACCCAGGTGCCCTGGGCGATCTGGCGCGGCGCCAGCCGGTAGTCGAAGTCGGCCAGCGCCGGCAGGCACACGCCCAGCAGCAAGAGCATCATCCATCGCATCAGGTGCCTCCTGTTGAGCATGAAAACAAGCCAGTCACGTTCAGGGCACGGCGGCTTCGAACCGATTGCCGCTGTTATCCTGCAGCACCAGGCGGGTAAGCCCTGGTGCGCGCACATCGAACCCAAGGCTTGGGTTTTCACTCACCGCCGGATAAAGCACCAAAGCCGCCAACCGCTGCCCATGTTCATCCAGCAGCTCAGCTTGGTTTATGAAGAATTCCGGAATCCCGCTGACCAGGCCATTGTCCATGGGGTGAGCGATCTGCAGGCGCAAGCGGCTGCCTTCCTGGCGCCGATAGCGCCCGCCGAGCACTTCACCCAGATGCTCCTCCCACCCTGGCTGGGTGCGCACCACGCTGGGTGCGGTGCAACCTCCACCGGCTGCGTCGACCAGGGCCGACCCCACATGCCAGATGCCGTCGCGGGTCAGCGCAGCTGCTCGTAACGGCGTGGCCTGCTCGACCCGAATGCGCACCGACAGCCAAGGCATGACCTGTTCCCCTGGTTCGAAGTCGACGATGCGCGGCAATGGATTGAGCTCGGCCCAGGCCAGAATCCGCACCACATCAGGCAAAGCCCTGGCATCGATCTCCAGCGGGACCTGGCGGGCATCCTCGGCAAAAGGCGGCGCCAGCAGTTTGACCCGATCATCGAAGACGAACGGCGCCTGGTTCAGGATCTGCTTGTGGTAGAACGCCCACATCACCGAAGGGACAGGGTCGGCATTGCTGGCGGGCGCGTCGCCCAGCCCATGAGTCGACCAGCTCAGGATGCACAGCAGCCCCAACCCCGCTCGCCAGTTCATCGCTCGCTCCTATTGGTACATCTCCGGGACCTCATAGCGCAGCCCGTAGTGCGCGTAGAGCGCCTGCATGCGACCCTCGCGGATCATCGCTTCGAGGGTTTCTTCCAGGGCGTAGGCCAGCTGCCGGTTGCTTTCATGCACCGCCATTCCGATTTCCCACACCTGCTTGCCCAGGCTGGGGTAGGCGTTTTCGGCCACCTGCAGATGCGGGTTGCGGGCCTGGTGCAGTTGCCAGTCCACTTCACCGCGCATGGCCATCACCGCATCCACCTCGCCTTGGCCCAGGGCCGCAAACGCCCGCTGCACGCTGGGGTAGTGGCGTGCGCTGGCACGCAGTAGCCCGTCGAACACCGATGTCAGGTAGAACGAAGGTACGCTGTCTACCTCGACTCCGACCGGGTGGCCCTTGAGTGCCGCGATACTGCCAACCGACGGCAGGCGCCTGCGATCGAACGCCACCTGCCAGCGCTCCTGCTGGTAAGGGCCGAACATCACCACCTGGCCATTTTCCAGCTCGCCCAGTTCGTTGCGCTTCTGGGTATACGCCTGGTCGTAAGGCACGCGCATCATCACATCGGCCAACTGCTGGTGACGCAGCGGACTCGCTCGCCAGATGTAATCGCGCAGGTCGTCGTCGAGCTTCTCGCCAGGCGGCGCCCAGATCAGCTGGAGCCGCACGCCCATCGCGTCGGCAAGCGCCTGCGCCAGCTCCACGTCCACCCCACGCGCCTGGCCATGGTCCTGGAAACTGTAGGGGGCAAAGTCCTTGTAGACCGCGACCTTGAGCTCGCCTGCGGCGATGATCGAATCGTAATTGCGCACCTGCCCCTGCACCGCCGCCCCCCACAGCAGCAGGCCGGCGATGGCGCAAAGCCTGGCTGCCCAGGGGCGCACGACGTTCATTCGTCCACGTGTACGCTGTCCAGGTAGGTGCGCACCGCCCATAGCGCTTCCTGGCTCAGGTAGTCCGCCATCTTGGGCATGTACACGCGGCCATCGCGCACGGCACCGTGACGCACACGTTCGACAAACCATTCATCGCCCGCTTCGCCGACGTCGAGCATGCGCAGGTCAGGTGCGATGCCGCCGGACTTGGCTTCCAGACCATGGCACGCTGCGCAGTTCTGGTTGTACGCCGACGCGCCGATTTCAACCGCCTTGTCGTGCTCGGGAGACTCCCGGTAAGGGTTGACCGCCGCCCAGCCATCGGCATCCAGGCTCACGCCGGCATCCTTGATCGGGGTCAGCCCCTGGGTTTCCACCGCCTGAGGCACCACGTTGCCGTGGGCCCAGGCCGACCCGGTCAACACGGCACCGGCCAACAGGCCTGCAGCAAGCACGACGTTGCGTTTGATTGTCATTGTTATCCCCTCACGGTTGCACGCAAGGCCTCAACCACAGAGGCCGTGCCGCCATCTTAGAAACCGCAGCGCCGACGCCGTATGCTGCTTTGGTGGTCGGGTGTTCGTTCCTTGGTAGTAGGGCTTGCGACGAAGTGCGAAAAGAGGTTGGCGCTGGGAAGTTTTCCCGGCCACGGCGGGATTTTCTCCCTGTTGCGCAGCGCCCAGGCGGACCACGCTGTGCGGGCCAAACTCCACAGGGAATCGCAACCATGACAACAAGATCGCTACCCGCCCCGTCTCCCCTGGCCCTGAGCGTGAGGGCCCTGCTGCTGGCCGCAAGCCTGGCCACCGGGACAGTGGCCACGGCGGCCACCACAAGCCCGGCACCTGCCAGCAAGAACGTGATCTGGGAAGACATCGCCAACGACCACCTCACGCCCGGCGATGTGCTGCAATACGGCATGGGCACCAACGCCCAGCGCTGGAGCCCGCTGGCCCAGGTCAACGACAAGAACGTGTTCAAGCTGACCCCGGCCTGGTCCTACTCCTTTGGTGACGAAAAGCAGCGTGGCCAGGAGTCCCAGGCCATCGTCAGCGACGGCGTGGTGTACGTTACCGGTTCCTACTCGCGGGTATTCGCCCTCGATGCCAAGACCGGCAAACGCCTGTGGACCTACAACCACCGCCTGCCGGACAACATTCGTCCGTGCTGCGACGTGGTCAACCGTGGCGCTGCCATCTACGGCGACAAGGTCTATTTCGGCACCCTGGACGCTCGGGTCATCGCGCTGAACAAGAACACAGGCAAGGTGGTGTGGAACAAGAAGTTCGGCGACCACAGCGCCGGCTACACCATGACCGGGGCGCCCGTGCTGGTCAAAGACAAGACCAGCGGCAAGGTGCTGCTGATCCACGGCAGCTCGGGCGATGAATTCGGTGTGGTGGGCCAGCTGTTCGCCCGTGACCCGGAAACCGGCGAGGAAGTGTGGATGCGCCCCTTCGTGGAGGGCCACATGGGCCGCCTCAATGGCAAGGACAGCACCCCCACCGGCAACGTCAAGGCACCGTCCTGGCCGGATGACCCGACCACCGAAACCGGCAAGGTGGAGGCCTGGAGCCATGGCGGCGGCGCACCCTGGCAGAGCGCAAGCTTCGATGCCGAGACCAACACCATCATCGTCGGTGCCGGCAACCCCGGCCCCTGGAACACCTGGGCACGCACCGCCAAGGACGGCAACCCGCACGATTACGACAGCCTCTATACCTCCGGCCAGGTGGGCGTGGACCCCAGCACCGGCGAGGTCAAATGGTTCTACCAGCACACCCCCAACGACGCCTGGGACTTCTCTGGCAACAACGAGCTGGTGCTGTTCGACTACAAGGACAAACACGGCAAGGTGATCAAGGCCACGGGGCATGCCGACCGCAACGGCTTCTTCTACGTGGTCGATCGTAACGACGGCAAGCTGCAGAACGCCTTCCCCTTCGTCGACAACATCACCTGGGCCAGCCACATCGACCTCAAGACCGGCCGCCCCGTGGAAAATCCAGGGCAACGGCCCGCCAAGCCGCTGCCGGGCGAAACCAAGGGCAAGCCGGTGGAAGTGTCGCCACCCTTCCTGGGCGGCAAGAACTGGAACCCCATGGCCTATAGCCAGGACACCGGGCTTTTCTACATCCCGGGCAACCAGTGGAAAGAGGAGTACTGGACCGAGGAGGTGAACTACAAGAAAGGCTCCGCTTACCTGGGCATGGGCTTTCGCATCAAGCGCATGTACGACGACCACGTAGGCACCCTGCGTGCCATGGACCCGACCACCGGCAAGCTGGTGTGGGAACACAAGGAGCACCTGCCGCTGTGGGCCGGGGTGCTGGCGACCAAGGGCAACCTGGTGTTCACCGGCACCGGTGACGGTTTCTTCAAGGCGTTCGACGCCAAGACCGGCAAGGAGCTGTGGAAATTCCAGACCGGCAGCGGCATCGTTTCCCCGCCCATTACCTGGGAGCAGGACGGAGAGCAGTACATCGGCGTCACCGTCGGCTATGGCGGCGCGGTACCGCTGTGGGGTGGCGACATGGCCGAACTGACCAAGCCAGTTGCCCAAGGCGGTTCGTTCTGGGTGTTCAAGATACCGAGCTGGGACAACCCGACCGCTCAACGTTGACCGACAGCGGGGTGCGGTCTGGCTGCGCCCTGCCCTTTTCCGTCTGCCCAGAGAGCTCGATCATGACTTTTCTACCCCTGGCCTTGTTGCTGGCCGTCACACCCGCGATGGCGCTGGCCACTGACATCGACGACAGCGACACGCCGTTGAGCATCAACGGCTGCGTGATTGCCGAAGCCAGCCAATGCCCCGGCGCCGACCTGCGGGGCGCCAAACTGGCCAACCAGGACCTGCGCAAGATGAACCTGGCCGGCGCCGACCTGCGCGATGCCGACCTGCGCCACGCCCGGCTGGACCTGGCCAACCTCGAAAAGGCCCGATTGCAGGGCGCCAACCTGACCCGCGCCAGCCTGCAGCAAAGCAACCTGCGCTTGGCCAACCTAAGCAGCGCACGGCTGATGGCCATCCAGGGCTGGGGGCTGTTCGCCCAAGGCGCCCAGTTCGCCAACGCCGACCTTAGCGCCGCCTACCTGCAATTCGCCCGGCTCTCCGGTGCCAGGATGCAGCAGGTCAACTTGCAGGCTGCCGACCTGGAAATGGCCTGGCTGAACAAGACCGACTTGCGCGGCGCTCAGCTCAATGACGCCAACCTCCAGGAAGCCAAGCTCGGCCAGAGCAACCTCGAACAAGCCCATCTGGAGGGCGCGCGCCTTCACTACGGCAACTTCCAGGACGCCAACATGCAAGGCTGCACCGGCTGCCCAGCCACTTGGGAACATTGACCTGCAGAACTTGGCTACCCCGCTACACGTACCAGACCTAGGTCGATACCCACGTGCACCAGTTCAGCATGGGAGCCGACCTGCAGTTTGCTCTTGAGCGTGGTCAGGTGATTGGAGACGGTCTTTGCGCTGATGCACAGCTGCTCGGCGATCGACCGGGCTGGTGTGCCACGAACCAGCATCACGAAGATTTCCAGTTCACGCTGGGTCAGGCGTTGCAGCCTGGGATCACAGGCATCGTGCGTCGTGCTGCAGGCCAGCTGCGTGGCCAGCCCCTGCTCGATGTAGGCGTGCCCGGCAAGCACGCGCTGTACGGCCTCGACCAACACTTGCGGGGCCGAGTTCTTGGTCAGGTAGCCGGCGGCGCCGGCGTCCAGCGCCTGGCGTACCAGTGGCAGCTCGTCATGCATGCTGAAGAACAGCACCCGCAACTGCGGCAGGCGCTGGCGCAGGCGTCGGGTGGTTTCCAACCCACTGATGCCGGGCAGGCCGAAGTCCATGATCACCAGGTTCGGTACCTGCTCCTGCACCCGGGCCAGGGCTTCTTCACCGCTGGCAGCCTCGCGCACCTGCATCGCTGGCAACACGGCGCGCAACAGGCTGGCGTAGCCCTGGCGGACCACGGCGTGATCGTCGACCAGCACGATATTCATGACACCTCCAAAGGGATCGTCAGGGCCAGTGCCCACCCGGCACCGGGATGGCTGAGTATGCGCAATTCACCGCCCAGGCTGCGGGCGCGCTCGGCCATCGAATGCAGGCCTACCCCTGGGCGTCCAGGCTGGCTGGCACCACAGCCATCGTCGCGAACCAGCAGGCGCAGCCCGTTGGCGCCGCGTTGCAGGCGTATCCGCACCTGACGGGCGCGGGCATGACGGGCGACGTTGGTCAGCGCTTCCTGCAACAACCGGTACAGATGCGTGCGTCGAGTGGGTGACAGCGCCGGCAACTGGGCGCCGACCAGCAACTGGCACTCGATGGCCTGGCTGGCACGCCATTGGCTCACCAACTGGTTGAGCGCCTCCGCCATGGGCAGGTGCTGCAGCGCAACCGGATACAAGTCCCGTACCAAGGCGCGGAAACCGAACTGCAAGCCTGCGCAATTGCTTTCCAGCGTCTGGGTGGTTTGCCGCACCTGCTCAGGCTGGTGGGCACACAATTGCAACAGGCACACCTGGGCGCGGATGCCGGCCACGTACTGGCCCAGGTCGTCGTGCAACGCCTGAGCCAGTCTGGTCCGCTCCTGCTCCTGAACCGCCAGCAAAGCGCCAGTCAGTTGCCGGTTGTCGGCCTGGGCCTGCTCGATCGCCGCAGCCATCTGGTTGAAGTGCCCGGCCAACTGGCGCGCTTCCGGGCCACCGGTCTCTTGCAGGCGCACGTCCAGCTGACCTCCCGACACCTGACGCAATGCACACAGCAGCGCGGCCAGCAGCCGCAGCCCGCGCCGCACGGCCCAACTGATGGACAGCAGGCTCAGGGTCAACGCGACAACACAGACCGCCAGCAACTGTTGCAGCGAATCCCAGACTTCGTCCACCTCATCGCGGGCGTCCACGCTCAGCGCGACGCGCCGGCCGTCATCGAGGGCCAGCAGGCGCGTGCTGTCGTAGTACTTGCCTGCCAGCACCGCGCCCAACCAGCCATCGAGCCCGGCCGCGGACGGCACCGACGCTTTTTCAACCTCGCCAGGGACCAGCCACTGCACGCGCACGTGGCGCAGGTGCTCGGTCAGCGTAGGTTCCAGGCTCGCCGGATTGTGGCTGGCGGCTTGGGCCATGTACGCCATCACCGCTTCGGCCGACTGCAACTCCCGTTTCACATCGGCTGATGCCTGATGCAGCACAACCCCCGCACAGGCTAGGGTCAACACCGCGAAACAGCCGGTGACCCACAGGTTGATACGCCATAGGGCAGACAGATTGGCAGCGAGCATGACCGGACTCCAGGGTAACTGCTGTCATCCTAGGGCCCGGCGCGGGCGCATCGGCTACTACCTTGGTAGCGGCTGGGCGCTACTTTCTGCATATTCCCCGGCCCCGGCAGGCTTTCTATGCTGGCGCCATCTGCCGTGGAGTGCGATATGCGCCAGCCTGCCCACCTTGTCCTGACCTGCCTGCTGACCTTGCTCGCGCCGACGGTTTGGGCGCAAGACCAGCAGGCTGACACCCGGGCTGCGAGCGCGTTGTACATCCGCATCGGCTACCTGGGCTATCGTCCTGACAGCGGGCCGCTGTTGTCCAACATCCTGCCTGAACCGGACGATGCCGGCCTGCAAGGGGCGCAACTGGCCATTGCCGACAGCAACAGCACCGGGCGGTTTCTCAAGCAGCAGTTCGAGCTGGTCAGCGCCCGTGCCGACTCCGCCGAGCAACTGCTGCATGCTGCCCAGGCCCAGCATGGGGAAGGCGTTCGGTTGTTCGTCGTCAATGCGCCGGTCGCCAGCCTGCGGGCCTTGTCTGTGGCCCTGCCCGACAGCCTGCTGTTTAATGCCGGCAGCCCGGATGACGCCGTACGCAGCACGCAGTGCCTGGGCAATGTGCTGCACGCCCTGCCTGGGCGGGCGATGCTGGCCGATGCGCTGGTGCAGTTTCTGGTGCTGCGCAAATGGCAGCGCGGCTTGCTGATCGTCGGGCAGACCCCGGACGATGAAGCCTACGCCGCCGCACTGCGCCGCGCGGCGAAGCGCTTTGGCCTGCACCTGGTGGCCGAGAAACGCTGGACGTTCGACAACGACCAGCGCCGCAGCGCCCAGGCCGACATGCCGCTGTTCACCCAGGCGCGCGAATACGACGTGGTGCTGGTGGCTGATGAACGTGGCGACTTCGGCGAATACGTGCCCTACCAGACCTGGTTACCCCGCCCGGTCGCCGGCACTCAGGGCTTGACGCCCACTGGCTGGCACATGACCGTGGAAACGTTCGGCGCCGCGCAATTGCAAAAACGTTTCCAAGCGCAGGCCGGCCGCTGGATGAACGACCGTGACTTCGCAGCCTGGATGGCCGTGCGCAGCATCGCTACGGCGGTCAGCAAGCTGGGTGAAGCCAGGCCCGAGGCCTTGCAGCAGCTGCTTGTCAGCGAACAATTGCCACTCGATGGCTTCAAGGGGCGCAAGCTCAGCTACAGGCCCTGGAATGGCGAGCTGCGCCAACCCATCCCCCTGGTGCAGCCCAGGGCCCTGGTCAGCACCTCACCGCAGGAAGGCTTCCTGCACCCTTCCAATGAGATGGACAGCCTGGGGTTCGACAAGGCCGACGTGACCTGTACGTACCCCTGACACGCCCACACAATAACAAGGAACCTGCCATGCGCCGCCTCCCCTCACTACGCAGCCCGCTGTGCGCCCATCTGCTGCCGGCCGTGCTGGCCATAGCCTGCGAGCCTACCCTGGCCGCCACCGCCTGGGTGTCCAACGAGAAGGACAACACCCTGAGCCTGATCGACCTGCAGACCCTGACGGTAACCGACACCCTGCCCGTCGGCCAACGCCCGCGCGGCCTGCTGCTGTCACACGACAACAAGCTGCTGTACATCTGCGCCAGCGATTCGGATCGGGTGCAGGTGATGGACGTGGCCAGCCGTACCCTCGTCAAGGAACTGCCCTCAGGCAAAGACCCCGAGCAGTTCGCCCTGCATCCCAATGACCGTTGGCTGTACGTGTCCAACGAAGACGATGCCCTGGTCACGGTCATTGATACCGTAACCGACACGGTACTGGCCCAGGTGGAGGTGGGCATCGAACCTGAGGGCATGGCCGTGAGCCCGGATGGCAAATGGGCGGTCAATACCAGCGAAACCACCAACATGCTGCACTGGATCGACACCCAGACCCAGACCCTGGCCGACAGCACGCCGGTGGACCAGCGCCCGCGTTTCGTGGAATTCAGCCAGGACGGCAAACACCTGTGGGCGTCGGCGGAAATTGGCGGGACCGTCACCATCCTGGACGTGGCTTCGCGCCAGGTCCTCAAGACCCTGAACTTCGCCATCAAGGGTGTGCACCCTGACAAAGTCCAGCCGGTGGGCGTCAAGCTCAGCGCCGATGGCAAGTACGCGTTCGTGGCGCTGGGCCCGGCCAATCATGTGGCGGTGGTCGATGCCAGGACATTCGAGGTGCTGGACTACCTGCTGGTGGGGCGCCGCGTCTGGCAGCTGGCCTTCACCCCTGACCAGCAGCAGCTGCTGGCCACCAATGGCGTGAGCGGCGACGTGTCGGTGATCGACGTGGCCAGCCTCAAGGTGCTCAAGTCGATCAAGGTCGGCCGCTACCCATGGGGTGTGGTGGTCACGCCATGAACGCACTGCACGTAACGGGGGTCAGTTTCGCCTATGGTCAGCGCGCAGCGCTCAGGGACGTGACCTTCAACCTGGCGCCGGGCCACTTTACCGCCTTGCTGGGGCCCAATGGCGCCGGCAAGTCGACCCTGATTGCCTTGATGACCTGCCTGTATGACTTGCAGCACGGCGATATCCAAGTATTGGGCTGTTCGCTGCGCCACCAGCCGCGGGCGGCCCTGGGCCAGTTGGGCGTCGTGTTTCAGCAGAGCACGCTGGACCTGGACCTTGGCGTGGAGCAGAACCTGCGCTATCACGCGGCGCTGCATGGCCTGCCCCGACGGGAAGCCCAGCGCCGCGTGGACGCCGAGCTGGCCCGCCAAGGGCTGGGGGAGCGGCGTCGTGACCCTGTGCGCGAACTCAATGCCGGGCACAGGCGCCGCGTCGAAATTGCCCGGGCCTTGCTGCACGGGCCCCGCCTGTTGCTGCTCGACGAAGCCAGCGTGGGCCTGGACCCGGCCAGCCGGCAGGCGCTCAACCAGCACGTACGCGATTTGTGTCGTGGCGATCAGTGCTTGAGTGTGCTGTGGACCACCCACCTGCTCGATGAAGTGCAGCAGGCCGATGACTTGGTCATCCTGCACCAGGGTCGGGTGGTGGCAAGTGGGCCTGCCGAAGCCATGATGCAGCCCCACGGCGGCGACCTGGGCCGGACATTCGCCCATCACACGCGGGACATGGCCGGAGCACCCACCTGATGAACGCCTACTGGTACTGCTTCAGCGGCATCCTCATGCGTGAAGCACTGCGCTTCATACGCCAGCGCACACGCCTGTTCAGCGCACTGGTGCGCCCTTTGCTGTGGCTGGTGGTATTCGCTGCCGGGTTTCGTGCGGCACTGGGCATCGCCATCATCGAGCCTTACGACAGCTACATTCCCTACGAGGTCTACATCGTGCCGGGGCTGGCCTGCATGATCCTGCTGTTCAATGGCATGCAGGGTTCGCTATCGATGGTCTACGACCGGGAGATGGGCAGCATGCGGGTGCTGTTGACCAGCCCGCTGCCCAGGGCTTTTCTGTTGTGCAGCAAGCTTATGGCGACGTCGCTGATCTCCGTGTTGCAGGTGTACATCTTCCTCGTCATCGCCTGGCTGTACGGCATTGAGCCCCCGGTCGGCGGCCTGGGGCTGGCCCTGCCCGCAGTGCTGCTGGTGGGGTTCATGCTCAGTGCATTGGGACTGCTGCTGTCCAATGCCATCCGCCAGCTGGAGAATTTTGCCGGGGTGATGAATTTCGTGATCTTCCCTCTGTTCTTTCTGTCGTCGGCGCTTTATCCGCTGTGGAAAATGCAGGAGGCCAGCCAGTGGCTGTACTGGCTGTGCGCGGTCAACCCGTTCACCCATGCCGTCGAGCTGGTGCGCTTTGCGCTCTACGAGCGGCTGAACCTGCTGGCGCTGGCGGTATGCCTGGCGCTGAGCGTGCTGTTCACGCTGCTGGCCATCGTCACCTTCAACCCGCAGCACGCCGCCCTGCGCAAGCCACGGTGAGCCAGGCCCTCGCCTCTACTACTTTGGTACTGCCCAGGGTGTCTATGGTCGCATTCACAAAGCCACGGCACTGGCATGTAATGCGCCTATAACAAGAAGGAACAGACCATGCCACGTGCCCTCCAAAGGCTGCCCCTGCGTTTGCTGGCCGCCGCCTCGCTGAGCCTTCTGCTGGGCCATGCCCAGGCCGACACCCCACCGACGTTCACGCCAGATGGCTACCGCGCCACGCTGTACCGCAGCCCCACCCCACCGCAGGTCGAAGGTGGCAGGGTGATAGACACTGCCGCACTGCAGGCGATGATGCGGGGCCATCCGGCGCCTGTCCTGATTGACGTTTACCGCCGTCAGTGGCTGCATGAACGCTTCATCGAAGATGAACCCCATGCCAACCTGCCCGGTAGCCTGTGGCTGCCCAACACCGGGGACGGCGTGCTCAGCCCAGACTGGCAACGTTACTTCGAGCATCACCTGCGTCTGGCCACAGGGGGCGAGCCTCAGTACCCCGTCGTTTTCTACTGCCGGGCCGATTGCTGGTTGAGCTGGAACGCGGTAAAACGCGCAGCACACCTGGGCTACACCAACCTCTACTGGTACCGCGACGGGCTCGACGCCTGGCAACAGGCCAACCTGCCCGTGCAGGCGGCCCAGCCAGCACCGTTTCCCTGACCGGGCCCTTGCCCCTGCGCGCTCAATCATTCAAACAAGAACAAGGTGAATAGGCCATGTACAAAATCTTGATCGCCGACGATCACCCGCTGTTTCGCGAAGCGATCCACAACGTCATCAGCGACGGGTTCCAGGGCAGTGAAATCATGGAAACCGCTGACCTTGACAGCGCGCTGACCCTGACCAAGGACCATGACGACCTGGACCTGATCCTGCTCGACCTGAACATGCCGGGCATGCATGGCCTGAACGGGCTGATCACCTTGCGCAACGAGGCACCCACCACCCCGGTGGTAATCGTCTCTGCCGAGCAGGAAAAGCAGATCGTGCTGCAAGCCATCACCTATGGTGCGGTGGGCTTCATCACCAAGTCCTCGCCGCGCGCGCAGATGATCGAAGCGATCGAGCAGATCCTCAACGGCAATGTGTACCTGCCGCCGGATATCATCCGCGCGCAGAAAAGCAGTAGCCGCCGCTTGAGCGATGCCCCAAGTTTCCCGCCGGAAATGCTCCAGGCCCTGACCCGCAAGCAGTTGCTGGTGCTCGAGCGCATGACCAAGGGCGAATCGAACAAACAGATCGCCTATGCCTTGGACATCGCCGAAACCACGGTCAAGGCCCACGTCTCGGCCATCCTGCGCAAGCTGAACGTGCACAACCGAGTACAAGCCATCCTCAGCGCCGGCGACATCGACTTCGCTGACTACCTACGACGTTGATCCCTTGAGGGCCCGGGTGGCCAGCAAGTGGCTCATGGCAGTCTTGAGCTTCATGGGTCGGATGGGCTTGTGCATCAGCGTATGGCCTCGCTCGCGGATCTGCTGCTTGAGTTCGTTGCTGTAGTTGGCGGTGATCATCAGCGCCGGCAGCGCCCTGGCGCGGCGGGCATTGATGCGTGCAACGGCATCGACCCCATTGCAATCGTCGTCGAGGTGATAGTCGGCAATCAGCAGGTCGGCATCGGCGTGGTAGTTGTCCACCTGGCGGGCCAGGTCCTGCTCCGACAGTGCCGTGATCACGCAACAGCCCCAGCCTTCTAGCAACGTGCGCATGCCGGCACAGATGGCAGCGTCATTGTCCAGCACCCACACCCGGGCCCCGCGCAGGCACTCGAGCATCGACTCGCACACGGCATGCTGGGCCCTGGCAATCGGGGCGGTGGTGCTCAATGGCACTTCCACACTGAATACCGACCCCTTGCCGGGCCGGGAGCGCACGGCAATACGGTGGCCGAGGATGCCCGCAATCTTCTCGACGATGGCAAGCCCCAGGCCCAGGCCGCGGTCCTGATCCGGCCGCTGCACGGCGCCACGCTTGAATTCCTGGAACATTTCCTCCAGGTGCTCCTCGGCGATGCCGATACCGGTGTCCCACACCTCGATGCGCACGCGACCCGGCTGGCGGCGACAGCCCAGCACCACGCGTCCGCTTGGGGTGTAGCGAATGGCGTTGCTGAGCAGGTTGCGCAGAATGCGCGCCAGCAGTTGGATATCGCTGCGCACCACGACCGAGCAGCCTATGAAGTGCAGGGCCAGCCCTTCGCTGCGGGCAACCTGGGCATATTCTGCTGCCAGGTTGTCCATCAGCTCCGCCAGGGCGAAGGGTGCCACGTCGGCCGTGATGACACCGGCATCGAGCTTTGAGATGTCCACCAGCGTTCCCAGCAGGTTCTCTACGTCTTCCAGGGAGTTGCTGACGTTACGCACCAGCTGTGCACTGGCCTGCGGATCACGGCGCTCGAGCAAGGCGCTGGTGAACAAGCGCGCCGCGTTCAGGGGCTGCAGCAGGTCATGGCTGACCGCGGCGAGGAACTTGGTCTTGGACAGGTTGGCCTGGTCAGCCTCATGCTTGGCCTCGCGCAAGCGCGCCTCGGCACGTCGCCGCTCCTCGATTTCCCTCAGCAATTGTTCGTTGAGGCTGGTCAACTCGGCCGTACGTTCCCTGACCCGCAGCTCCAGGTGCTGATAAGCCTGGTGCAACGCCTGGGCGGTGTTGCGCCGTTCGGTGATGTCACGGATCAACACGAAGATACCCACCACCTCGCCAGAGGCCAGCCGGTTTGGCACATAGGAGCGCAGCATGTGGCGCTCCTGTCCGCTGATGTTGGTTTCCGGGAATTCGAACGTAACGCTCTCCCCTGCCAGCGCCTGCGCCACGTAGGCTTCCAGGCGCTGGTAGTGCTGTTCGCTATGGGCCTGGCGCAGGCTCTGGCCCAGCATCAGCCCACTGGGCCAGCAGTACCACTGCTCATAGACCTTGTTGGTGAACTCATACACCAGGTCGGCGTTCAGGTAAGCGATCAGCGCCGGCACATGGTCCGTGATCAAGCGAATCCAGCGCTCGCTTTCACTCAGGGCCTTGGCATGCAGGTAGCGTTCGGTGATGTCGGTAAAGGTGTTGACGAATCCGCCAGTGGGCAGTGGGTGCGTGCGGATCTCCAGCATGCGCCCGTCGAACAGGCGTTGCTCGCACTCGTGCACGACACGCCCGCTGTCGTCGCGGCTTTCGGGGGTGAGCAAGCGCAGCTCGCTGTCGGCGATCACGTCGGCGAAGGGACGGTGGGCGGCAACCGGAGCCAGCCCGCTCAGCTCCAGGAACCGGCGGTTCCACAACTCCAGCACACCGTCCGCGTTGACCATGGCCACGCCCTGGGACAAATTGTCCACCGCCCGCTGCAACAGGTGCGATTTCTGCGCCACAGCCTGTTCCCGGCGCAGGGTTTCGCTGAGTTTGACCTCGGTGATGTCGGTGAACAGGATCACCCGGCCACCCTCGCAGGTGGGCCGCTCATCGACCTGCAGCCAGCGGCCGTTGTGCTGTCGGTACAACAGGTGTTCGTCGGTCGGGCTGCGCGGCTCCTCGCTGAACAATCCGCTGCTGGTCATCAGCCTGCGCACTTCGGCCAGGCGCATGCCGGGAATGATGCGCACGCGGCGGTTTTCCCAGAAGGCCTTGAAGCGGCTGTTGCACAGCACCATGCGCAGGTTTCGGTCGAACAGGATGAATGCATCGGAAATGCTTTCGATGGCATCGATCAGGTGCTGGTGCGCGGTTTCGGCGCGCAGACGCGCCTCGCTGAGCAGCTGGTTGCCCGCCTTGAGCTCGGCCATGGCCTGATTCAACGCGTCTGTACGTTCGCGCACCTGCTCGGCCAACACCACCGAATGCTGGAACGCCGCATAGGGGTCGCTGCCGCGCGTCACGCCCGACTCGATGCGCTCGATCAGCGCGGCGTTGATCCGCTGCAGCTTGCGGTTTTCGTAGCGAAGCTGCGCCAGTTCGGCCTGCACCTCATCGGCCGGGGCGGGTTCGGTTGCGGGCAATGGCAACCCCGGTGAAGGTCTGGTTGATATGCATGCCATTGAACTGTTCTCCATAGGTGTTGAAGCCCATCACCCGCTGCTCACGCAGAAAATCGCCCACCGCTTCAAGACTTTGCTGGGTCTCAAGCTCCAGGCGGCGCAGAAAGCAGTCGCAACCGATGGTGAGCAACAGCGGACCCAGGCGCTGCTGCAGGCCATCGAACAAATCCTGCAGGTTCGGCAGCAACGGGCCAGGCGTCATGGGCGTGAGCACGATGCCGTTCTCTACCGCACAGTAAAAGCTCAGGCTCAGATCCGCATGTACCTGCTGGATGGCCCGCACGTAGTACCGATCGTGCATGCGCACCGCGAGCGGGTGGGCGGCAAACAGCCTGTGGTCCAGGGCGCTGACCGGCACCCCGATATGGCGTGCATATTCTTCGGCAGCAGGCTCGGCATTGAGCTCATAGACCCGCCGCTGGGCGCTGTCGGCGCCGGTGACCACCAGTTTTTCCTGCCGTGGCTCAAGGTGGTGGGTGGTGAACACTTCGAAGTCCAGCCAGGTATTGACCAGCACCACCACGGCAGCACCGTGGTGAAACGCCCCGCCGTAGAAGACGTGGGTCCGGGTCAGGTAGTTGTCGTCCCCGGCCGAGCCACCAAAATGCGGGATATCGCCCAACGCTGCGCTCAGGGCCGCCAGCACCGTTTCTTCACGGCTGGACAAGCCATCGAGCAAGGTCAATGCAAAGCTGTGCCCCTTGATTTGGGCCAGGGCATTCCCACGACAGCTGCCGACCAGTCGTTCGACCATCTGCTGGGCGTCGATCAGGCTGAAACGGTCCATCTCGTCGATCAGTTCGGTGGCGATGGAAAAGTGCCGGTGATCAAAGCCCACGGCCGTCACGCAACTGCGCCCATAGCCCAGCGGTGTGATCTCCCCTGCACTGGTGCACCCTACCAACGGTATGCCGCCAAAGCTTTGTTCAAGGGCCTGGCCCAGGGCCTGCAGGTCGTACTCGGCGGTGCAGAAGAACAGCACGAAGCCCAAATGCGGATGCAGCAGTTGCCGCGCAAGCTCCTGTGCCGCCACGCGTGCATCGCTGGCCTGGGACATGGCGCTGACCACGCCCTCGTTATGTGCTTGCTGCATCGGGATCTCCGGCAAGGGCTGGCTGAGCGCTGAGTGTACGAAGCGTGGGCTGGGGTTCGAATGCTACTTGGGTCGCGGGTGCACGCTTCGTTGGGCGTAGTCGGCACAGGAGCCTGACCCTGAGGGTTTCGAATACCGCGCAAGCCCGTTGAACACCGGGCCTGCGCCAGATCGCTACCAGGTCAGCACCGCACCCACGGCGAAGGTATCGGTGTCTTCGTTCTGCGCGCGGGTGTCATGGCCCTCAATGGAAAACTGGTTGTACTCGGCCACCAGCTTGAGGTTGTCGTTGATGTCATGAAACAGCGCCACCCCGCGGGTTTGATAATCGGCACCGCTGCCTACCGCGCCGTTGCCGTCGTCCTTGGTCTTGCCGTAGGAAAGCGCAACCCGGTTCTTGCCGACCTTATAAGAGGCTTGCAGCAGGTAGCCTTCGCTGTCCACGTTGCGCAACACCGGCTCGCCCGCATTGTTGGTGAAGAACGGGTTGATGCCCTTGGCCTGGAAACCGGACCCAGTCAGGGACAGCCCGCCCAGCTTGGCTTGTACGCCGTAGCCAAGGCCTTTGGAAGTGACTGACCGCACCGAGTCGTCGGTGTTGTCGGAGGTCTGGTAGCTGCCGTTTAGCCAGCTGTAGATCTGCGCGCCTGCCAGGTCGAACTGGTAGGTGATCTCGGACTCGGTGCGGGGGTTCTTCTGGTAAGCCTTGCCCGTGGGGCTGCTGTCGTTGGTGTCGACCGGGTCCATGATCCCCACGGCGATCCGCAGGCCCTCCATGACCGGGGTACGGTAGGTGATCTGCGAGGTCGGGAACGGGTATGGATAGCCGCTACCGATGTTGCCAAACGACACCCCACCGCCATCGACAAGACCCAGCGTGTCACTGACCTGGCCGTAACCGGCGAGCAACTCGTCCAGCAGGATGTTCGAACGGGCGAACAGCCCGAAGTCCTTGCCGATGAGCACCTCGCCCCATTCGGGGTTGGCTACGGTGCCGTAGAACTGCCGGACATCGATGGCCGTGTCGGTACCGTTGCTTTCGCTGTCGTTGATGGTGACCCAGAACGAGGCACGGGCACCGAGCTTCAGGTCGTTGACCTGCTTGCCCATGTTGAAACCCAGGTAGTTGGGCAGGAAACCCATTTTCACCCGGGACTGACGGCGGTCGAATTGTTCACCTTCGCGGTCGACCTTGCTGTTGACGTAGAACGCGTTGATATAGCCGTCGGTGGAAAAGGTGGTCTGATTCTGGTCGTACAGCATGATCTCGGCCTGCGCCAAGGGGCTCAGGCTGACAGCCGCGAGGCTGGCGATGGCAACTGCCAGGTACTGAGTCGGCAGAGACTTGTTTTTGTTGTTGTGCATGGCGCGCTCCAAACGGGGACAGAGTGTCGGAGGCGATTATCGAAAGGTGGGTAGCGCTCAGAAACGGTGCTTTGGCGCAGTCTTGAGCCTGCTTGCGAAGGGCGTGCAAGGCCCGGTGGTTTGGGACCACTACGGGCTGTGCCGGGTCGTGCGACCTAGGGCTTACGCATCAATGATGGACACCGAAGACCGGCAGGCAGGTAGCCAAGCGTATGAATGGGAACGCCTACCAGCTGTGGCCTGCCTGGCCTCTGGCGGGTCAGGAAGCGAGCATCGATCCGCGCTGCGCACGTGCTGTGCTAAAGCGATGAGGTTGCTGCCAAGCCAGCATGGCCTGAACATCGGTAGCCGCTTGCTTGACCTTCTGCGTCCATTGGTCGTCCTGGGGGCACACCACTACCACGCGAAAACCATGTTCGAGCCCCTCGAGCCGTACACCGTCGGAGTCGTCCACATGCAGGTCGATGTCGAACGCCGAAGGCAGCTTGGACGGGGAATTGACCAGCCCCCGCTGGCCCAGCATATGCTGGTGGCGGTCGCTGTTGACCACGCCATCGACACGGATGCCGTACAGCAGCAACCAGCGGCGGATATAGGCCGGCGTGCGGCCGGACGATGTGTAGATCCACACGCTGCAACCCTGGTGGCGCAGGTCGCTGATCAGTTCGCGGGTACCGCTGCGCAGGGGCTCGCCCAGCCAGCGGTGGATGAAGCTCGGCAGCCGATTCGGCTCGGCTTCGGCGTGTTCGGGCAGGCAGGCCAAGGTATCGTCGATATCGAACGAGATGCGCACTTGGGCTTGACGTGTAGCGCTGTCGAGCACCGCTCGGCAGCGCTGCCAGGCTGATCCGCGACTCATCGAAGGCTCCTCTCGCGCAGGGGGGTTGGCAGGAAAAACGTGTCGGGCGCCGGTGCATGGGCTTCCAGGAACGCGGCGTACTTTTTCTTGATCTTGGGCAGCTCGTACAGCGCCTTGACGCCATGCTTGGCCGAGTTGCGGATGACTGACGAAGGATTGAAGTAGCCTTCGGCGTTCTCGAGCGACAACACGAATGGCGGCAAGCCTGCGCGCATCAGCAGATAGCTGACGATCAGCGAGCCGGTACGGTTATTACCTTCGATGAACAGCTGCGGCTTGCTGAGGATGCGCACGTATACACCGGCAGCCCGCTTCCATACCGAATCGCTGCCATAACCGCAGTACCAGTTGTACAAGTCCTTGATGCCGCCTTCGACGTTGTTGAAAAAATGGGCTTCGGTAGCGGCCAGGTGCGCGGCGAACTCCTCGCGACGGGCGGCGTCGCTGCCACAGAGCACGGTGGCATTGATTTCCAGCATCAGGTTCACCTGCTGCAGGTGAAACAGGTCGATGCCGCGCGCCACATAGTGATCGACCAGCGCGTAGCCCTCCAGCACGTTGCACAGCACCTCGTCCGTGAACGGGTCGCGAGGCTCGGTGAAGTGGCGGCTGAGCTCGGCAAAATGCGCCTGCACTTGGCGCAGGGCGTGCTCGACGGCATTGAGATCCAGGCGGGGTGTCGCTGGCATCGGATGTCCCTGAGTACGGTATTCGAGTAAAGGCAGCCGCGGGCCTGGGCCGTCCTGGCACTGGCGCGCGGGCGTTCTCAAGCGAGGGTCAGCTGAACTTGCCACTGATGTAGTCGGCGGTCAGCTGTTCACGAGGGTCTTGGAAGATCTGGGTAGTGGGACCCATCTCTACCAGATAGCCCGTGCGGGTGCCTTGGGAAATGTCGACCGAAAAGAACGCCGTGGTGTCGGCCACGCGAATGGCCTGCTGCATGTTGTGGGTCACCAGCGCAATGGTGTAATCCTTTTTCAACTCCACCATCAGCTCCTCCACCCGCCGGGTCGCGATCGGGTCCAGGGCCGAACAGGGTTCATCGAGCAACAACACTTCGGGCTCGGTGGCGATGGCCCGGGCAATGCACAAGCGCTGCTGCTGGCCACCGGACAGGGACAGGCCACTGACCTTGAGCTTGTCCTTCACTTCATCCCATAACGCAGCGCCTTGCAGGGCATGCTTGACCCGGTCGCCGATGTCGCCTTTGTAGCGGTTCAGGCGCAGACCGAAGGCCACGTTGTCGAAAATGCTCATCGAGAACGGGTTGGGCTGCTGGAACACCATGCCGATGTAGCGACGCACCACGACTGGATCGACCCCTTTGCCGTAGACGTCCTGCCCCAGAAAGTGCACATGGCCTTCGAAGCGAAAGCCCTTGACCAGGTCGTTCATGCGGTTGAGGCTGCGCAGCACGGTGCTTTTGCCACAACCGGACGGGCCGATGAAGCCAGTGATCTCGTTCTTGCGGATCGGCACGTGGCTGTCGCGCACGGCCATGAAGTTGCCGTAGAAGATCTTGTCCAGCTTGCAATCCATGACGATGGGGGTTTCGCTGGCCAGGGGAGCGGCTCTTTGGGCGGTGGATACGTTCACGTCGAATGCTCCCTATCAGTACTTGGGCTTGCCGAATACTCGGCTCAGAATGTTGATAACCAGCACGATCATTACCAGAACCAGCGATGCCGCCCAGGCGAGCTCCAACTGGTTGTCGAACGGCATGCCGGAGAAGTTGTAGATCAGCACCGCCAGCGAAGCGGTCGGGTTCATCACCGCCAGGCTGCCATCGTGGTAGATCCAGTAGTTGCTGAACAACGCGGTGAACAGCAGCGGCGCGGTTTCGCCGGCCGCCCGGGCCACGGCCAGCATGACGCCGGTCAGGATGGCTGGCAGGCCGGTGGGCAACACGATCTTCCAGATCACCTGGGCCCGGGTACAACCCATGCCGTAGGCGGCGTCCTTCATGATCTTGGGCACCATCTTCATGGCTTCCTCGGCGGTCAGGACCACGATTGGCAGCATCAGGACGGCCAACGCCACGCCGCCTGCCGGCGCCGAGTAGGTTCCGGTGGTCATCACCACCAGGGCATAGGCGAACACGCCGGCCAGGATGGACGGCAAGCCGGTCAGCATCCTGGCGGCGAAACGTGCGGCGTTGGCCAGCTTGCTGTCAGGCCCAAGCTCGGCCAGGAACACGGCGGCCAGGATGCCCACCGGCACAGCGATGGCCGCTGCAATGCCGACCATGACCAGGGTACCGGCCATGGCATTGCCGAAGCCGCCCCCCATTTCGAAGCCGGTTGGCGGCAGCTCGGTGAACACTTCCAGATTCAGCCGTGCGCCACCACGGGTGATGAGCATGTACAACACCGAAATCAGGGGCACGCTGGCCACCAGCGCGGCGAGCCAGGCCAATGTGGTCAGCAGTACGCTGCGCAGCGCCCGTCCTTCGAGCTTGCGCTGCAGGCTTGGCAGCGCGGCCACTGGGGTGGAGAGATCGGTCATCAGCGGTTACCTCGTTGCGCGTAGAGCATGATCATCGAGCCCAATACGTTCACCAGCAGGGTGATGAACATCAGCACCAGGGCGGCGTACATCAGCACTTCCACCTCATTCGGCCCGGCTTCGGGGAAGTTCAATGCCAGCAGCGCTGCCAGGGTATTGGCCGGCGCGAACAGTGACAGGGAGATGGTGTTGGCGTTGCCCACCAGCATCGCCAGGGCCATGGTCTCCCCTAGGGCGCGGCCCAGGCCCAGCACCAGCGAGCCAAAGATGCCGGTCGCGGCCGAGGGCACCATGACCTTGAGAATCGCCTCCCAGTGCGTCGTGCCCATGCCGTAGGCGGCTTGCTTGGTTTTCATCGGCACACTGGTCAGCGCGTCCTGGGAGACAGCGGCGATGGTCGGCAGAATCATGATCGCCAGCACCAAGGCTGCCGGCAGCAACCCCGGCCCGCTCAGGGACGTGCCAAAGAACGGGATCCAGCCCAGCTCGCTGTTGAGCCATGTGGTCAGTGGCCGTATGGCTGGAATCACCACATAGATGCCCCACAGCCCGTACACCACGCTCGGGATAGCGGCCAGCAGCTCGACAATGGTGCGAAAGACGGCCGCGAGCCTGGCCGGCAGGAAATCCTGGGTCAGAAAGATGGCCATGCTGACGCCGAAGAAACCGGCGATCAGCAAGGCGATGAATGCGCTGTACAGCGTCCCCCAGATGGCCGGAAGAATGCCGTACTTGCCTTGGTTGACGTCCCAGACGCTGCCCAACAACACATCGAAGCCATGCTTCTCGATGCCCGGCAAGGCCTTGCGCCCCACTTCGTAAACCAGTGCGAAGACCAGTGCCAGTACCAGCACAACCCCAATGCGGGCCAGCGCACGGAAGGTGCGGTCCACCAGCACGTCCTTGGCAGACGGCGGCCGGCAGGCGGAGTCGGGGTTATCCGGTAGGTCGAAAGGTGTGTTCATTGGCAGGTTCCGGGACAGGGTGCTGACACCCCCGGCGTGTCAGGCGCACGCCGGGGACGCCGGTATCACTTGATGTTGGCGGAGGCTTTGCGCACTTGCTCGACCACCGAGGGGGGCAGCGGGATGTAGCCCATCGAGTCGGCGATTTTCTGCCCTTCGGTGAGGCTGTACTCGACCATCTCGCGCATGGCCTTGGCCTTGGCGGGGTTGCCATTGTCCTTGCGGAAGATCATCCAGGTGTAGGAGGTGATGGGGTAGGACTTGGCGCCGTCCGGATCAGGCAGCCAGGCCACCAGGTTTTCCGGCATGTTCACGGCGGCCAGGGCCTCGGCGCCGCTTTCGGCATTGGGCACCACGTACTGCCCAGCCTTGTTCTGCAATTGGGCGAAGTCCACCTTGGCCAGCTTGGCAAAACCGTACTCGATGTAGCCGATGGCGCCTGGGGTCTGGCGTACGGTGGCGGTCACGCCATCGTTTTTCGGTGACTTGATGAACTTGTCAGTAGCCGGCCAGTTGACGGTATTGCCCTCACCCAGTTCTTGCTTGAAGTCGGCATTGATGGCCGACAGGTGCTTGGTGAACACCGCTGTCGTGCCGCTGGAGTCGGCACGCACCACGACGGTGATGGGGGTATCGGGCAGCTTGAGCTCGGGGTTGGCGGCTGCGATCTGGGGGTCGTTCCAGCGCGTGATCTTGCCAAGGAAGATGTTGGAGTACACCTCGCGCGGCAGCTTGAGCCCTTTGGGGTTGCCTGGCAGGTTGTAGGCCAGCACGATCTCGCCGGCGGTCATGGGCAGCAGTTGCACGCCCTCACTGACCTTGGCCATGTCGGCCTCACTCATGGCCGAGTCGCTGGCAGCAAAGTCAACGGTCCTGTTCAGGAAATCCTGCACCCCGGCGCCGCTGCCCTTGGACTGGTAGTCGACGGTCACACCCTCGGATTTCTTGCTGAAGTCCTTGAACCAGGTCAGGTAGATAGGTGCGGGGAAGCTGGCCCCGGAACCGGTCAGGCGAATGTTTTCTGCGGCGATCGAAGCCGATGTGGCGCAAAGGGAGACCGCGACGGCGAGTGCAGCAGACTTCATCAGGCGTATCATTGAAAGCGCTCCGTGTGATGGCCGGCACACTTTGCATCAGCTGTGTTACAGCTTTGTGACCGCCGCATGGCACCGAGCCCTTACCCACGCCAGGCCATGTCCTACGCCCTGTTGAACCGTAGCATCGGCAAGCCTGACGCTCACCTCCATGGAACGCTGACCGTTTGCCGCACTCACACCCTTTATCAGGGCAGCAGCCCGCACATCCCGAGCTGGAGGACAGACCTGCATGAAGAAGATCCTGATGGTGTTGACGTCCCACGATCAATTGGGTGACACCGGCAAGAAAACCGGCTTCTGGCTGGAAGAGTTCGCGGCACCTTATTACGCATTCGTGGATGCCGGAGCCGACGTCACGCTCGCCTCGCCAAAAGGCGGACAGCCGCCGCTGGACCCGAAAAGTGACGAAGACGATGCCCAGACCGAGGCCACCCGACGCTTCGCCAAAGACACCGAGGGCCAGGCTGCCCTGGCCGATACCGTACCCCTTGGCGAAATCGACCCCTATGATTTCGACGCCGTGTTCTATCCAGGCGGCCACGGCCCCCTGTGGGATCTGGCCGAGAACCAGGACTCGATCGTGCTGTTGCAAGCCTTTTATGCCTCCAACAAGCCCATCGCAGCGGTATGCCACGCCCCAGGTGTTCTGAAGAACGTCAAAGCGCCTGACGGTCACCCTGTCGTGAAGGGCAAAAAGGTCACGGGCTTTACTAACAGTGAAGAGCAAGCTGTGGGCCTGACCGACGTCGTTCCGTTTCTGGTGGAAGATATGCTACGTGACCATGGGGCGAACTACGCCAAGGCCGAGGACTGGGCAAGCCATGTGGTCGAGGATGGGCATTTGATCACAGGGCAGAACCCGGCATCGTCAGAGGCAACTGCCAAGGCATTGCTGAAACGGGTAGCCCAGGAACCCGGCGCCTGACCCCTATTTCTGCGCTGGTGAAAAGGCAACTGCTCAGAGACGGAATTTTTTGCTACAGCCCGAGGTCATAACGGTAGCGCACAGTTATCGCTTGCACCTCTGGCTGCAAGCCTACATCGGATGTTCCCTTTATTCAGCGTGCGCAGAGCCAGAGTATTGCCATGAAAACGTGCGAATTCCCCAGCTGTCCAACCGTTCTGCTGGTTGAGGACGAACCTATCATCCGTGAGCTGATTGCCATCGCCCTTGAAGATCTGGGCGTAGCGGTAACCAGCGTGGAAACAGCACAAGAAGGTCTGGAAATTACCTCGCGCTCTGCATTTTCGATGCTCCTGACCGATGTCCGCACCCCTGGCGCGGTCAACGGCCTGGAGTTGGCCTATCAGGTCGGCCAGTCGCAGCCTGACACTCGCATCGTGGTCATGAGTGGTTATCACGACCCTTCAAGCCACGCCCTACCCTCTGGCGCCGTGTTCCTGCCCAAGCCCTGGACCCTGGATCATTTCATTGGCGTGATCAGTGATCAGCTTGCGCGTTCAACGTCGCTGCGGGCGCAGCCAGCGGCATGATTAAGTTCCAAGGCTTTTGCAGCAGTCAAATGCTGCAAAGTAAACCCGGCAACTGCAGCCACTGGTGTACACGGCGGATGAGTCGTGACACGCGATTCTTCCAGCCTGCGCCATGTTTAACTGGCAAGCGTTTGGAATCAAGCCCACCTGGAAAGGACTTCTAGCTCTTCACTGATACGCTGTTTGTCGACAGGCCTCACCCATCGTTAGGCTGAAATTACCCCCGCCCCACGCGCCTAGTGCGTTGATGCGTTGCGTATATGAGAAGAGCCGGCTTCAAGCCCTGAACACCATACAGCAGGCTCACCCCGTCCTACACAACCCTGCAACTAGAACACAAAACTCCAAACGGCATGGAATCACTTTGCTGTCCATTGCTCTGCACATCAACGCGGGCGCTAGGCGAACGCTTTTCAGCGACACGTTTGAAACACCCCACTAGGGCACGCCGTAATGGGTCAACCGCTCCCACTGATAATGTACATGGCCAGCAAACGTCGGATGCTTTTCGATAAATTCAAGCGTATAGGGTAGCGACATTCCGAGGCGCATGGCGTATTGATTGTACCCGATGAAGAGGGTGCCCCGAGGCCATCCGTCAACGCGTTTACCGCATATCTGTGGATAATCACTGTTCTGCTCGTAAAGGTCCAGGCTATAGCGGGATAATGTTTCCATCCCTTGTGTCAACCGTGTAGCGTATTCTTGGTAGAGATCAACCCCTTGAATGCGTGCCGTCTCCGCAACATTGATCAGTGCTGCGACACCATAGCCTGAGTGAGGCAAGTCTCTACAAAATTCCATCGGCATGCCGCTAATGAGTCGGGTGGGGTTACCCCATTTCTGCATGACTTCGTTATAAGAGCGTCCAAACCACACTGCGTCCAAGGGTCGCGCTCCGTCCCACGGCAGATAGATATAACTGCCCAGCAATGATTTCCACTTGCTGAGTGCTTCATGGAAGCCCTGCTCATCCTTAGTGAAGATTGCTATATTAACCAAGGCTTCTACAGCACTGGCCTGCCAGTTACTGTTGTTTTTGAAGTCATTACCGGTACTAGGCAGAAACATCTGGCTGGCATACGGTCGGTATTGCTCCCTAAACATTCTCGTCACAGCATCCTTTTCAACCTGCGGCCAGCCCCCATAGCTATACTTGACGATCTCCGCTGCACGGGTAAACAATTGAGCGGCCCATGAGGCTTGCAGGCGCCTGTTATTGCCCGTATGCTGCTCTAACGTTTCAGTCCAGGCTTTGAAGATTTCCCGTACATTTTCGGCATATGCAGGGTCCCCTGTATAACGCCACAACAGCGCTTGCAAGTAGGCAGCCTGAGCATCCCGGATTTCGTCCGAGCACCCGTAATCCGGTACAGAATACGCACCGCAGTGAACAATGCTCCAAGGCCTAGCCCGATAATTTCTGTCAGCCAACGGTGACGCCAAAGCAGCGTGCATGGATGTCGCCCAAGGCTCGAGATGCTTGTGGTCACGCACATACCGCAACTGCACCTCGGACGTCAGTATTCCAGGGTGAACAAAGTTAAAATCCGCCTGCGCGCCTGCGCTGAACGCGCAAAGCAAACATGCCCCGACACTACAGTAGATTCGCATTCCGCGCCCAACCCTTGCATTCAGAACTCAGAGCTAGACGTTAGCAAGTTGCCTTGAATTACACGACTGACAAAATTATCAGGTCAAAGCGCTTGAGCGACTGAATGTTCTAGCAGGGCATGTGCGAAAAATACTTGTTTAAGCAGTGGGCGAATGTTGCATGCGAACCGAATCATCCATTTGTTGAATGACCGAAGCCTTTTGATGCTCGCTGCAATGACCTGTCAACCAGTTGTCGAAGATCCCGCCACTGCTGCCAAGCGATCAGTTGGAGACGTCTCATCTCGTCTGCTTGGCTTAGCAATTCCTCGCGGTAGGCACTGGGGCAGGCGTTGCGTAACGCGTGATCATCGAAGGTCGAGAACCAACGGTTGATTGCCTCCAGGTGCATCAGGTCATTGGTAGGCTGCTCAATGAATGCCGTCATGCCAGTTTCCCTGCGCTCGCTTTTTCAATCGAGCCCAGGGAATAACCGATGGTTCACTTCGATTGGTGTTCAGCCGCGCCAGCCTCACACAATGCCCGTATGACCATCGAGTACCTGCCGCACACGGCGTGCCAGATCATGGGGCTGGCAGGGCTTGGAAATCACATCGAATTCAGAGCCGCCGATGTCGGTGCGTTCAATCGAGTTTTCCGCGTAGCCGGTCGTGAGCAGCACCTTGATCTGCGGCTGCAAACGACGCACCTCGCGCGCCAGCATCACCCCATTCATGCCCCCGGGCATGATCAGGTCGGTGAACAACAAGTCATAGCGCTCACCTGCTTCGATGAGTTTTAGCGCTTCGCGTGCGTTGAGCACCATGTCGGCGTCATAGCCATAGTTTTCCAGCACCATTTTGGCCAGCTCGGCGACATCAGGGCGGTCTTCGACAATGAGAATCCTCTCGGTGCCGGAACTGCGTTCAACCAGCTTCACGGGCTTTTCCTGAATCGGGCTGGCTTCGTCCACCGGGAAATACAAGCGCAGCGTGGTGCCTTCGCCCTCTTCGGTGTAGATCCGGGCAGCACCACCGGACTGACGCGCGAACCCGTACACCATGGACAGCCCTAGCCCTGAACCCTTTCCCTCCTCCTTAGTGGTGAAGAAAGGGTCCATGACACGGTCTCGAATGCTGGCAGGCATGCCGATGCCATTGTCGGTAATGGAGATGCTCACGTAACTGCCTGGCAACAGGCCATCGAAGGACAGATTGATGTCGCTTACATGCACGTTCCGCGTTTCGATGAATACATGGGGCCGTTTGCGGCCGATCAGGGCGTCCCGGGCGTTCATGAAGATGTTCAACAGCGCCACTTCGGCCTGGGTCGGGTCGATGCGACAGTTGCGCAAGTGCTCTTCCAAGTCGTATTCGACCGTCACCTCGGCACCGAAGGTGCGCTCAATGATAGGGACCACGTCATCGAGCAGATGATTGAGGTTGAGCACCCGGCCGTGCAATTTCTGCTTGCGAGCAAAGGCCAGCAACTGCTTGGTGAGGGTGCTGGCACGATCGACCGCCGTTTGCGCGTGCCCGACGCTTCGGCGAATGCGACTCAGGTCAGGCTGCGCCTTGTCGGTCTCGCTGGCCACCAGCCCCATGTAACCGCCCATCACTTGCAGCAGGTTATTGAAGTCGTGGGCAATGCCGCCCGTCAACTGACCCAGGGCTTCCATCTTCTGCGCCTGACGCAGCGCATCCTCGGCATCGCGACGACGGCTGACGTCCAGCTGCGAGGCGAAGAAGTAGATCAGGTCGCCACGCTCGTTGAAAATCGGCGAGATGAACAGCGCATTCCAGAAACTGGAACCGTCCTTGCGGTAATTAAGCACTTCGGTAGCGATGTCCACGCGCTTCTCGATCGCCTCACGGATGGCGTCGACCACCGTCCGCTCGGTTTCCGGCCCCTGCAGGAAACGACAATTTCGCCCGATGATCTCACCGGTTTCATATCCGGTCATTTCCAGAAACGCGCGATTGGCAAAGATGATAGGATTGTCGTCGCGGCCGGGATCGGTCACGATCATGGGCATGCGCGTCGTTTGCACGGCAGCAAAAAACATGTCGTGCGGCAGGTTGGATATGTCTCCGGTCGCCTGATTGCTGACGCGGGCCTTCTTGTCCGTCACGTGACTCTCCTGGTTGGGCAATGGTGCAACTGGTCACTTCTTGACAACGCCAAGCGGCAAATTGCTCCGCCTACTTGGGCTCGTTACGAAACTATTATTCGCTAGCCAATGTCGACTCGTCATCTTGGGCCTACACTTGCTGTTAAGCGGTAGCGTCAACTGCCGACGATGGCCAAGCATGCCCTACCCACCCTGCCACGGATGCTGCACAGCCTCTTGGAAAGCCATGACCTTATCTAAGCGTAACAACGTGCGCATTGCGGGCGCAGGCCCTGTCACGTTGATCTTTTCCCACGGTTTTGGCTGCGATCAATCGATGTGGAAGTACCTTTTACCGCATTTTCAAGCGCGCTTTCGCACCGTGACCTACGATCTGGTCGGCGCCGGGCAGTCGGACCTGACTGCCTATGATCGCGTTCGCTATGACTCCCTGGCAGGTTATGCGACGGATCTGAACGAGATAGTCACCGAATATGGCCAAGGCACCGTGATTCTGGTCGGCCACTCGGTCAGCGCCATGATCGGCGCACTGGCGGACAGGCAGCAACCGGGTCGCATTGCGGCCCATGTGATGGTGGGTCCTTCCCCGTGCTATATCGACGATGGTGATTACATTGGCGGTTTCAAGCATCAGGATATCCACGAACTGCTTGAAACCCTGGACAGCAATTACCTGGGCTGGTCGAGCACCATGGCGCCGGTGATCATGGGGGCGCCCGGCCAGCCCATGCTGAGCGAGGAGCTGACCAACAGCTTCTGCCGCACCGATCCAGACATCGCGCGGCAGTTCGCGCGTGTCACGTTCCTGTCTGACAACCGGCTGGATGTGCAAGGTTTGCCCACACCTGTACTGATTCTCCAATCCATCGACGATCTTATCGCCCCGGTTTCCGTAGGCCAGTACCTCAATGCAGTGCTACCCAACAGCACGCTGTGCCTGATCGACAACATCGGCCACTGCCCGCACATGAGCGCCCCTACAGCCTGTTCCCAAGCCATGGATGCCTTCCTGCAACCCTGGGCACCGGGGCCATGACGGGGGCAGGCGAGACACCGCCTGTCGACGTGTTGTTCGAAGGGGCACCCTGCGGTCTGGTAGTCACCACTGAGACCGGAATGATCGTGAAGGTCAACCAGACCTTCTGCAAATGGTTGGGCTACGCGCCCGAGGACCTGGCGCAGTGCAGGTTTCAGGAGCTGTTGACCATGGGCGGACGCATCTTCCATCAGACCCATTGGGCGCCACTGATGAGAATGCAGGGTTCGGTGGCCGAGGTGAAGCTCGAGGTCCGGCACCGCGCCGGTCACGTCATCACCATGTTACTCAATGGCGTGCGCCGTCAATATGCCCACGGCGTGTTCCACGAACTGGCGTTGTTCGGCACCATCGAGCGTGATCGCTACGAGCGTGAATTACTTACCGCCCGGCGCCGAGCCGAGCAATTGCTGGCGCAGACTACTGAGGCCGAAGCTGCATTGCAGCAGGCCAAGGCTGAACTGGCCGACGCCTACCAGAGCGCCCAACGACGTGCAGCTTTTGCCGAGCAGATGGTCGCCATCGCCAGCCATGACCTGAAAAACCCGCTAACTGCGATCAAGATGGCTACGCAGTTGCTCGAACGCGGCGAGCACAGGGACAAGGAAAGACGCCTGCTGGGCAGTATCAGCCATTCCTCGGAACGCGCCAGGCGCATGATCGCTGACCTGCTCGACTTTGCCTCGGTCAGAATTGGCCAAGGCATTACCATCCGCCGCCAACCGATAGACCTGTGTTCAACGGTCGATCAGAGCGTAAACGAATTGAGAGTCGCCTTCGCCCAGGCGCGCATTCGTCACCTTTGCAAAGGCAAAGGGCAACTTGCACTGGACCCGGATCGCGTGCAGCAGATGATTGGCAATCTGGTGGCCAACAGCGTGGCCTATGGTGACCTCGCTCACCCCGTCACCATCACCACTGACCTTCATGAACATGGCGCCGTCGTCAGCGTGCACAACCATGGCCCTTGCATCCCCGACACCTTGCTTACGTCCCTGTTTGCGCCGATGACCCGGGGCACGGACCGTGCCGACGCGGTGCGCTCTGTCGGGTTGGGGTTGTTTATCGTCAGCGAAATAACGCTGGCCCATGGTGGCGATATCAGCGTCGCTACGGATGCAGCGCTCGGTACCACCTTCACGATACGCCTGCCGTTACTGGCAGCCTGAACAAGGACGCTCCGGCATACACCGGTCAAGCTTTCGACCTGAACTTTTGCTTACCTTGTGGTTTCACCTGCATAGCACAACCGCCTTCGCAGGAGTTGAACCATGAGAGCATTGACGTACCACGGTGCACAGGATGTAAGGGTCGACACGGTTCCGGACCCCATCCTGCAAGAGGCTGACGACATCATTCTGAGAGTCACGGCTACCGCTATCTGCGGGTCTGACCTGCACCTGTATCACGGCAAGATCCCACAAACCGAACACGGCGACATTTTTGGCCACGAGTTCATGGGGGTCGTCGAGGACGTCGGCCGCGCGGTGACCAATGTGCAAGTTGGCGACCGCGTGGTGATTCCGTTCGTGATCGCCTGTGGCGGCTGCTTCTTCTGCCAGCACGACTTGTTTGCCGCCTGCGAGACGACCAATACCGGCCGCGGCGCCATCATCAACAAGAAAGTCATTCCACCCGGTGCAGCGTTGTTCGGCTACAGCCATTTGTATGGTGGCATCCCGGGTGGCCAGGCGGACTATGTACGGGTACCCAAGGCCAATGTAGGCCCCTTCAAGGTGCCGACCTCGCTGTCCGACGACAAGGTGCTGTTCTTGTCGGATATTCTGCCCACCGCCTGGCAGGCGGTGACCAACGCGCAAGTGGGCCAGGGCTCGACGGTAGCCATCTACGGTGCGGGCCCCGTGGGCCTGTTGAGTGCGGCCTGCGCCCGCATGCTGGGCGCTCAAAAAATTTTCCTGGTCGATGACAACGACTACCGCCTGACGTTTGCCCGTGACGCCTATGGGGTAGTGCCAATCAATTTCGAGCAGGACGATGACCCTGCCGACAGCATCATTCGGCTGACCCCAGGCATGCGCGGCGTTGATGCCGTCATTGATGCAGTGGGCTTCGAGGCCAAGGGCAGCACCACCGAAACCGTCATGACAGCCCTCAAGATCGAAGGCAGCAGTGGCAAGGCGTTGCGTCAATGCATTGCTGCCGTGCGGCGCGGCGGCGTGGTCAGCGTCCCTGGTGTGTATGCCGGGTTCATTCATGGTTTTCTCTTCGGCGACGCATTCGACAAGGGCCTGACCTTCAAGATGGGCCAGACCCATGTGCAGAAGTTCTTGCCAGAACTGCTCGAGCACATCGAGGCCGGTCGGCTGCAACCTGAATTGATCGTGACGCATCGGTTGGCGCTCGAGGAAGCGGCGATGGGCTACAAGATGTTCGATCAGAAAAAGGATGATTGCCGCAAGGTGATTCTGGTTCCCGGTGCGGCAGCGGGTACATTGGCGCCTGAAGTAGCGATCTAAGCGGCACCGAGCCTTGTCAGGGCCTGGCCCACTGCCAGTGGGCCAGGCCAGACCTCAAGGGTGCATCAGGGTGATCAGGGCCTTGACCAGCGTCTGTTGATCGAATGGCTTGCTCAGCACCATGCCGCCGTGGGCAGGCCAGCTCTGCTGCCCAGGCGCGGGCGGTGCGTATCCCGTGATAAACAACACCGGTAGCCGCGGCCGTGTTCCCCTGGCAACGTCCACCATCTTCCTGCCGTCCAGCCCGCCAGGCAGCCCGACATCGGTGATCAACAGATCGATTCGAGTGTCCGAGCGCAGCAATTGCAAGCCCGCTAGGCTGTCGGCTGCTTCGATGACGACATAGCCCATACCACTGAGCGTTTCACTGACATACAGGCGCACCGACGCTTCATCGTCCACCACCAATACCGTTTCACCCGGCCGCGCCTGGTGACTCACTATGGGGGTAACGCTGTCGCTGACCACTCGGGCAGGCCCACCGTGACTTGGTAATTGCACAAACACCCGAGTTCCTTGCCCTGGTGCCGAATCGATATGCACATGCCCGCCGGTCTGGCGGGCGAAACCGTACACCATCGAGAGGCCCAAGCCCGTCCCTGCACCCAGTGGCTTGGTGGTGAAGAATGGCTCGAACGCCCTGGAGAGGGTCGCGGCGTCCATACCAATACCCTCATCCGTGACGCATATGCTCAGGTAATCGCCCGAAGCAATCTCCGGGTCCGCATCACCGTCGATGCGTTGGTCTGCGGTCTGAATGCAAATCCGGCCATTCCCGTCCATGGCATCGCGCGCATTGATGCAAAGGTTCAGCAATGCGTTCTCAAGCTGTGCTGGATCGACCAGACAAGTGTGCAATGAAGCGTACAACTGAACCTCAAGCTTCACGCAGGGGCCTACCGTGCGGCGCACGAGCTCAGCCATGCCATCGATCAGCGCATGCACATCGGTCTGCACAGGCACCAGGGTTTGGCGCCTGGCGAACGCCAGAAGTCGATGGGTCAGCGCGGCGGCCTTGCGTGTAGCACCGTAAGCCACGGTCATGTAGCGTTCCACGTCCTCAAGACGGCCCTGGGCCAGGCGAGACCTGATCAGGTCCAGACTGCCGGAAATGCCCGCCAACAAATTGTTGAAGTCATGGGCAATGCCCCCAGTCAGTTGCCCGACGGCTTCCATTTTCTGGGCCTGATGCAAAGCCGCTTCGGCCTCCTCTCGCTCGGCTACTGCCTGGGCAATACGCGCCTCGAGCGTTCGGTTGAGCTCGAGGAGTTGCTCCTCTACCTGCCGGCGGGCGGTGACGTCGATGGAAGATCCAACCAGGCCGATCACCTCCCCCTCGTCGCTGAGCAGGGGCGCCTTGACCGATAGCCAATACGTGGCCGAGCCGTCTGGCATGTCCACCCGCTCTTCGACCTGGACGGCCGTCCCGCCGGCCATCACACGCTGATCGGTTTCCATCACCTGCCTGGCCTGATCCTTATCCTCAAGGAACTCAAGGTCGGTCTTGCCCAGGTAGAACTCCGGCGGCTTGCCGATCAGCTGCGTGGCGCCATGGTTGGCCACCAGCATGCGCCCGTTCAGGTCCTTGGCATAAACCACGCCGGGGACCGCGGCAGTGAAGGTACGCAGCAACGCGGACATACGGTCGCGTTCGGCCTGGGCCTTGCGACGCGACTCGATGTTCATCAGCACGCCCGGAAAGCGCACCGCAACGCCCTGCTCGTCGAGTTCGACCCGACCGTTGGCTTCAACCCAGCGATAGCAGCCATCGTCCTGGCGGACCCGGTATTCACACCTAAACGGGCCGCCCAGGGCCATGGCCGCCTGGATGGCTTGCGCGACGCGTTCACGGTCATCGGGATAGATGGAGGCAAATGCTTCCGCCAGAGGCATCCCCGTCAGGCATCTGGCCAGCGGCAAGCCAAACGAATGCGAGAATCGCTCATCGGCCGTCACCCTGTCATTGGGTATATCCCACACCCATGTGCCGATGATCGCACCCGCATCCAGCGCAAGCTGCAACCGCTCTGCGGTTAGCGCGGCATCATCCTGGCCACTGGCAGCGACACCAGCGGTACGTTGATTCATCGATCGACCTCGAACTTCCTGAAAACAAGCATCGGCTACAGGCACGCTATTAAGCGCAAAAGACGCCTATTCTGAGCCTCACGCACAAGAGTTGGAAGGTCTGGTTTTCACGCCAGTTGAATAAATATGGCGTATGACCCGAGCAATACCCAGCATACGAGGAAAATCCAGGGTGTACGCAGCGAGAACAGCAAAGACTTGCGATGGCCGGCCTGGGAAGTCTCGGTTTCGCTAAATAATGGCGATTCGTCGTAAGCCAGCCCCATCATGGGTTCGCTTCGCAGCAGATGACTTTGCTTGAGTTGCCAATGCTCGATGATCTTGTAGGCAGCGTGAATACCTGGCCAGGCGTTCAGTGAACTGAGTACACCAAGCAGCGCCAAAAAGGGCGGCACCACCAGCGTGAACATTTCGCCCCAGCTCTGATTGGTATTGCCCATGGCTGAGGCATACGCAATGACTAAAAAGGACTGGGCGGCCAGGTAAGCATCCGTACGGTTAGCAAGGATACTCGTCTCGTACTGGATTTCCTGTCGGTAGAAGTCCAACCGCTCCTTGGGCGAGCCGAACATGCGAGCATTATGCTCCTGGATTTCGTGCTCTGGGGTGGCTGGGGTGATAATACGTGGCACAGTACGGCTCCTAGAAACTATCCATGGCCAGGGTGAGTGCCCATGCACGGGTCAACAGCATTGGCTGCCGTAGACATCGCGCGATGTAGCAAAGCTGGCTGAACATTGGTTTACGGCTTGTGCGCAGGCACGTCCCTTGCGGTCTTCTGCGCCGTAGTGTCCTGCTCGGTGCCCGTAGACCCGTCTGGGCGCTGAGCGTCGTTGTCTCGCTCTTTTTCGCCCGTGGTGCGCGCTTGCTCCACGCGCTTGGCGTCCTGCTCATTCGATGTGCTCATGAAGACACCTCAGCCTTTGCTATGTTCAGGGGAAGAGGGTCCAGTACCGCGTTTGATGCCACGCGGTCCCCAGATACCCCAGATCGCCAGACCCGCCACAGGCAGAGCCAGGAGCAACAGGGCCCAGGCCGCCTTTGTGGCATCGGTCTTGTCGCTACGAAACACACTGACGATGGCCCACAGGTCCACCAGTAGGATCAGGACCGCCACGGCGATCCAGAAGTACGTCACAGGCTCGTTCATAACCGCTCTCCCTTTTGACCGGTTTCTCAACCTTCTTTAAAAAGGAAGCCTGGAAGTCCCGCTAAGTTCAGCTCGATTGCTGCACGATGGACGGGCGGACGCACTTGCAGTGAACCAACAGCGTAGCGCTCGCGTCCACTGCAAAATGCTGCGCGAGTTACAGGTATGGCCATCGACGCGATTGAGTCCGTCTTCGAGTACTTGAAAAAACATGACCTAGTTTTGACCACTGCCGAATCCTGCACCGCAGGCGCCATGGTAGCGGCCCTGGCCGCCCTGCCAGGCACCGCCGAGGTGCTTGAAAGCGGCTATGTCGTTTACTCCCCCACTGCCAAACAGCGCTTGCTGGGCGTTAGCCCCGTGACCATCGAGCGTTATGGCCTGACCAGCGAAGCGGTTGCATGGGAAATGGCATTAGGCGCATTGAAAGACAGCGACGCGACCGTCGCCATTGCCACCACAGGGGTCGCAGGGCCTGCCGCGCAAGGCAAAACTCCGCCCGGTACGCTGTGTTTTGCCTGGGCGTTCTCCGGAGAGCCGCTTGCCGTTTTCACCGCCACCCAACGCTTTTTTGGCGAGCGTGACGAGGTGATGCGCCAGGGGGCGGCCTATGGACTGTCGCAACTGGCGCATTATCACCAACGTTGGCTACGCGGCGAACGGGCCTGATCACACCTTGATGAACGAGTACCCGATGACTTCCAAGCATTACCCAGCACCCGAAGGCGCCTTTGCCCATCACCGCTTTGGGCGCGCCGGACGCTTCAAATGGCTTGCACTTTTACTACCACTGGGCTTGGCGATCGCCATAGTGCCTGCCAGCCCTTGGTTGATCGATGCCAGGGCGACCAGTGCTGATGGCAGGGTACAGGTGCACTACAAGCGACTAGGTCGCAGCGCAAGCCCTGTCGAGCTATCGATCAGCGTGAAGGGAACGCCGAGCAAGCCGGTTTGGGTACAACTAGGCGGAAGCATGCTTCAGGAAGCCAGCATCGAAACCGTGCAACCTCAACCGCTGCGCACTCAAACCCAAGGGAAGGCGATGCTCATTGAAGTGGCGACCGACGAAGCAGGAATGGCCACCGTTCACCTGACCGTGCGCAACGACGCACCTGGCCAGGTTACAGGCCACGTGAGAGCCGGCGCCAACAGCGCCGTGCGACTGTCGACATTCTTGTACCCGTAGCCCTGTACGGTTCGGTACAGACGCTTGGACACGCCGGGGCATATGCCACCGGCGTGCAGCTGGTCGAATTCAGGACTTGTCAGTGGCAACCGCAAATTTCTTCATGTCCACCGGGGGCGCGACGAACTCCGGACCTTTGCCCGAGACTCGCCACCGCACGTTGGTCAACCCATAGCGCTCGGCCATGGGACGGCTGACTTTTTTGATCTTGTGCTGACCGAACCTCGGAATGATACCGACACCTGCATCGCAGCTAGCCCAGTGCCAGGCCTCGGCGTTGTCCATGCGTTCCAGTCGAATGATGAAAGTCCTGAATTCTCCGTGTAGCTCGTACTCGATCACATACAGTTGTTGTCCAGCCATTGGACTCTCCTCCATCAAACTCAGCCCAATGGAGCCAAAGGCGTAACAAAAGATTCCATTTATTTTGACTTAGTGGTCTTCGTCTAGCTGCTGTGCAATGGGTGACGAACTGTTGTCGCTTCGCTTCAGTCATATCAGTACCAATGGTGCAGGAGCTGCAATGTGGAAGACGTATCTGAAAGCCCGCGGCAATGTGCCGAGCCCCAGCGGGACGCCGGTGGATGGCTGGTGCTGGAGCAGTATGCAGCCCTTGGCGATGGGCGATCGGTAGCGCTGGTAGGCCTGGACGGCTCCATCGACTGGTGGTGCGTGCCGCACATGGATTCGCCCCCTCTGTTCGATCGACTGCTCTCGCCCAGGACCGGCGGTTTCTTCGCCATCACCCCGACCCAGCCCTATCAGGCAAAGCGTCGCTATCGCCCCGGCAGCAACGTGGTGGAGACCGAGTACATCACTGCAACCGGCCGGGCGCGGTTGACCGAATCGCTGAACAGTGGGCCTGCCGGGCGCCTACCTTGGGCGGAACTGGCCCGTCGTATCGAGGGCATCGAAGGGTCGATCGCATTCGAAATCGCCATCGATTTCGGCACCCAGGCCGACACGGTGAGCCCGTACCTGATGCCCAACGACAATGGCTGCGTTTTTCACGCGGGCCATATTCTCGGGATGTTCCTGCATGACCAACAGCTCAGCGTGCGGCGCAAGGACGATATGGGCGTGCGCGCCACGCTCGACACCTCGCCCGGGCAACGTACTGTAGTGGCCTTGATCGCGGGACACGACGAGCCCTTGGTGGTGCCGCCACTCAGCTTGATCGATGACCGAATCGACGGCTCTGATCGCGAATGGCGGCAGTGGTCGCAAAGCCTCATCTATGAAGGTCCCTACCAGTCAGTGGTGGTACGCAACGCGCTGGCGCTCAAGCTGCTGCTGTCATCGCCCAGCGGTTCGATCATGGCGGCTGCCACCACCTCCCTGCCAGAGCGCATCGGCGGCACCAAGAACTATGACTACCGCTTCGCATGGGTGCGCGATGCCGGGTATACCATCGAAGCCTTCCTCGGCATTGGCGCTCAGCCTGAAGCCAAGGCGGCATTTACCTGGTTGCTGCGCAGGCTGGCCGAGCATGGCGCGCAGGTCTTCTACACCCTGGACGGGGCCATGGGCGAATGCACACGCGCCATCGACCTGCCGGGCTACAAGCAATCGCCGCCCGTAGTGGGTAACGATGCCCGCGACCAGTTACAGCACGGCGTATTCGGCGACATATTCGAAACTGCCCGTTGCTTCATCGACACCGGCAACATTCTGGACGGCAGCAGTGCGATGCTGCTGTCACGCCTGGCAGATCAATGCGCCGACCAGTGGCGCCAGCCGGATGCCGGTATCTGGGAGCTGCCAGAAACGCGGCACTACACCTTGTCGAAGATCAGCTGCTGGCAGGCCCTGAGCCGGGCCATCGAACTGGCCGACGGCGGGCATCTGCCCACCACCTGCCGGCAGCGCTGGGCGCGCGAGCGTGACCGTGTTTTCGAGTGGATCGAAAACCACTGCTGGCATGAGGCCCGCCAGGCGTATGTGTTCTACCCAGGCAGCGACAGGCTGGACGCAGGCATCGCCCTGGCGGTGCGCTTCGGCTATCCGGCGCCTGAGCGGCTGCAGAGCACCCTGGACGCTGTGCAGCACAGCCTGTCGGCCGGACCCTTCCACTATCGCTACAGCGGTGCGGTCGAGGAAGAAGGCTGCTTCCTGGCGTGCACGTTCTGGCTGGTGGAAGCCTGGGTGCTGCTCGGTCAGCACCAACGGGCGCAGCACGCCTATGAAGCTGCCCTGCAAGGCCTCGATCATGGCGCAGGTATCTATTCGGAGATGGTCGACCCTGACACTGCAGAGTACCTGGGCAACCTGCCGCAAGGCCTCACGCACCTGGCGGCGCTACGCGCAGCGTTGGCACTGGGTGGTCGTGCACCGTGTCGATGAGGGGACACGCCAGGCACGTCATCTGTACTGCGGAACTGATGGCCTGGCGCTTGACTCAACCCATGGCAACCGTGACTACAACAACCTGCAGAGGTGATCCATGAACGCCATCGAATTGCTGACCCAGGACCATCAGTTGGTCAAGAAACTGCTTGAAGAGTTGTCTTCGACAACAGAGCGCGCAGTGAAAAAGCGTGCCGACCTGCTGGAACGCATCAAGCAGGAAGTCACTATTCATACCGCTCTGGAAGAGGAAATCCTTTATCCAGCCATCAAAGAAGCTGGTGGGAAGGAAGAAGAAAAGATGTACTACGAGGCCAAGGAAGAGCACCGTACCGTCGATTCACTGGTGCTGCCAGACCTTGAAGGCACAGACACCGGCACGGTTGAGTTCGCAGGGCGGGTCAAGGTGATGAAAGAGTTGTTGGAGCACCACATCGAGGAAGAAGAAAGCGAGCTGTTCCCCACGGCACGCAAGCTGCTGGGTAAGCAGCAACTCGAGGAAATGGGCCAGGCGATGATGGCGCAGAAGAAATTGCTCAAAAGCAAGTCGGAACAGCGCGCCGCGTAATTAAGCCAGCGCGCCCTCAAGGGGCGCGCAGCTCGCCCGTTATTCTGCCGGCGACTCGGCATCAACCATCGGCGGTACCGGGGCCAGGGCAAAAGCCCTGCGCTGCTCGGATCGACGCGCGAACGGCCGAGCGGGCAGTGGTTCGAGTCGTTGCGGTGTACCGGCTTCAAGCGCTCGCTTGATTGCCTCGACTACCCGTACATCACGCCAGCCCTCTTCCCCATCGGGTTCGGGCGCGACGTTATTGAGGATGCAATCGGAGAAATAGGCCGTTTCCCCGGCAAATTGGTCCACCACAGGGTTGACGTGCACACGCGTCTCGCCATCGATGGTGGCCCTGTAGCTGATCGCAACCCCTTCCCCATAACCGAAGCACGGCGAAGCCTCGATCTCGCCCTTGGTGCCCAATAGCTGGAACCGCTCGGTAGACGGCAAGGTATAGCTGACGGTGAACTGCGCCAGCCGCTCGTCTTCGAAGCGCAGGCTCACGGTGACCGTATCCCAGGTATCCATGGTGCTGCCAGGCGATCGAACACCCATGGCCGAGACTTCGATGGGTTCGGCGTTGAACAACTGGCGCACCATGTTCAGGGGATAGGGGCCCATGTCCGGTACCGGCCCGGCCTCGAAACCATTCTGGGCACGGTGGTTATTAGGTTTGACACGCTGCGTGAAGATGGATGTGAACAACCTGGGATCACCGAAATCGCCCTTATGCACGCGCTCGATCATGTCCAGCGTGCCCGGCTCGCAGTGCAGGCGGTAGGCAACCATCAGCTTGGCACCCGTGCGTTTCGAAACCTCGATCATAGCTTTGCAATCGGCTTCGCTGATGCCCATGGGCTTTTCGAGCAACACATGGATACCGGCTTCGAGGGCCGGCACTACGAACTCACGGTGACGGAAATTGGGCGTTGCAATGTACAGTGCGTCCACCTCCCGCGCAGCGAGCATCTGAGCATACTGGTCGTAATGGTAGGTGCGCAGGGCATAACGCTCGCCCAACTGCCGAGCTTTTTCCTCATCTCCGGTGACCAGGACGGTAATTTCCGAGTTGTCGGTTTGCCCGATACCGGGCATGAACGCACCCTGGGAAATCGAACCGCCGGCCACTACACCATAACGGACCTTGCGTGCTGTGCTGGGCATGACACCCCTCCTCTAGAACATGATTCAAAGCAATACCTCTGAAGTGGGCAAGCCGAGGCCGGGTGAGGTTCAAAAAAACGTTGGCGTACGCGCTTTCATCGCAAGGCGTGTCTGGGAAAGAGGATCGATCTGAACCCGGCTTCGACTGGCCGGTCCCACGAACAAACCAGGACCGAGGACCGTTCGATGGAGGCTTGGATCGATTGGCTGGAATGGCCGGCCATGGTGTTGACGGTAGTGGCAGCATGGTGCATAGGCTCGCGGCGACCCGCCCGGCGCAAGGTCGGCTTCTGCTGCTTCATTGCAAGCAACCTGTTATGGGCGGCCTGGGGTTGGCAAGCCGAGGCTTGGGCGCTGATCATTCTGCAGTTCACGCTGTGCGTCATGAATCTGCGGGGATGGAAGAAGAATACGATGATGGAGCCGGGTTGACGTGGGGCTGCTCAGGGTCTGCTCAAGGCAACGCATTGCCAAGGGTGAGCGGTCTTGCCAGAGCGCCAGACCTGCCCCGAGAACTCAAGGTGCGAAGCTGCAATATCAGGGCGGCGCTCAAATCTTGGGGCCGCTTTGCGGCCCATCGCAGCAACAAGTCGCTGGCTTGAATTTCAGGAAAGCACAGCGCATGCAGCAAAACGACCCCATCGCTTAACGATTCAAGCGCTTCTCCACGTTTTCAGTCTGCTGCTCGATCGCCCGGGTCTGCTCCTCCAGCTCCTTGATGGAAGTCGGGGTGATAGCCTTGTCGATGGCCTCGGTGGCCGGATCAGGGCGTTCCAACACAGGATCAGGTGACTGCTCGCCTTTTTGCGCTTCCCCTGAAGAAATCGGACGCGGAACTTTGTCGCCGGTGTGGGTGTGAGTGTCTTTCATGAGCGTCTCCTACGTGAACAGGGTGTCTTTATGAGCAGAGCGCAACGCTGGGGAAAAGTTTGATCCGCTTCGCTCAGCCCAGGTAACTGCGAACCGACAACCCATCGCCGACAGCGGCGCCACTGGCCGTGTTGTCAAAGATGCACCAAGTGATCGCCCCTTGGGCATGGGCGCGTTTCAATTGGACGGCAAGTTGCCTTAGGCATTGATCGGTATAAGCGCTCCGATACACCACCGGTACGCCGTGCAGCCGCCAATACGCTATGCCTGACCAGCCAGAGGGCTGGCCGTCTAGCTCGAATCTGGAGGGGCTTGCCCCCACCTGCCCTACCTGAAGGTCGATCAGCAGCGGTTGGGCTGAACGCCATGTCTCATGCCGAGGTTCGACGACTACTGGCTTGTCGAACCTGCACCGCAGTGCTTCGAAAAAGCGCCTGACGACAGCCTCGTCAAACCCTAGCGACGGTGGTAACTGGACGAGCAAGCAGCCCAGCTTCTCCCCCAACTCCCCGCATTGGGCCAGAAAGCTGTCCAGCGCCGTCTCACACCCTTGCAGACGCATTTCATGGGTGATCGCCTTGGGCACCTTGACCGAGAAGCGAAAGTCCTCAGGCGTCGATGCGGCCCAGCGCGCATAGGTCTGCGGGCGATGGGGCCGGTAGAACGAACTGTTGATTTCCACAGCACTCAGGCGCGCGGCGTAGCGCTCCAGATGGCCGCCTGCTTCGGGAAAAGCCGGAGCATGCTCCTTGGGCAGGCTCCAGCCTGCACAGCCTAGGTAGATCATCTCAGTAGCCCCTTGACCTCACTCGATGGTGGAGTCGCGTGAGTGTTCAGGCGTTCCACTTGGCAGATTCGATGGAACACCCGGCAACGGGCTGGGCACTAACGCAGCACATCCCAAGAGGAATCCACCATGACCGCCCCCACTCAACCAGACCCCTATGTGGACAACGTACCGCACAATCCGGGTGATCCCATTGAAGCACCTGAGCAGGAACCCACCGAACCGGCTCCCGAATGGCCGGAAGGCCAGGTACCACCCGAAGAGCAATCTGACGGCTGACCCTTACACACTTGGCGGCGCACATTGCGTCACCTGAAACGCTGCAATCACCAGGAGGGATCCGATGAAGTTCGCGCAGTTCTGTCAGTGGCTGTCCAACCAGGCCGGCCGCCCCAGCACGTTCTTGATGGCCATCGTGCTCATCATCATGTGGGCGGTTTCCGGCCCATGGTTCCACTACAACGATACCTGGCAACTGATCATCAACACCTCGACCACTATCATCACCTTCCTGATGGTGTTTCTGATCCAGAACACCCAGAACCGAGACAACGACATCATTCACGTCAAGCTCGACGAGCTGATCCGCGCCACTCAATCGGCGCAACGTTCGGTGCTGGACCTGGAGGCCATGGACAGCAAGGCCCTGCGCGAGCTGCGCAAGGAATACCGTGCACTGGCCGCACGTACCGGCACACCGCTTGAAGACGACGCGCCGCAGCCATGATGTGCCGCATCAGCGCATCGCTGGACCGGGCCCCACTTGTTGTCCACCGTGGACCAATCAATGGCCTACACGCGCACGGGCCCCTACCCGACCCGCACAGTTCATCTTTGACCGACGCGCACGGATCTGATCGACGTGCACGGATCATCTGATAACCATTCGCAGGGCAATTGTTTTGCTCGACGCCTGACACCTCGAAACCTTTGCTAGAGGAGGCAAGCCTTCATGAGCGATCGCATCATCACACTGTTCACCGATACCACGTTCTTCGGTATCTCCATTCTCAACCTGTTACTCGCAGTCACTGTGGCCGTAATGACGTTCCTGGTCGCCAGGGCAGCCATCAGTTTCGTACAGCGGCGCGTCAAGCACTGGTCCTCGCATTCCGGGGCCTTGAGCCATGTGGTGGAGAAGGTCCTGTCAGGCACCAGTAACTCCCTGCTGTTTCTGGCTTCGCTGCTGGTGGGGTTGAGCATGCTCGACCTGCCGGAGCGTTGGTTGAGCCGGGTTGGCAGCCTCTGGTTCGTCGTCGCAGCGCTGCAGATCGGCCTGTGGGCCAACCGTGCCATCGGCCTGGGCCTGGATCGCTACTTCACCCGTCACAACCCGGACGGTTCCCAGCAGAGCAGTGCCCTGGCCACGTTGTCGGCCTGGGGTGCGCGGGTGCTGTTGTGGTCGATCGTGCTACTGGCCATGCTGTCGAACCTGGGCGTGAACATCACCGCCTTCGTCGCCAGCTTGGGTGTGGGCGGTATTGCGGTCGCTCTGGCTGTGCAGAACATTCTGGGTGACCTGTTCGCATCGCTGTCCATCGCCGTGGACAAACCGTTCGAGGTAGGTGACTTCATCGTCATTGGCCCCCTGGCCGGCACCGTCGAGCATGTTGGCCTGAAAACCACGCGCATCCGCAGCCTGGGCGGTGAGCAGATCGTCATGGCCAATGCCAGCATGATCAGCAGCACCATCCAGAACTACAAGCGCCTGCAAGAACGTCGCATCGTGTTCGAATTTGGTCTGTCCTACGATACGCCTACCGAGGCGGTGAAGAAGGCGCCCGGGATCGTCGAGGAAGCGATCAAGGCTCAAGCCCAAGCACGCTTCGACCGAGCGCACTTGCGTGGCTTCGGCAAGGAGGCGCTGGAGTTCGAATGCGTCTACATCGTGCAGGACCCAGGCTACAACCTGTACATGGACATCCAGCAGGCCATCAACTTCAAACTGCTTGAGCGGTTCTCGAAAATCGGCGCCAAGTTCGCCGTACCGGTGCGGGCCATCAAGGTCACGGCGTTGCCGCAGGAGGCGAACGTGCATGCGCAAGGGCGAGACAACATGGGTATGCGGGGGGCGTGAACGCGTGACATGTAACGCTTGAACGTAGCAGCGGACCCGACGGTCCGCTGCCCTGCCGGTTCATATAGGCTCATCACCATTGACCTTGCCCAATTCGGCACCGGTCATTGGCTGCAGGTCGGGATTGGACTGGGTTCTCAGCTTCATGGCCTCCACTGCGTCTGCACTGGCCCCATCGAGCTCCACCGACGCCATACCATTACCGCCATCGACGGCCGGTTGCGGCTGATCCACGTAGACCCAATCCTGGCCTTCGTTCCATGAGCCGCGCACCTCCCCGCCGTGGGACATGTTGAAGTAGGTGCGGTTGAACTCGGGATCACCCGGCATTTTGCCCTGCGGGAAGTTAAGTTGGATGGAATGCAGCGCTTTCTCGAAAGACATCTGATGGGCAATTTCTCGGCTCATCAGAAAACCGAGCGCATCCTTGATGCCGGGGTCATCGGTCACGTTGATCAGACGCTCATACACGATCTTGGCGCGGGCCTCGGCGGCAATGTTCGAGCGCAGATCTGCCGTCGGCTCTCCAATGGTGTCGATGTAGGCAGCGGTCCAGGGAATGCCACAGAGTTCACCAGCGCAGCGCCACCCCCATACAAAAGGCTGGTGACATGCGAGTCGTTACCCGCGCCGGTGAGTGATCGATACAGTTCACCCTCGGCTTCCACCCCTTCGGCCAGACGGCCTTTGGCACCTTTGTTGAGCATCACCACGATCGATCCGATGATCTCAAGGTGGCTGAGTTCTTCGGTGGCGATATCGAACAACATGTCCTTGCGCCCTGGGTCATCCTCGGTCACGGCCTGGGTGAAATAGCGCATCGCGGCGGCAAGCTCACCCTGAGGCCCGCCAAACTGTTCGAGCAACAGGTTCGCAAGGCCAGGGTTGGGCTGGGAGACACGGACGGTGTACTGCAGACGTTTGTTGTGCATGAACATCGGTAAATCCTCACCATCGTGCCGGGGCGGCGGTCACTGCCTCGGCCGGTTCAACGTTGATCAACGATTCTCATCGCTCGAGCGGCCACCGCCGTGGCTGTTCTTGCCGTCTTCGCGGCCCGCCTCGGCGGCTTTCTGCGGATCATTAGCGAAGTTGCCTGGGTTGGTATTAGAGCTGCCGTCTTGGTTTGCATGCTTGTTGTCATTGCTAGCCATGACGTTCACCTCTTATGTGTTCACACAGGTTGGTCTGTGTTCATGGGTGACCCGCAGCAAACGGCGGCTGGCCAAAGCAATTTACTCCAGCCTGACGAATTGCGCGAAGTACTGTTGGTCGAGCGTTTGGGACCCTTGAGCTTGTCGCAATGTTGAGGTGCACTCAGGACGAAGGCGGACAAATGACTGTCGTGCCAGTAGTTACGGGCTCAGCTAAGCCCGTTCGTCGATTACCGGGCACGGCCGGCAGTCCAACCTGACGAACACTACGAGGACACCTCATAAAAGGAGCTTCATCATGACAATGCTAAAACCTTCCTCCCTGCTGCTTGCGCTCTGCCTGGGCGCATCTGCGCCGGTGGTCATGGCAGCAACCAACATGAATGATCAACACACCCCCAGCATGCAATCGGGCGATCACGGCACCATGAATGGCAACAGCGGCGCCACCGGTTCTGGCACCCCGGGCGATGGCATGGGCACCGGAAGCGGCACCGGCAGCAACGGCACCGACGCCACGGGGGGCGATGGCACTGCTCCCGGCTCGGGTACCGGTACCGGTAATGGGGCGAACACGGGCGCCGGCGGCACCGGGAGCGGCTCGGGCATGGGCGGCACCGGGAGTGGCGACATGGGCGGTAGAGGCGACATGGGCGGCAGCGGCGGTACCGGCATGGGCAGCGGGACCGGGAGCGGCGGCTCAGGTAGCGGTGCCGGCGGCGCAGGCGGCTCGGGTGGTGGCAGCTGATCATCCGGTGCATGTGACTCGCGCTATGGCTAACCAAGCCTGACACGTGGAATACAAGGGCTGCTGTGCAGCCCTTCCTTCAAACGACAGCTACAACAGACTTGAGGCTGACGTGGCGACTGAATCCAGACACCACACACACGCCAGTAGTCACGACCAGCGCTTCTACGACACGGATATCCCCGCCCGCCTCGATCGACTGCCATGGACACGATTTCACACGTTGCTGGTGGTAGCGCTTGGCATCACCTGGCTACTGGACGGTCTGGAAGTCACCCTTGCCGGGTCGTTGGCCGGCGCCTTGAAGGACAGCCCTGCCCTGGCCATGAGCAACCGCGATGTCGGCCTGGCTGGTGCCATCTATATCGCCGGGGCAGTGCTCGGCGCGCTCTTTTTCGGCTGGCTGACCGACCGCCTGGGTCGGCGCAAGCTGTTTTTCATCACCCTGGCGCTCTACATCGGCGCCACCGCTGCCACGGCATTTTCCTGGAACCTGTGGAGCTTCATGGTCTTTCGCTTTCTCACAGGCGCGGGCATCGGTGGGGAATATACCGCTATCAACTCAACCATCCAGGAGTTCACTCCAGCGCGCTACCGTGGCTGGGTCGACCTGACCATCAACGGTACGTTCTGGCTAGGCGCTGCGCTGGGTGCAGTGGGTGCCATCGTGCTGCTGAACCCTTCGATGGCGCACGGTGATCTTGGATGGCGCCTATGCTTTGGCATTGGCGCTGCGTTGGGCCTGCTGATCATGCTCATGCGGCTGTGGGTGCCGGAAAGCCCGCGCTGGCTGATGATCCACAATCAACCCGAGGCGGCTGAACGCATTGTGGCCGACATCGAGCGCAGGTGCCGCGATCAAGGCTTGGCACTGCCTGCACTTGACAGCCCGCCCCTGCAATTGCGAGCCAGGCACCACACGCCTTCGGCCGAGGTATTTCACAGCCTGTTCGTCGTCCACAGGCGCCGGGCCATGGTAGGCCTGACGCTGCTCACGGTGCAGGCCTTTTTTTACAACGCCATCTTCTTCACCTACGCCCTGGTGCTGACCGACTTCTACGATGTGCCCTCCTCCAGCGTTGGCTGGTATGTCCTGCCGTTCGCGCTCGGCAACTTCTGTGGCCCCTTGTTGCTCGGGCGGCTGTTCGATGTGTTAGGGCGGCGCATCATGATCAGCACCACCTATGCCCTGTCAGGCGTATTGCTGACCCTGAGCGGCTATCTGTTCGAACAGGGGATGATCAATGCCGTCGAGCAAACGATCGCGTGGATGGTCATCTTCTTCTTTGCCTCGGCCGCGGCCAGCTCTGCTTACCTCACGGTGGCAGAAACCTTCCCGCTGGAGATCAGTGCCCTGGCCATTGCCGTGTTCTATGCATTCGGCACGGGGCTGGGTGGCATGGTGGGGCCGACGTTGTTCGGTGCCTTGATCGAATCGGGCGAGCGTACCCAAGTCTGGTATGGGTACCTGCTCGGCGCTGCGCTCATGCTGGCAGCGGCAGTCGTCCAGGCCGTTTACGGGGTAGCCGCAGAGCGCCGATCGCTGGAGCACGTCGCCCGCCCCCTCTCTCAGATGGAATCCGCCGATTAAAGGGCCTGCCGTCCGTCCGCCCATCGGCACTCGAGCGTGTGCTGGCCTTCAACCCTAATACCCATCCAATGAGGAGCGACCACCATGGCACGCGGCGACAAGGACAAGTACACCCAAGAGCAAAAGCGCAAAGCCGAGCACATCGAGCAAAGCTATGAGGACAAGGGTTTGCTCAAGGACAAGGCCGAGGCGCGGGCCTGGGCCACGGTGAACAAGCAATCCGGCGGGGGCGACAAGAAAGGTGGCTCCGGTAGCAAGACGAGCAGCACCGACAAGAAAACTGCACGCAGCGACTCTGCCAAGCGAGCCGCCAAGTCCCGCGAGGGACACCCGCGCAACAGCTCAGCCTCGCTGGAATCCCAGACCAAGGAGAGCCTGCTCAAGGAGGCGCGCAACAAGGACATCAAGGGCCGCTCGACCATGACCAAGGCCGAGTTGATCGAAGCGCTGCGCAAGCACGGTTGATCTGCAAGGGCTATTTATCCCGGTCAGCTGAACCGCTTCAAGTCCGTTGAAACTTTAGTCTTCCCTGCCAAGTCCAGAACTTATCCGAGACGCGGCAGGAGAAGACGATGAGCGGCACTGTAGGCGATTTTCTGGTCGAACGGCTGTACCAATGGGGCGTACGCCGCATCTTTGGTTATCCAGGCGACGGAATCAACGGTGTGTTCGGCGCCCTGAACCGCGCGGGCGGCAAGATCCAATTCATCCAGGCCCGGCACGAAGAGATGGCCGCCTTCATGGCCAGTGCCCACGCCAAGTTCACCGGCGAGTTGGGCGTGTGCATCGCCACGTCCGGGCCGGGTGCCTCGCACCTGCTCACCGGCCTGTACGACGCGCGCATGGACCATCAGCCGGTCCTAGCCATCGTGGGCCAGCAAGCGCGTGCCGCCTTGGGCGGTCATTATCAGCAGGAGCTGGACTTGGTCTCGATGTTCAAGGACGTCGCCGGTGCGTTTGTGCAGCAGGCATCCACGCCGCAACAGGTACGTCATCTGGTGGACCGCGCCGTACGCACAGCCGTTGGAGAGCGACGCGTGACGGCCGTGATCCTGCCCAACGACCTGCAGGACCTGTCCTACGAAGACCCGACCCGTGCCCATGGCACCGTGCATTCGGGCGTTGGTTACAGCAAACCTAAGGTAGTCCCCTTCGATGCCGACTTGCAGCGCGCCGCTGATGTGCTCAATGCAGGACGCAAGGTCGCCATCCTGGTCGGGGCCGGCGCGCTGGGGGCCAGCAAAGAGGTAGCCGCCGTGGCAGATCAACTGGGTGCCGGCGTTGCCAAGGCCCTGCTTGGCAAAGGCGTTCTGCCCGATGAACTGCCGTGGGTAACGGGCGCCATCGGCCTGCTGGGGACCGAGCCGAGTTATAAACTGATGGCCGAATGCGACACGTTGCTGATGATTGGTTCTGGCTTCCCGTATTCCGAATTTCTGCCCAAGGAAGGTCAGGCGCGCGGCGTTCAAATCGACCTGCAGCCAGACATGCTCAGCCTGCGCTATCCCATGGAGGTGAACCTGGTCGGTGACGCCGCGCAGACGTTGCAGGCATTACTTCCATTGCTGCACACGCGTCCAGACCACAGCTGGCGCAAGAAAATCGAGAAATGGCGCGCAAGCTGGGACAAGACATTGAGCAAACGTGCGCTGGTCAAGGCCGACCCGATCAACCCGCAGCGAGTGGTGCACGAGCTATCCCCGCGCCTGCCAGATCTGGCGATCATATCCAGTGATTCGGGTTCGTGTGCCAACTGGTACGCCCGCGACCTGATGATCCGTGAGGGGATGCAGTGCTCCTTGTCGGGCGGCCTGGCCTGCATGGGCGCGGCCGTACCTTACGCCATTGCTGCCAAGTTCGCCCACCCGACCCGGCCAGTGATCGCCCTGGTGGGCGACGGCGCCATGCAGATGAACAACCTCGCCGAACTGATCACCGTGGCCAAATACTGGCAGCAGTGGGAAAGCCCCACGTGGATCTGCGCGGTGTTCAACAACGAAGACCTCAATCAGGTGACCTGGGAGCAGCGCGTGATGGAGGGCGATCCGAAGTTCGAAGCCTCTCAATCGATACCCGACGTGCCTTATCACTTGTTCGCCATCTCGATTGGTCTTGAGGGCATCTACGTCGAGCGCGAGGAAGATGTCGCCCCCGCCTGGGAGCGCGCACTGGCAGCTGATCGCCCGGTGCTGATCGAGTTCAAGACTGACCCCAACGTAGCGCCACTGCCGCCGCACCTGAAACTCGAGCAGGCCAGGAAGTTCGCAACCACCTTGCTCAAGGGTGACCCGGATGAGGCCGGCGTGATCGTGCAGACCGCCAAGCAGGTGCTGAGCGCGGTACTGCCTGCCAAGAAATGACAAGGGCCTGGCGCTTGGGATGAACGTTCCGGGCGCTTGACCAGTCGCACTCCATAGACACAGCCCACTGTGCGCAATCGAACCGTGAGGACCTACCATGACTGCACTCCCTGAACAGGGCACTGCACAGCAGACCCTGAACTTCACCCTCAATGGCCAACCCCAGGCCCTGACGGTACAACCCTGGACCACCCTGCTCGACTTGCTGCGTGAGCAGCTGGACCTGGTGGGCACCAAGAAAGGTTGCGACCATGGCCAATGCGGGGCCTGTACCGTGCTGCGCGATGGCCGCCGGGTGAACGCTTGCCTGACCCTGGCGGTGATGTGCGAAGGTGCCGACCTCGTCACCATCGAAGGCTTGGCCGAGGGTGACCAACTGCACCCCATGCAGCAGGCATTCATCAGCCAGGATGCCTTCCAGTGCGGTTACTGCACACCTGGCCAGATCTGCTCGGCCGTGGGCCTGGCCAATGAAGGACACGCCCATACCCGTGCCGACATCCGCGAGCAGATGAGCGGCAACCTGTGCCGCTGCGGCGCCTACAGCAACATCGTAGCCGCCGTCGAGCAGGCCCTGCCGCTGATCAAGAGGGCGCGCACATGACCCCTTTCAGCTACCACAAGCCGGCCTCGGTGGAAGAGGCGCTGCGCCTGACCGATGGGTCCTCGCGCTTCATTGCAGGCGGGACCAACCTGGTCGACTTGATGAAGGAAAATGTCGAGCGGCCCGAGCGACTGATTGACATCACAGGGCTGGAACTCAACCGCATCGAACCCAGCGACGCGGGCGGTGTGGTGATCGGCGCATTGGTCAGCAACGCGGACCTGGCGTGGGACCCGCTCATCCGCCAGCGCTACCCATTGCTGTCGCAAGCGATCCTGGCCGGTGCATCGCCGCAGCTGCGCAACATGGCAAGCACCGGCGGCAACCTGTTGCAACGTACGCGCTGCTACTACTTCTACGACACCGGTACGCCTTGCAACAAACGTGAACCCGGCAGCGGTTGCCCAGCACGCAGCGGCTTGAATCGCATTCATGCGATTCTCGGCGCCAGCGAGGCGTGCGTGGCGACTCATCCTTCGGACATGTGCGTGGCACTGGCTGCCCTGAAGGCCGTGGTGCATGTGCAAGGGCCTGCCGACAAACGCCAGATTCCGTTCGCCGAGTTCCATCGTCTGCCCGGCGATACGCCGCAGCAGGACAACCACCTGGCGCCTGATGAACTGATTACCGCCATCGAGCTGCCCGACCAAGGCTTTGCCGAACATTTCCGCTATGTGAAGGTGCGTGATCGAGCCTCCTACGCCTTCGCGCTGGTCTCGGTTGCCGCTGCCCTGCGCATCGAAAACGGGTTAATTCAAGAGGCCCGCATCGCCCTGGGTGGCGTGGCCCACAAGCCATGGCGCAACGAAGCTGTGGAAGCCACGCTGCACGGCCAGGCGCCCAGCACCGAGCTGTTCACCCAAGCGGCCACTGCCCTGCTGCAAGGGGCACAGCCCCTGAGCCAGAACGGCTTCAAGGTGCAGCTGGCTCAACAAGCCATCATTCGGGCATTGAACGAGGCCGCCGCCGGCGGCAGCCTCGAGGGGGACGCACAATGAGCAAAGTAGTAGGAACCCCAGCGGACCGCGTCGACGGCGCGGCCAAGGTCACTGGGCAGGCGCGCTATGCCGCCGATTACCCGGAAGAAGGCCTGCTGCACGGCAGCGTCGTTTCCAGCACCATCGCCCGTGGCCGGGTGGTCAAGGTCAACAGCGAGAAAGCGCTGCAGGTACCAGGCGTGGTGGCGGTGCTGGACCACATCAACCGTCCGCGTATTTCCAGCTACGACGATGACTACAGCGACGATGATGCAGCCGAGGGCTCGCCCTTCAGACCGTTGTTCAACGACCGCGTGTTCTACAGCGGCCAGCCCGTTGCACTGGTCGTAGCACAGACGCTGGAAATCGCCCGTCATGCAGGTTCGCTGGTCGAGATCCACTACAGCCAGGAAAGCCATGAGTCCGACCTTGAGAAGGTGCTGGGTCAAGCGCACGATGCGCCGGCTGAAACGCCTGAGCCCCGTGGAGATTTCCCAGGCCAGTACGCCAGTGCCCCTACCCGCGTGGACGCTACCTACTGGACGGCCAACGAGCACCACAACCCGATGGAGCCCCATGCCTCCACCGTGTGCTACCAACTCGACGGTAGCCTGGTCATTCATGACAAAACCCAGGGCACGCAGAATTGCCAGGAATACGTGCACAACGTCTTTGGCCTGCCCAAGGAAAAATTGCGCGTCAAGGCAGCCTTCGTCGGCGGTGCCTTCGGTTCGGGCCTGCGTCCACAGTATCAGCTGCCTCTGGCGGTCATGGCTGCCCTGCACCTGATGCGCTCGGTTCGCGTGACCTTGACCCGCCAGCAGATGTTTACCTTTGGCTACCGACCACGCACACAGCAGCGCCTGCGCCTGGCGGCCGATGCACAAGGCCGCCTGTCTGCCATTGGTCACGACGCCATTGGCCAGACGTCACGTTTTGAAGATTTTGCCGAACACGTCGTCGAGTGGAGCGGCATGCTGTACCAGTGCGACAACGTTGCGTTGAGTTACCGCCTTGCGCCATTGGACGTCTACACCCCGTTGGACATGCGCGCGCCGGGTGCAGGTTCAGGCGTGCTGGCGCTGGAGTGCGCCATGGACGAGTTGGCCTGCGCAGCCGGGCTGGACCCGGTCGAGTTACGGCGACGCAACTTTGCCAGCCACAACGGCAACGAGGGCAAACCTTACTCGAGCAAAGAACTGCTGGCCTGTTACGCGCAAGGGGCCGAGCGTTTCGGTTGGCACAAGCGTCAGGCTACGCCCGGCTCGATGCGTGACGGTAACCAGCGCATAGGCTGGGGCATGGCCGGTGGTGTATGGGAAGCCATGCAAATGCAAGCCAGCGCCAAGGCGCGCCTGGGCTGCGACGGGCACCTGACCGTCAGCAGTGCCACCACCGACATTGGCACTGGCACCTATACCGTCATGACGCAGATCGCTGCCGACGCCGCGGGCCTCGACATGGCCGATGTGACGTTCCTGCTGGGCGATTCCTCCTTGCCCAAGGCGCCTTTGCAAGGCGGGTCATTCACCGTGTCTTCCGTCGGCTCTGCCGTACGCAAAGCTTGCCTGGAGCTGCGCAAGCAGGTTGTCGAGCAGGCCAGGCAACAGCTCCCGAGCCTGGCCAGCCTGGACGATTCCGCGTTCGTGATTGCAGGTGGCCAGGTGAGCGCCGGTGAGCATTGCTTCGCCCTTGCCGACCTGCTGCCCAGTGCCCAGCAAGCCTGCTTCGAGGTGCAGGTCGAGGCAGGCCCTGACGACAAGCGCAAGCCCTACTCCACCGCCACCCATTCGGCGGTGTTCGTCGAGGTATCGGTGGACGAAGACCTGGGCACCGTACGCGTCAACCGCGTAGTCAGTGCGGTGGCGGCAGGCAGGGTCGTCAACCCCAAGACAGCGCGCAGCCAGATTCTGGGGGGCGTGGTGTGGGGCATCGGCATGGCACTACACGAAGAAACCCAGACCGACCATGCACTGGGCCGCATCCTCAACCACAATCTGGCCGAGTACCACATACCGGTGAACGCCGACATTGGCGATATCGAGGTGATCTTCGTCGAAGAGCATGATGATGTCGTCAACGAACTGGGTTCCAAAGGGGTAGGCGAGATTGGCGTGGTGGGGGTAGCCGCGGCCGTGGCCAATGCCATTTACCATGCCACGGGCAAGCGGGTACGCGAGTTCCCGATCACCTTGGACAAACTGCTGTAAACGGGCCCAGCCCTCTGGAGTATTTGCATGCCACGCCTGGGTTTCGCCTGCATGTACCGGCACCCCCACCGCAGCTTGTCGGTCAAGGAGCTGGAGACCATCGAGCGGACGTTCAACCCGCGCAGCACGACGCTGCGCTGGGTCTCGGGCGCCTCCCGCGAGGCGGCCCGGAACAAGTTGCTGGAACTGGTTGAACACAATCTCCAGGCCCAGCTGCGCTTGCTCGACTACGTGGCCCAGCTGCCCCAGGCGCTGCGCATGCTGCGCCTGAGCAGCGACCTGCTACCGCTGTACAGCCACCCTAGCGTGGCCCACGTGTACCGCGAGGCGGATTTCCAAGCGCTGATGACCGAACGTTTCGCCGCCATCGGCGCTTTCGCACGCGCCCGGGAGATACGCCTGTCGTTTCACCCTGGGCAGTATTGCGTGCTGGGCTCAGACCGCCCCGATGTGGTGGACAACAGCTTGGCCGAGTTCGAATACCATGCCGACATGATCCGCATGATGGGCTACGGACAGGTCTTCCAGGACTTCAAATGCAATGTGCACATTGCCGGCCGGCTGGGCGGTGCGGGTATTCGCACCGTATGGCCGCGCCTGTCCGATGTGGCCCGCAACGTGATCACCTTCGAGAACGACGAGAAGACCTATGGGCTCGACGACTGTCTGGCGCTGGCGGACCTGGCGCCGGTGGTGCTGGATATCCACCATTGCTGGATCCATGAGGGTGACTACATCGACCCGAACGATGGGCGAGTGGAGCGGGTGATCGAGAGCTGGCGAGAGGTACGCCCGACCATGCACTATTCTCAGCCCCCGGAACATCTGCAGGCGCTGGGTTTCGACCCTGATCGCAAGCTGGTGATCGATGAGTTGCTGGAACAGGTGAACAAACGCGACCTGTATGCCCACAGCGCTCGCATGTGGAACCGCTGGACGAACCGCTACGCACTGCAGTTTCTGGACAGGTTCGACATCATGTTCGAATGCAAGGACAAGAACCTGGCCACGCTGGAGTTCTTCAACGACTACCTGGCTTGATCGGCCCGGGCATGCCCTCAGCCGCTTCTGGTCAGGTCATCGGCCACTTCGCAGCCGTTACGACAGCTGCACTCGTATTCAGCTTGTGCGCGAGTCGGCAGGTTTAGACTCAGCCTGACCTTGTCCTGAGTGTCGTACAGGTCGTAGCCCTCCCCCAACGAAGATAGAAAGCCGAGTCGCCGTGGCAGCCATTCTTTGGTTTGCGGTACAGCTGGAACCACAACGAAGCGCATCTGCATGATCATCCCTCATCGGCCGTTCCTTAGTATTAGTCATGCTAAGAGAAAGAATCAAGTAGGCTCATGCGTGTTTACGTCGATCATGAAGTCGAATACGTAGATGACGTGATTACGTCCCCAAGCTAGCAATCTCCTCGTCGGAGCGGCCCTTGTGCCGCGACGGGCCGCGAAGCGGCCCCGGCAACGTCAGCGGCAAAGCTGAAATCCTGGGGCCGCTTCGCGCCCCGTCGCGGCACAAGGGCCGCTCCCACTCGAAACCTCATAGCCCAGAGATAGGGACAGCACCCATCCTGACTAACTGGCTCAAGCTGACTTGCGGCTACGCCGACTCCCCAGCTCGATCCAGGTCGGAGCATGGTCACTGGCCTTGGGTTCATTGCGCACCCAGGCATCGACGCCCGCACGCTTGAGGTATGGCGCCAAATCCCGGTTGAGCAGCAAGTGGTCTATGCGCAGGCCCGCATTACGTGCCCAGTGGTTGCGGAAGTAGTCCCAGAACGTAAATACCTGTTGTTGCGGATGCAGGTGCCGGATGGCGTCGATCCAGCCGTTGGCCAGCAAGCGCTCGAAGCAATCGCGCGATTCGGGTTGCAGCAGAGCATCCTTGCGCCAGGACTTGGGGTCGTAGATATCAAGGTCCGTGGGCACGACATTGAAGTCCCCAGCCAGGACGGTGGGGTGACCACTGCCCTGCAACTGCCGGGCATGCTCGATCAGGCACTCGAACCAACGCAGCTTGTAGTCGAACTTCGGCCCTGGTTGCGGGTTGCCATTGGGCAGGTACAAACACCCGACCAACACACCCTGTACCGCTGCCTCCAAGTAGCGGCTCTGGGTGTCGTCCTCCATGCCCGGCAAGCCTCGCCGTACCTCGAGCGGCTCGCTGTCGCGCGCCAGGATCGCCACCCCGTTCCAGGCAGGCTGACCCAGGTGCAGGCAACCGTAGCCAGCGGCCTCCAGGGCCCCACCCGGGAACTGTTGGTCGGGTGCCTTGAGCTCCTGAAGGCAGACCACATCGGGCTTTTCACGTTCGAGCCAGGCCAGCAGTGCTGGCAGTCGGCTGCGAATGCCGTTGATGTTGAACGTGGCGATCCTCAGCGCTTTCATGTGTCAGGGTCGATCACATGGGCGTGCACGGCATCTTCGAGGGCATGCACATGCGCCTGGTCGGCCAAGGCCTTGAGCGCCAGCCAATCGTCCCAATCGATGATGCCATCGTCACGCAACGCTTCGGCGGTACGCACCAGTTCGTGGTGGTAGGCATCGGGCGACTCACGGCGGTAGCTGATGTCGTCGTACTGAGCGTACCAGGCCGCAAGTTCAGGGATACTGCGTTCGATACTCATCACACTGCTCCTGAGAAACCCTTTGGGTTTGTGAGCCTGCCTTGAGCGCATCGTTCAACTCAGACGCTTCGGGTCAGGCCCCCGTCGACCCGGATATTCTGCCCGGTGATGTAGGCGGCGCCATCACTGGCCAGAAACGCGACCGTGGCGGCGATTTCGTCGCTACTGCCATAGCGCTTGAGCGGCACGCTGTCGCGACGCTGCTCGGTGGCCGGCAAGCTGTCGATCCAACCCGGCAGCACGTTGTTCATGCGCACATTGTGAGGTGCGTAAGTGTCCGCGAAGAGTTTGCTGAACGCAGCCAGTCCGGCACGCATCACGGCGGATGTGGGAAACAAATCGCTGGGTTCGAAGGCCCAGGCACTGGAGATATTCACGATGACCCCGCCGCCCTGGCGCTGCATCACTGGCGTGACCAGGCGTGTGGGCCGGATGACGTTGAGCAGGTAGGTGTCCATGCCGGCATGCCAGTCGGCGTCGCTCAGCTCCAGCACCGGCCCCCGAGGTCCGTGGCCCGCGCTGTTGACCAGCACGTCGATGCGGCCCCACCGCTGCATGACCTCATCGACCAAACGCTCAAGGTCCTCCGTGCACTGATTGCTACCCGTCACGCCCAGCCCGCCCAGCGTCCTGGCCAAGGCCTCGCCCTTGCCAGAGGAGGAAAGAATCGCGACCTTGTAGCCATCGGCGGCCAGACGCCTGGCTGCCGCCGCGCCCATGCCGCTGCCGCCTGCGGTGATGATTGCAACCTTTTCGATTGTCATGCTGCCTCCTGTGATGGGTCATCGAGTAGGTACAGGGCTCAGGCTACCAAATGGCAGAAAAGCGAGGGAGACAGCTGCCAATGCGTTAGCCAGTAGTTTTGCTATCACCGGCATCAGACCTGAGCCAGTCGATGACCCACTGCAGCAGCTGCGTCTCTCGCCCTTTGCGGGGCCATACCAGGTAGAACGCCTTGTCTGGGCGCAGGTGCGATTCGGCGACCTGGACCAGGCGCCCGGCGTCGATGTCCTGCGCAACGAAGGCGCGTTCCGCCAGCGCAATGCCCTGCCCGCCAATGGCCGCGTCGATGGCAAGCGACGTCTGGTTGAACTGGACAGACCTTGCACAGACGGCGGGGTGACCGGGATAGACCTGCGCACGGTAAGACGGCCACCAATCATGAGCATCACTCAGGGCCACATAGCGCTCCAGGCTTGCGAAGTCTTCAGGCGGGCCAAGCGCCGCTACCAGGGAGGGGCTCGCCACCGCGATGATGTCCGAGGCCATCAACAGTGCCTGCTCAAGCCCTGGCCCAAAAGGCGGGCGCCCGTAGCGCACGGCAAGGTCGACGCCGTCGGTATGAAAATGCGACAGCCGATCGGTGGCCAGTATTCGCACATCCAATGTCGGGTGGCGCTCGGCCAGTCCGCCGAGCCTGGGTATCAGCCACTTGGCTGCGAAGGTAGGAGTCACGCTGACAGTGATATGGGAAGGCGCAGGTCGCAGCCGGCGCGTCGCCTCATTGAGCATGCCCATCGCAGTGCGCACGGTTTCGCTATACCCCCGGCCAGCGTCGGTCAATGCCAGGCCTCGGGGCAGGCGTTCGAACAAGCGTACCTCCAAGGCGCGCTCCAACCCCCGAATCTGCTGAGCCACGGCAGCCTGGGTAACCCCCAGCTCTGCAGCAGCCAGGCGAAAATTGAGGTGCCGTGCCACGACCTCGAATACCCGCAGGGCGCCAAGGGACGGCAAGTCGGAAAAAAGGGCAGGCATAGGACGTTGTTCGATCCAGGCTGGGCAGATTGGCACGAGGCTAGCCCCATCCATGCAGGAAGTCGATGAGCGTTCAGGCCAAAGTGTCCGTTCGGCCGAGCAGGACTGACCGGCAACTCCCTCGCTGCACGCTCAGGCGGGCATGGATACATTCCTTTGCAATTGCCAGAAACAAGCGCTGGTACTATGACCTCACCGCTTGCCCACACGGACCGTCAGCATGCAGATACGCACACTTTCCCGCCATGAATTCAATGAGGCCAGCGCCTAGGGCATGAATTGGCATGCGGACACGCTCGTGCCTCTTCTGCCTGCACAGGGCATGGCGACAGAGGCTGATTGACTGGCCGATGCAACAGGCCTTGAGCACGTGGTGCCTCACGCAGGCCAATGACGCTGAGATTTTTGATCAGATGGACACTCGTTGTGTCTATGTAAAGGCGGGCACTGCTGGTGCAGTACCAGGACTGCCACGCCATTCGTTTTTCCCGGAGACACTGCATGCTTCATATCTTTGAGCGTAGGCTCGACCCATTCCCTCCCGATGAGGTACCGCCGCCTCCCGTTGGCCTCGTGCCGTTTCTGTGGGCGTGCACCCGTGGGGCGCGCGGCTACATTCTGGCGCTGGCCCTGCTCAGTGCCGGCGTGTCCCTGTACGAAGCCTGGTTGTTCAGCTTCCTTGGCCAGGTGGTGGACCTGCTGTCGGCCTGGCAGGCCGGCGACACCGCTGCCGCCCAGGAAAGTCACGTATTGTGGGGAATTGGCATCGTCCTGGTGATCAGCATAGGCTTGGTGGCGCTACGCACCATGGTCCAGCACCAGATACTGGCCATCAACCTGCCGCTGCGCCTGCGCTGGGATTTTCACCGGCTGATGCTGCGCCAGAGCCTGTCGTTCTTCTCCGATGAGTTTTCCGGGCGGGTCACCACCAAGGTGATGCAGACTGCATTGGCCGTGCGCGAGGTACTGTTCACGGTCATTGAGATCCTGCCTGGCATTGGCGTCTATTTCATCGCCATCATCGCCCTGGCCGGCGGCTTTGCCTTGAAACTGATGCTGCCGTTCATTGCCTGGCTGGTGCTGTTCGGGCTGGCAATGGTCTATTTCGTTCCACGCCTGGGCGCAGTGGGTGAAGAGCAGGCCCATGCGCGCTCGTCGATGACTGGGCGCATTTCCGACGCCTATACCAACATCACCACGGTCAAGTTGTTCTCGCACTCCAAGCGCGAAGCCCATTTTGCCCGGGCGGCCATGGAGGACTTCAAGCAGACCGGTTTCCGGCAGATGCGTCTGGTGAGCCAGTTCGAGATCGTCAACCAGGCGTTGGTGGTAGGGCTGATTCTCGGTGCAGGCGGTTATGCGCTGTGGCTATGGCACCAGGGCCAGGTGGGCACCGGCGCTGTGGCGGCCATCACCGCCATGGCCCTGCGCATCAATGGTATGTCGCACTGGATCATGTGGCAGATGACCTCATTGTTCGAAAACATCGGCACACTTCAGGACGGCATGGCCACCCTGACGCGCGGCCCGAAAGTGCAGGACGCCCCGGACGCCACTGCGCTGGTGACCCGTGGTGGCGCGGTAACATTCGACAAGGTCAGTTTCAACTACAACGGTGAACGCCAGGTACTGACCGACCTCAGCCTAGACATCAAACCGGGTGAAAAAGTGGGCCTGGTCGGCCGCTCAGGTGCTGGCAAGTCGACGTTGATCAACCTGCTGCTGCGCTTTTACGACGTGGACAGTGGCCAGATCTGCATCGATGGTCAGGATATCGCGAAGGTCACTCAGGACAGCCTACGCAGCGCCATTGGCATGGTGACCCAGGATACGTCCCTGCTGCATCGCACCATTGGCGAGAACATCGCCTATGGTCGGCCAGATGCCACCGAGGCGCAAATCCAGGCGGCCGCCCGTGATGCGCAAGCTCACGGGTTCATCAGCCAGCTCAGCGACCAACACGGTCGCACCGGCTACGACACCATGGTCGGGGAGCGCGGCATCAAGCTGTCCGGTGGGCAACGTCAGCGCATCGCCATCGCCCGGGTGATGCTCAAGAACGCACCCATCCTGCTGCTCGACGAGGCGACCAGTGCACTGGATTCCGAGGTGGAGGTCGCCATCCAGGAAAGCCTGGACGAGATGATGGAAGGCAAGACCGTGATTGCGATCGCCCATCGCCTGTCCACGATCGCCGCCATGGACCGTCTGATCGTGATGGATGAAGGGCGCATCATCGAGCAGGGTACGCATGCCCAGTTGCTGGAGAAGAACGGCACCTATGCGCGCCTGTGGCAGCATCAGAGCGGTGGCTTCCTTGGCGAAGACCAGGGTATGGCGCACGCGCTCAACTGAATGGGCGCGCGCTGATCCGTTGCCTGGACAAATAATGTTAGAGCGTTGACCCATCGCCCCTGTGTGGTTGACTCAGGAGCGATGGGTTTGCAATTACAAAGGCGCTGTTTGCGCTCGTCGCTCACATCACTGGCATGAACGACTTGGTCCAAACTCTTCTAGACGGTATCCTCCGGTAGCTTAAAGCCACCAGTTAGGCGTTCATTGTAAGCCCTCAAGGAAGAGCCTTTGCCCAGTCGATCATCTCGTCACACCATCGCCCGCCAATGGGAACTCCTCAAGCTACTGCCGGGCCGCCATCCCGGCATGAGTTGCACGCAATTACAGGCAGCGCTGTCCAGCGCAGGTCATGCCACGACTAAGCGAACGGTCGAGCGTGACCTGGTCGAACTGGCAGGGCTGTTCCCGTTGCAGCGCAACAGCGCGTGCATGCCCTATAGCTGGCACTGGCAGCCCGGAAGCAAGTTGCGCGACGGGGCAACGACCACGCAAGGTGAGGCCCCTGTCCACGTGGAATTGCATGCCTGGGTCGACGAGTCGCTCTATCATCATCTGGAGACGCATCCGCTGGGTACGGGCATGCGCCTCACACGCCTGCCCAATGGCGGTGCCATTTTGGTGACGACGGTAGCGGATGATCGAGCGTTGATGGGCTGGCTGCTGTCCCAGGCCGGGGCGATCCGCGTTCAGGGACCGCAATCGGTGCGCCTGGCCTTGCTGGAACACCTGCGTCAGAGCCTGGCACTGCACGACACTGGCGCTTGAGTAACGCCTAGGACGGCCGCCGGCGGGACAGGCAGGCGTAACCCAGCGCCAGCACGCTCACCCCCAGAACAGCCAACAGCCCCATCAGCTCTGTGCTGTAGCGGGCAACCCAGGCCGGGAAGCCGGTGACCGACTGATACACCTGAATGTCCGCCGTGCCTTCGGCGTAGCTGATACCGACCCCACTCTGGCGTATCTGCGAATAATCAGCATCGAAATACACCCAGACCTTGCTGGCGCCACCGGCCTCTATCGCCGGGATCTCAAGCTGAGCAGTGGCAGCTTCAAGCAAGGTGTCATTGCCGGCCGAATCGCGGATTTGCACCAGGCCTTTGGACGGCAAGCGAATCCTCACCTGGTCCACGGGTGCATTGCCGGTGTTCTGCAACTCGATGAGCAAGCCAGTCCGGTGGTCGACCAGGCCGGCCTCGAAAGGTTTTGCAAACAGCTGGGCATAAGGCGCCTGGGCTATCTCCACCAGCCGGTCGACCTGATCTCGGCTCAGTTGCCCTTGGCCGATCGTGTTTATGCGTGCACTCAACTGCTCGTACTTGAGCTGCTCGCTGGCTTTGCTGATGCGCTCGCTGAACTGCCCTGGATAGGTCAGGTAGGCATAGGTCAGCGACGCTTCCAGGCGCGGGCTGCCCACCACTGCCTTGTAGACGAACAACAGGGCCGCCAGCCCGATCAGAACGGCTACGAGGAGTTTCCCCACCTTGTCCCAGCTCAATGCACTCTTCCTTTTGTCGAGTTACAGGCGATACGCGCCGCCAAGGGTGCCAAGTTCGCAGCCCCCAGGCAAGCGCCTGACCGCTATCGTTCGACATCGTCCTCACGAACATTGCGCAACGCCTGCAATTGCCCGTCGATAAGGGCCTTGGCCATGGCGGCCAGGTAGCAGGTGGCAAGCATCGCGTTTCTGCGGTCTGCGGGCTTGTCGATGGCCTTGCGGGTAAGCTCGGTGATGCAACCCATGATGGTGGATGCTTCCATCAAGGCAGTACGCAAGGGCAACGCTGGCTTCATCTGGACCAGGTCGGAACCGGCGCTTGCGAAACGTCGGGCTGCGTTGACCACGGTGGGGCCTTGGGTTGGTAGGGTGGGTTTGTTGTCCATGCTGTTTGCTCCCTGTCTGGAGACCCGAGACTAGGCAGGTGCTTCCGTGAGCACAACGACCAGCAAGTGCATGCGCGCATTTTCAGAAAGGGCCTACATGATCGCTGCCTCTTGACCGTTTGCCCTCGGTCACCGAGGATCGAAACCCCGCCTACAAGGATGTCAACATGCTGCGCATACTGGGCAAAGCCTCATCGATCAACGTTCGCAAGGTGCTGTGGGCGTGCGCGGAGTTTCAGGTCCCGTTCGTGCGTGAGGACTGGGGATCGGGCTTTCAGGCAACCGACAGCGAAGCGTTTCTTGCGCTCAACCCAAACGCCCTGATCCCCGTCATCCAGGACGGCGACTTCACCTTGTGGGAGTCCAACAGCATCATTCGCTACTTGGCCAACTGCTATGGCGCAGCAGCGTTCTACCCAGTGGAGGCCCGCACCCGGGCCAGGATCGACCAGTGGATCGACTGGCAGGCTTCGGACCTGAACGCCTCCTGGCGCTATGCGTTCCTGTCGCTGGTTCGGCATTCACCTGCCCATCAGGACCCGCATGCGCTGGCCAACGGCTGTGCCGAGTGGGGGCGCAACATGCTCATTCTCGAGCGCCAACTGGCCCGCACTGACGCCTACGTGGCAGGGCGCGACTTCACACTGGCCGACATTCCCATTGGCCTGTCGGTCAACCGCTGGTTCGAAACACCGCTCGAACACCCTCACCTGCCTGCCTTACGCGATTATTACGAGCGCCTGAGCGAGCGCCCGGCCTACCATGAACATGGGCGTAACGGCACGCCCTGACCGCTAGCAGAGGCCTTGGCGCAGGCCCATGCCTCAGACCGCGACCTGGGTAACCTGGTGGCGACCCCGCCAGGCGAACGTCAGCACCATTATCAAGCCCAGCCCCGCAGTGCCAGCGCCGGCCAACGCGATGGCCGAGTAACCGAGGCCGCCGTTGATCACGGCGCCCCCTAAGGCAGCGCCAGTGGCGTTGCCCAGGTTGAAAGCTCCGATGTTCACAGCCGATGCCAGGTTCGGTGCGTCCTTGGCGGCCTCCATCACGCGCATCTGCAGGGGCGGCACGAGGGCGAAGCTGGCTGCGCCCCAAACCAGGATTGCGCCAGCGGTCAGCAGGGACGAGCCCAGCACCAGTGGAAACACCAGCAGCACTGCGATCAGCACGGCGAGCGAGACGATCAGGGTTCGATCTACGGAACGGTCCGCCGCCTTACCGCCCCACACGTTACCCAGGGTCAGGCCAACACCAAACAGCACCAGCATGGACGTGACGAATGCAGTAGAGGCGCCGGCTTCGTTTTGCAGGATGGGCGCGATGTAGGTAAACACCGTGAACATCGCGCTGGAACCCACCACGGTCAGGAGCAAGGCAGCCAACACGGGCCCACGGGTCAGCACACGTATCTCGGCCAGTGCACCGTCGCCTTTGGGCGATGGCACATTTGGCAAGGCATACCACAGCGTAGTCATCGCCACCAGGCCGAGCCCGGCTATGCCCCAGAACGCCGTGCGCCAGCCGAGCAACTCGCCAAACCAGGTCGCCAGAGGGACACCGCCGATGGTGGCCAGCGTCAGGCCCATGAACATTGCAGCCACGGCGCCGGCACGTTTCTCAGCGGGCACCACGCTGGCCGCGACGATGGCACCTATACCGAAGAAGGCGCCGTGGTTGAGCGAGGTCACCACCCGTGCGACCAACAGGCTGGCGTAGTCACTGGCCAGGGCCGACATCAGGTTGCCCAAGGTGAAGATGGCCATCAGGCCGATCAGCAGGTATCGGCGCGGTACGCGTACGGTTGCCAGGGTCATGAGCGGGGCGCCGATCAGTACACCCAGTGCATAGGCGCTGACCAACAGACCCGCGGCCGGAATGGAAACGCCCAGATCAGTGGCGATGCTGGGCAGCATACCCATGGGGGCGAACTCGGTAACCCCGATACCGAATGCGCCCATGGCGAGCGCTACAAGGGGTGGGTTGATACGCATGGCTAAACTCCTTATCTGTGCCGTAAATGCTACGATCTGTTTCACCAAGGCACTAGATAGCGATTGTGCGAACCACCTTTGCGTACGAGGCACAAATGGATCTGACAGGACGATCAGGCGAGATGGAAGTGTTCACCAAAGTGGCGCAAGCAGGCAGCCTGTCCGCCGCCGCCCGTGCACTGGGCCTGACCCCCTCTGCTATCAGCCGCATATTGGCGCGTACCGAGCAGCGTCTGGGTACACGGCTGATGCTGCGCACCACTCGCGCGCTTACCCTCACGCCAGAAGGCGAGGCATACCTGCGAGGGGCACGACGTGTACTGACCGACCTTCAGGAAGTGGAGCAGGCCATTACCGACCAGGGCGTGCCGCGCGGTCGGGTTCGCGTCAGCGCTGCACTTGGGCATGGCCGGCTGCGCATCGTCCCCTTGGTGGCGGCGTTCAGCGTGCAGTACCCGCAGGTACTGGTTGATCTCACCCTCAGTGACGAAGTTGCCGACGTACTCGGCGGGCAGGCCGATGTGGCCGTGCGCTTCGGAGCGCTGCCAGACAGTTCGCTGAATGCTCGGCAAATCGATGAAACGGGCCAAGTGATCGTGGCCTCGCCGGACTATCTGAGCCGGCGGGGCACCCCTTTGCTGCCCGAAGACTTGGCCAAGCACAACTGCTTGCGGTTCAACTTCAGGCGCGCCACCTCGGACTGGCCGTTCGTACGTGACGGGCGCGGGTTCGCATTGAAAGTAAGCGGCAACATCGAATGCAGCAGCGGCGAGGCTCTGGCCCAGTTGGCCAGGCTGGGCGCAGGCATCGCCCGGATAGGCACCTTCACCGTCGCCGATGACCTGGCCAGCGGGCGCCTGGTGTCACTGCTCGAGGCCTTCAACCCAGGCGACCGTGAACCGATTCACGCCGTCTTTGCCGGTGGACCGAACATGCCCGCACGCGTGCGGGTGTTCGTGGACTTCCTGGTCGCCAACCATCAGGGGATGTGCACACTTCCCTCGTGACCGCTCTCGCGATAACGCGCTCGCAAAACGCCAGCCAGGCACTGCTTGGCCTCAGGCTCTCCGTGTATCAGGCGGATATGCGACGGCCAGGCCTGCATGCGTGTGACGAAACCGACCAGATCTGCCTGATCGGCGTGGGCTGAATAGCCCTCCACGCGCTCTATTGCGGCACGGATGTCTATGCGCTCGCCGTCCAGCATGACGTAGCCGCCTTCCGGGCCGTGGGTCAGGATGTCCCGGCCAGGTGTGCCATGGGCCTGGTAACCGACGAAGACCACATCGTGCCGGGCATCACCCAGCATCGCCTTGAGGTAGTTGACAATACGCCCACCCGAGCACATGCCATTGCCCGCGATGACGATGGCCGGCCGGGCCGTCTCGGCCAGGTGCTGAACGATGCGCTGGTGTTCCTCATGGCTGTCGATGGTGATCAGTTGCTTGAAGGACAGGGGCTTGCGTCCCTCCTTGATGCGATCCTGGGCTGATTCGTCCCAATACCCTTGCAGACCTTTGTAGACCTGCGTGAAACGGCTGGCCAGTGGTGAATCGAGGATGATCGGCAAGTGTGGCCAATCCACCTCGGGGCCGCTGTTGGTCTGGTCCTGCCCCGCCAGTTCATGCTCGTGGAGGATTTCCTCCAGCTCGTAGAGCAAGTCCTGGGTGCGGCCAATACAGAAAGACGGGATAAGCACCGTGCCCTGATTTTGCAAGGCGCGCTCGATGACGGCCTGCAAGCGTTCACGCCGGTGCTCCCGGTCGGCGTGGCGGCGGTCGCCGTAGGTGCTTTCCAGAATCAGCAGATCAGCGCGCTCGGGAGGGGTCAGGTCTGGCAAGAGCGGGGAATGCGGGGCTCCCAGGTCACCACTGAAGACCACGCGCTGGGCAGTGGCATCCGGCCCTGTCATTTCGAGTTCCACATAAGCCGAACCCAGCACATGGCCGGCCGGTTGCAGCCTGACTTTGCAATGGGCACCCTCGGTTTCGTGGAGCGTGAACCAGTTGCCGTAGGGCAAAGCGATGGTGCGCTGCTCCACCACCTTGAGATAGCGTTCCAGTTGCTCCGGATCGTCGCTGATACCTAGACGGAACGCGTCTTCGAGTACGATGGGCAACAGTTGGGCTGACGGTTCGCTGCACAGGATCGGCCCCTCGAAACCTGCAGCCAGCAAATGTGGGATTCGCCCGACGTGATCCAGATGCACATGGGTCACGATCAGGGCCTTGACGCCATCGATGGTGAAGTCGAGGGTCAAGCCCTCCCCGCCTTGCCCCTCGTCCTCGCCTTGGAAGGCGCCGCAGTCGATCAGCAAGCTGGCCGTCTGGTCCATCCAGACTTGATGGCAGGAGCCGGTCACGCCCTCGCGGGCGCCGTGGTGAATGATTTCCGGGTGATCCATGATGGCTAGCCTGCGTGAGCCTTGAGATACGTTGGGCATTGCCGGCTGGATGAGGGTTCAGAAAAGCTCGGGCGTCATGGTTGCTGGGGCCGCATTGCGGCCCGATGCCGGCGTATTTAGGCGCAGGTTCAGGCATTCAGGGCCCGTGCCAGTACTTCATAGATTCTCGCGTCGGCCGACTGCGCGACGTTAAAACGCACATAGTCGCCAGCCGTCTGGGACTGGCTGAAAGCATTCCCAGGCGCCAGCACCACGCCATCGTCCAAGCATACCTTGGCCAACGCGGCAGCGTCCTTGCCCTGCGGCAGACGGCACCACAGGTACAGCCCTGCCTGCGGCATCAGCCAAGGAACGATACCGAGCGCTTTGAGCTTTTCAGCCGTCCTGTCCCGTTCGATGGCAAGGCGCATCCTCACGTTCTCCATATGCCTGCGGTAGCCGCTGCCGGTGATCGCATGGTGAATGATGTCCGCTGCCAGGCGACCGCCACCGAACGTGGTGGCGATCTTCAGATCGACCAGGCTCTGAATCCAGTCGTGACGCGTGGCGATGTACCCACACCTGACCGAAGCGGAGACGGTCTTGGAAAAACTGCCAATCTGGATGACCCGCGCCAGGCCATCGAAGGCCGCGAGCCTGGGCGCTGGCGTATGCTCGAAATCGGCGAAGACGTCGTCCTCGACGATCAACAAGCTCGCGGCCTCAGCGAGCTTGAGCAGCCGGTGTGCAGTGCCCGGTGACAGGGAGGCACCTGTTGGGTTGTGAATACCGGAATTGGTGATGTAGAGCCGTGGCGAATGCGCCGCCAGGGCAGCACCAAATGCCTCGATGTCAGGGCCAGTAGGGGTCTGACGTACACCGACGACGTTGACGCTATGGGCCCTGAGCAAGGCATGGAAGTTGAAATAACAGGGATCGTCGAGCAGTACGGTGTCACCGGGTTGGAGCAGAAAACGGCAGATCAGGTCGATGGCGTGCGTGCCGGACTCGGTGAGCATGATCTGCTCTGCCGGCACGTCGATGCCAAAGCCTGCCAGTCGCCGCGACAGAAAATGACGCAGCGGCGGATGGCCCTGCGGCGATGCATACTCGACCACCTGCTCGGCTTGCGAGCGCGCAGTAGCCCTGAGCGCCTTGCGCACCCCGGCCTCGAACATCCATTGCGCAGGAAGCCAGCCGCACCCAGGTTTCAACGTGGCGCCAGCAGGTTCGAGCGCCTGGCGAGAAATCCACAGCGGGTCGACTTCGTGCTCAAGCTTGGGCCCCACCTCGGTCAGCACTAAGGGCGCCGCGACCCCTGCCACATAAAACCCGGCGCCACGGCGCGCATGGACTACGCCTTCGGCCACCAGTCGTTCGTAGGCCTCGACCACAGTCGACACCGAAACCTGCATGCTTTGCGCCATTGCCCGTACTGAAGGTATTCGTGCACCGGGCAAATAGGTACGGGCCGCGATGCGCGCATGGACTTCAGTCATGACTTTTCGAATGCGTGTGCTGTGCTCTTTCACTGAAATCCTCTCACCTGTACTGCCCATCGATACCTGACAGTTCCGCCAAACTGTACTGGATTGTACATGGCATCAAAGCGCACGTTGGTGCTGTACTGGCTTCATCAATGACAAGGAGTGCGAGATGCAGAAAACAGCAAGCGGCTGGATCAACGGTTTCATCGGCGTGGTGATTTTCGCAGGCTCCTTGCCCGCAACACGCGTTGCCGTGACGGCGTTCGAACCGACGTTCTTGACCTGCGCGAGGGCAACCATTGCCGCGTTAGTGGGTGCTTGTTGTCTGATTTTGCTGCGTCAGCCCCGGCCTGGGCGAGGCGATTGGTCATCCCTGGGCGTGACGGCACTCGGCGTCGTGGTCGGGTTCCCGCTACTGACTGCATTGGCCTTGCAGCACGTCAGCTCGGCCCACTCCATTGTGTTTGTGGGGCTGCTGCCGCTGTGCACCGCTGGTTTTGCCGTGCTGCGTGGCGGCGAGCGTCCCAGGCCGTTGTTTTGGGCATTTTCGTTGGCAGGTGCCGGGTTGGTGGCGGGGTACGCATCAACCTCTGCAGGGCAGGCTTCGCTACTGGGTGATGGGTTGATGGTCGCGGCAGTCGTGGTGTGCGGATTGGGGTACGCAGAAGGAGCACGCCTGTCCCGCACATTGGGCGGCTGGCAGGTGATCAGCTGGTCGTTGCTGCTTGCGCTACCAGCGATGCTGGTGTTGGCAATCATCACCATGCCCACGAGGGCGAACCTTACGCAAGTCGGCGCCTCTGCCTGGTTCAGCTTCGGTTATGTGGCGTTGTTCAGCATGTTCATTGGATTCGTGTTCTGGTATCGCGGGCTCGTCCAAGGCGGGATCGCGGCAGTAGGCCAATTGCAGTTGGTCCAGCCCTTCATCGGGTTGGGGTTGGCGGCGGTGTTATTGCACGAGCAGGTGAGCTGGGCCATGGTGGCGGTGACGGCGGGTGCGGTGCTGTGTGTTGCCGGGGCCAAGCGGTTCGCCCATTGACGCGCAATCCTGCGGTGGAACTGGAACCAGGCCACTGATCGCTCGACCAGTGGCCAGCCGCTTTGCTGCAACCTACCGCTGTCAGCGCAGCAGGGTCTGGATCTTGTCGTGCAACGTATCGAGGTCGAACGGCTTGGCCAGGATGGGCGCCTTGCGGGTGATCGGGCTGCCGGACTCCAGGATCTCCGCTGGATAGCCGCTGATGAAGATCACCTTGAGGTCCGGCCGCAACTTGACAGCCGGCTCAGCGATTTCCACCCCTGAAATGCCACCGGGCAAGCGAAAGTCAGTCACCATCAGGTCCAGGTGCGGCTTGCTGGCCAGGATGGCAAACGCCTGCTCGCCATCTTCGGCAACCAGCACGTGGTAGCCCTCCCCGGCCAAGTAGTCCCGCAAAATCATGCGAATGGCCGGCTCGTCCTCGACGACCAACACCACATCTTGTGCATCTTCACTCATATCGAAACCTTGGAAATTCTTGCAGTTTGCCATCAGACCCCGGGCTCACGCAGAGGTTGCCCGCGCCTGATCGTTTTGTTGCTCGCGCACGCCAAGCGGCAGTTGCAGGGTGAACGTGGCACCTTGGCCCTCCTCGCTCTCGACCAGAATGCGCCCGCGGTGGGCGTGGACGATCTGCTCGGAGATATAAAGCCCAAGCCCCAGGCCACCAGTAGCCTGATGGTTCGACACCCGCTCGAACTGCTGGAAGATGCGCTGCTGGTTGGCCGCACCAATGCCAATGCCGTTGTCTTGCACCTGCACGCATGCCATGCCGTCGAGCTCGAACACCCGCACGTGCACAGGTTTGCGCTCCCCGTAGCGCAGGGCGTTGGACAAAAGGTTGGCCAGCACTTGCTCGATGCGGAACTCGTCCCACTCGCCAGCCAGGCGCCCGTCACAATGCAGGTCGATTCGGGTATCCAGCGCGATCGCTTGCGCCGTGAAGTTCTCCACCAACCCCCGTACCAGCTGACTGAGGTCAAACAGCTTCGGGCGCAGCGACAGTTTACCGGTGCGGATGCGTGACACGTCGAGCATGTCTTCGATCAGCCGTATCAGGCTGTTGATCTGGCGCTCGTCGCGCTCGACCATGGCCTGTAGCTTTTCCTTACTGAAGGCCTCCAGGTTGCCCCTGGCCAGGTTCAGCTTGCGCAGCTGCGTTTCCAGGATCAAACCATTTAGGGGCGTTCTCACCTCATGGGAGACGATGGACATGAAATCGTCACGCATCCGCACAGCGTGCTCCAGCTCGCAGCGTGCGCTTTGCAGCTTGTCCAGCAAGGCTTCCTGCTCCTGCCGACTGCGCTCGAGCGCTTGCAGTTGCTGGTCGAGCACTTTGCGTTGACGGTAGAGATCGACAAAAACCGAGACTTTGCTTTTGACCGCCATGGTATCGAGCGGCTTGTAGAGAAAATCCACGGCACCGCTTTCGTAGCCCTTGAAGGCATAGTTCATCTCGCGCCCGGCCGCGGTCACGAACACGATGGGGATGTTGCGGGTTTTCTCGGTGCCGCGCATCAGCTCGGCCAGCTCGAACCCGTTCATGCCAGGCATCTGCACGTCCAGGATGGCCAAGGCGAATTCGTGCTCAAGCAGCAGGGACAGCGCCGCTTCGGCGGACTGGGCTTGGTGCACCTCGCGATGGTCACCCTGGATGAGGGCATCGAGGGCCAGGAGGTTTTCTGGCAGATCGTCGACGATCAGCAGTTTAGCGATGGTCTGGCTTAACATGCGCTGGATTCCAGAGTACCAAGCAACTGCTCGATACCACTCAAAGGAAGAATATGGTCGGGCCGGTGCAGGGCCAATGCGGCCTCCGGCATTAGCGCGACCTGTGCATCGCGGGGGTCCTGGACGATGGTCCGGCCGCCGCTGTTCTTGATGTAGGCAAGCCCTTGGGCGCCATCTTCGTTTGCGCCAGTGAGCAATATGCCGAGCAGCGCCTTGCCATAGGCATCGGCTGCCGACATGAACAGGTAGTCGATCGAAGGCCTGGAAAAATGCTGCGGCGGTTCCTGGCTCAAAGACAGGGTGAAGTCGCACTCTACCGAAAGGTGATAACCAGGGCCCGCCACAAAAATGCCGCCGTCTTGCAAAGACTGCTTGTCACGCGCTTCGAGCACCGGCCGGCCCAGGCGACGTTGCAGCACTTCAGCCAGATGGCTATGCCGGTCCTCGGGCAGATGCAACAGGCACACCACCGGAACCCTGCACGTCCCTGGCAACCCGCCGAGCACCTTGAACAGTGCAGTCACACCGCCCGCCGAAGCACCGATCACCACAGCCTGTATGCCCTTCATGACTTGCGGTAGATCCGTTCAGGTTTGACCCAGGGCTCGAAGCGCTGGCTATAGGCCGAGAAATCGACCGACTCCTTGCTGCCCAGCACCAGGAAACCCCGGTGGCAGAGGGACTCGTGGAACAGGCCCAGGGCCCGGTCCTGCAGCACCTTGTCGAAATAGATGAGCACGTTACGGCACGAGACGAGCTGGGTTTCCGAGAACACACTGTCGGTGGCCAGGCTGTGGTCGGCGAAGGTCACCTGCTCACGCAAGGTGCTGTCCATGATGGCATTGCCGTAGGCAGCGGTGTAGTACTCCGAAAAATCACGACGCCCACCGGCCAACCTGTAGTTCTCTTCGTATTCGCGCATGCTCGGCATGGTATAGATGCCCTGCTTGGCTTTTTCCAGTGAGTGCGGGTTGATGTCGGTGGCGTAGATGATGGTGCGCTCCAGCAAACCTTCCTCGCGCAGCAAGATGGCCATCGAATACACCTCTTCGCCCGTACTGCAGCCGGCAATCCAGATCTTTATCGATGGCCATGTGCGCAGCAGCGGGACCACTTCATTGCGCAGGGCAAGGAAGTGGCCAGGGTCGCGGAACATCTCGCTGACCGGAATCGTCAGGTACTGCAACAGCTGCATGAACATGCCTGGGTCATGCAGTACCCGCTCCTGAAGCGCAGACACGGTCTGGCAGTCGAACTGGCGCAGGGCATGCAGGATCCGGCGCTTGATCGAAGCGCCGGAATAGTTGCGAAAATCGTAGCTGTACTTGAGGTAGATGGCCTCGATGAGCAAGCGGATCTCGATGTCGGTATTGCGTTCGCTAATCAAATTCGCTCCAGTTGCGGCAACCACACACGTATCAGCGAGAACAGGCGGTCCAGGTCGATGGGCTTTGCCAGGTAATCATTGGCGCCGGCCTGCAGGCAGCGGTGCTGGTCGTCCTTCATCGCCTTGGCGGTCACGGCGATGATCGGCAGCTTGCGCCAGCGAGGCTGCTGGCGGATCAGCCGGGTCGCTTCGAAACCATCCATTTCCGGCATCATGACGTCCATCAGTACCAGGTCGATATCTTCATGCTGTTCGAGGCGTTCGATGGCCTCGCGGCCATTGCGGCCGATTTCGACGATGGCCCCCTTGTGCTCCAGGGCGCTGGTCAGGGCGAAGATGTTGCGCACATCGTCGTCTACCAACAGGATCTTGCGCCCCTCGAATACCTTGTCGCGGCTTCGCGCGGTCTTGAGCATGCGCTGACGCTCATGGGACAGCTGCGACTCCACCTTGTGCAGGAACAGGGTGACCTCATCGAGCAGACGCTCGGGCGAGCGTGCGCCCTTGATGATGATCGAGCGCGAATACTTGAGCAGGTCGGCCTCCTCTTCGCGCGTCAGGTTACGGCCTGTATAGACGATCACAGGCGGGAACGCGCGGATGTCTTCGGCCGTCATGCGCTTGAGCAACTCGTTGCCGAGCATGTCGGGTAACTTGAGGTCGATGATCATGCAGTCGTAGACGTGCTCGCGCAGCAGTGCCAAGGCCTCCTGGGCCAGGCCCACGGCGGTGATCTCGACGTCCTCATCGCCGATCAGCCGGGCAATGCTCTCTCGCTGCAGGTCATCGTCTTCGACCAGCAGGATGCGCTTTAGCTTCTGGGTCAGCTTGGCTTCCAGGCGCCCGAAGACTTCCTTGAGCTCCTCGCGACTGGTGGGTTTGACCGCGTAACCGACCGCGCCCATGTGCATGGCCGCCTCCACCCGATCCTCGACCGAAATGATATGCACCGGGATGTGGCGCGTCTCGGTCCGCTCCTTCAGGCGCTGCAGTACAGTGAGGCCGGAATGGTCCGGCAGTCGCATGTCCAGGAGTACGGCATCGGGCAGGAACCGAGCGGCCAACTCGAAACCTTCGTCCGCGCCATGGGCCACCAGGCAGCTGTAGCCCAGTTCATGGGCCAGATCGAAGAGAATACGGGCAAAGTTTGGCTCGTCCTCAATGACCAGAATGCAGCGGTTGGTAAACGGCGCCCGCTCGCGATCATCGGTGAAGGCCAGGATCGGGGGCTTGGCCGCCGCTGCTGGCGGCTGGATGACCGAGGGCATTGAAGTCACCGCAGGGCGCAGGGTAAGCGGCGCGACGGGCTGTTCGTCGACATCATGGCGCTCTGGCAGTACCAGGCTGAATACGCTGCCTTGGCCCGGCGTGCTCTGTACGGTGATCTGCCCGCCCAACAGGCGGGCCAGGTCGCGCGAGATGGACAGGCCCAGCCCGGTGCCTCCATAGCGGCGGTTACTGGTGCCATCGACTTGGTGAAATGCGCCGAAGATGGCTTGCTGCTGATCAGGCGCGATACCAATCCCGGTGTCGTGCACCGCGAAGACGATACCGGCCTCGGGCTGGTAACCGATATTCAGGCTGACCTGGCCACGCTCGGTGAACTTGATGGCATTGGACAACAGGTTCTTGAGGATCTGTTCAAGGCGCTGGCGATCGGTGAACAGGGTCGCAGGCACGTGGTCCTCAGCTGTGACCTCGAAGCCCAGCCCCTTCTGGGAGGCCAGTGGCGTGAACATGTCGCGCAAGCCCTCGACCAGACGATCGACGTGGGTCGTTTCGGGGCGCACCTCAAGCTTGCCGGCTTCGACCTTGGCGATGTCCAGGATGTCGTTGATGAGGTTGAGCAGGTCATTGCCTGCCGAGTAGATGGACTCGGCGAATTTGACCTGCTCCTGGCTCAGGTTGCCTTCACCGTTCTCGGCCAGCAGCTTGGCCAGGATCAGCGAGCTGTTGAGCGGCGTACGCAGCTCGTGGGACATGTTGGCGAGGAATTCGGACTTGTACTTGCTCGAACGCTGCAGCTCATCGGCGCGAGCCTGAAGCTCGGTCTGGGCGCGGCTGAGCTCCTCGTTCTTGAGGTCCAGTGCATCGGTGCGTTCGGACAGTTGCTCGTTGGTCTGCTCGAGCTCCGCCTGTTGGGTCTCCAGATAAGCCTGGGACTCCTTGAGCACCCGGGACTGCTCTTCGAGTTCTTCGTTGGCGGTCTTGAGCTCTTCCTGCTGGACCTGTAGCTCTTCGTTGAGCTGCTGGGTTTCGGCCAGCACCTCCTGCAGGCGTTGACGGTAGCGGGCGCTTTCGATCGACATACCCAGGTTGCCCGCCACGCGCTCGAGCATCTCCGCGTCGCGGTCCTGCAATGGGCGCAGCAGCCCCAGTTCAATGACGCCGTTAACCTGACCGTCCTCAAGGGCCGGCACGATCAGCCCGCTGCGCGGTAACCCCTTGCCCAGGCCCGACGCCAAACGGTAATAGTCCTGCGGCAAGGCATCGAGGCGGATAAGCCGTTCTTCACGTACCGCTTGCGCCAGCAAGCCGTGGTGATCACCCAGCACCTGCTCGCGGGCCTGCTCCTGGGCTTCGAGCCCATAACTGGCCACGCGCACCAGGCGGCCATGTTCATCCCGCACATACACGGCGCCCACCACGCTGCCCAGGTAGGCAGCGAAGAAGCGCAGGATCTTGTCACCCAGCATGGGCAGGGACAGTTGACCCAGCACCTGCTGGGCCAGTTGGGTCTGGCCGTTGCGCAGCCAGGCCTGATGCTCCAGGCGCTCCGCAGCGCGCTGCTGGGCCTGCAAGTTCTTGGTGTAGCTATCGGACAGGGCCAGCAGGTCGCGGCGCCCCAGATAAGCGAGTAATGCGCTGAGCCCGACCAGCAACACAACGAATGTGATGATGCCAGCGACGGTGACACTGCTGACCGTCTCGTTGCGGGTCATGCGCAGCTGTTGCTCGGCCCCGATCAGGTCCTCGAACTCCTTGCGGATTTCGTCGGTCAGGCGTTTGCCACGGCCATTACCGATCAGCTCGCGGTATCCCCCTTCGACGCGGCGCAGCTCGATCATCTGGCTGCCGAAGTCGTTCCACGCCCCCTGCAGCGCGATCAGCCGGTCGATGCGTTCGACCTGCTGGGGATTGTCCTCGACCATGCTCCGCAGGCTTTGCAGGCTGTTGAAGATCCTGGGCTTGGCCACCTCGTACGGGTCCAGGAAGCGTTCATCGCCCGTGATCAGAAACCCGCGCATGCCTGTTTCCATGTCGATCGAGAGCTTGAGCGTCTCGTTGGCATTGCCAATCACCTGATCGGTATGTTCCACCCACTGCATGGCAGATAGCAGGTAGTTGATAACGGCGACGAATGCCACGGCACCGAGCAGGCCGAGCCCCAGGGGCAGGCCGATGTTGCGGCTCAACAGCTTGCGAAAGCTACGTTGATCCATCGAGGCAGCTTGTATCATCTGAAAACGCCCGAGCAAATGAAGTCCATGAACAGCATGGTCAATCTTTCCTTATGGTGAGGGGCAGCCCCTGGCCTGGCGCAAGCCCTGATCAGTTGGCCCGGCATTTAGCCAGCATTTGAAACATACCTGTTCCAATCGTTCCATCGGATCGATCAGATCGGTATCCTTCGGGAACTTCTGGGCCTTGGCGAGGCACAGAGCAAAGACATTCATCAAGACAGGATCTGAACCATGTCCCTTCTGGTAGTCGAGGACGACGACATCGTACGCATGCTCATGGTCGAGGTCCTCGAAGATCTGAGCTACGCCGTGATCGAGGCGCATGACGCTGCGACCGCACTGAAAGTACTCGAAAATCCTGACCAAACGCTCGAACTCATGATAACCGATGTTGGCTTGCCGGACATGGATGGCCATGACCTGGCCAAGAGCGCACGCGGGCTGCGCCCTATGCTCCCTGTGCTGTTCGCCAGTGGGTATGGAGAAAACGTCGACGTGCCGGAAGGCATGTATAGAATTGGCAAGCCTTACTCCATCGATCAGTTGCGAGACACGGTGGCCTCCATTCTTGGCCCCCGCTCGGCGCAGTAGCCGGTCAGGTTGGTCAATCCGTAGTCGCGAACACTTCACGACGCAGCAAGTAGATGTCCATTATCCAACCCTTGCGCCGACGTTGACTTGCCCGGGCCTCCAGGATGCGTGCCTTGACCGCTTCCAGGGGCCCGGCGATCAGCATTTCGTCCGCGGTTCCCAGGTAAGCGCCCCAGAAGATCGTGAGCGCTGGATCCGACAGTGCAGCGAAGGCGCAGTGACTATCGAGCATTACCACAACATTATCGATGCGCCCGAGACTCGCCAGCCTCCGCCCCGGCACCACGATCAACGGCTCACCGACACGCGTGAGCGCGATCTGGTGACGGGCGGCCAACAGCTGCATGCTGCTTATTCCGGGTAGCACCTTCAAGGCAAGCGACACCCCCCGTTCACGCACCAGCTCCATCACACGCAGCGTGCTGTCGTACAAGCCAGGTTCACCCCACAGCAAAAATGCGCCGGTCTGCCCTGGCTGCAGTTCCATTTGCAGCGCGGCGGCATAGGCTGTCGCCCTCTGTTGGTGCCAGACTTCAATGGACGTTGCATACCCCGAGGGCTGTCTGGCGCGTGGCGGGTCGGTGATCTGCACGATGCGATAGCTGTGGTCTGGCAGGTAGCGTTGCAGAATCGCCTTGCGCAACCCCAGAAGGTCTTGCACCTCGGGGCCTTTGTCCATGACGAAAAACACGTCCACACCGCGCAGTGCATCGACCGCCTCATAGGTCAGGTGGCAAGGATCCCCAGCGCCGATGCCGATCAGCAGTACCTGTTTCATCTACCCTCCTCGTACGCTTTCGTCCGGTTGCCACAAAACAACCGGCGATGAACTTGATCGCGTCAGCGCCATGATGAAACCTCAACACTGGCTTCACACTTTTTTCACAGCGCCGCAGGCACCATGAACACAGCTAACGGACTAGCGACCCCATCACGCGCCCGCACATGCGGGCCTCTAATTCCAGCGCCCTGCCTTGAGCAGGGCGCTTTCATTTGCGCAATCGTTTCACTGCCGTATCATTAGCAGCCTGTCCGTTTCGCCGGGTCCTGGCACCCGGCCCCGTCTCAGGAGTTTCCATGAGCTTGCACGATCTGCAAACCGTTCCGGGTGTCACCGCACAGCCTGACGTTGCCACTGCCCAATTCGTCTTCAACCACACCATGCTGCGGGTCAAGGACATCCAGAAGTCGCTGGACTTCTATACGCGGGTGTTGGGTTTCCGCCTGGTGGACAAGCGTGATTTCCCAGAGGCTGCTTTCAGCCTGTACTTCCTGGCCCTGGTCGACCCCGCCCAGATTCCAGAGGACGACCATGCCCGCCATCAGTGGATGAAGTCGATCCCGGGCGTGCTTGAGCTTACGCACAACCATGGTACCGAACAGGATGCCGACTTCGCCTACCACGATGGCAATACCGATCCACGCGGCTTCGGCCACATCTGTGTATCGGTGCCGGACGTGCGTGAAGCATGCGCCCGTTTCGAAGCCTTAGGCGTGCCGTTCCAGAAACGCCTGCAAGACGGGCGTATGAACCACTTGGCCTTCATCAAGGACCCAGATGGTTACTGGGTCGAGGTCATCCAGCCTGGCGAGCTCAAAGCTTAAGGCTCACAGGCCACGCTCGTCGGGCGACCGCCTGCATGCCCTCTGCTGTGGTATATGAAGTAAAGGCTTCATTGCCACAGCGAGGTACCGATCATGCAATCGCTCCAGTGTGAATATCGCAAGCACCTCATCACAGCCAGCGTGATGCCTCACCCTGACTCGCCCTTACCCTTTGCAGCAGGCTGCCTGATCACGGCACCCGACGGCCATGTCAGCCGGCGGCTATCGATGCCCATGAAGTTCTTCAGCGACTTGGACAATGCTCAGCATGTGTCGCTGGCGTATGGTCGTGCGCTGGTTGACGAGCAATTGGATAAGGCCAGGCAAGCGTTCTAATCGCTGCAGCGACCAGCTCAACTTGCTGGTCGCTGAATAGTGCAGGATCTGCCCCTGGCTCAACCTTGGCGCGCGTAGCCCACGGCAGCCTGTACCTGCTCAGGGGTTGGTCTGATGCCGGTGTACAGGACAAATTGCTCCAACGCCTGCAATGCGATGACTTCAAGCCCGGTGATCACCTGCTTGCCAAGCTTCTCTGCATGCTCGATCAGAGGTGTTTGCACTGGCATGGCCACGACATCGAATACGCGCTCGGACGCAGCAATTGCCATCTCGCTGAACGCGAGCTGCTGCGCCTCTGGCCCACCGGCCATGCCCACCGGGGTGACGTTGATCAGCATCGGCGGGCAAAGGTCGTCAAGCTCAGGCAGCCAGCGGTAGCCGCACACATCGGCCAGCTCCCGCCCGGCCTGCTCGTTACGGGCGACAATGATGCCTTCGCCAAACCCTGCGTCCCGCAACGCGCTGGCCACCGCCTTGGCCATGCCACCGCTGCCACGCAAGGCGAACGCCGTAGTCGGGTCGACCTTGTGCTGCGTCAGCAACTGCCGGACTGCCAGGTAGTCCGTGTTATAGGCTTTGAGGTGGCCCTCGGTATTGACCAGGGTGTTGACTGAATCGATTGCCGCAGCCGACGGGTCGATTTCATCGACCAACGCCATGCACGCTTCCTTGTACGGCATCGAGACACCACAACCACGAATCCCAAGCGCCCGGATGCCTGCAACAGCTGCCGGCAAGTCATCGGTGCGCATGGCCTTGTAATAGAAATCCAGGCCAAGCTGCTCGTAGAGGTGATTGTGGAAGCGGACACCAAAGGTGCCTGGGCGGCCTGCCAGGGAAATGCACAGCACGGTATCCCTGCTGGGGGTAAGGGGCATACGCGATCCTTTTGCGGTGTACAGACGGCGAATGAGCCTAGCAGAGCCGTTGGCCCAAGCCTACCGGTTCGACACTGCGCGTCACGCTGTGCTCATCGGCCGTTGCACAACGTTGCCTGCACGTTAGGCAAAACTGATAAGCACTATTGAGCACATTGATTTCAGTCCCACCCGCGGCATCGGTACAGTAACCCCATGTTTTAGCGGAGGACAGCAGATGGCCACTATCGAGATCATGTCCGTTATCGGCTCGGCAGTACCGGCCAATTTGCGCGATCAGGGCCTGCTGGCTTGTTGGTACCTGGTCAGCAACGGCGAGCCGGTCAGCGGACCGATGCCGAGCCTGGCCAGTGCCCGCGCCCTGATTGAAAAGTTGCAACCCGGCACCCTCCTCGCCTGACACGAACATTTAGTGCTGCTCCCTGTTGCCCGCCACTGTGCGGGCTTTTTTTTGCCTCATGACCATGCACAGGCTGCCGGCTCTTGAGCCAGGCACTTGAGATGCCCACTGCTGCGTATTGGAAAACTCGTCCGAGCAGCGGGGATAGTCAATAACAGGGGTTGTACAAAGGGCGGCAATCTCACCAATAATTGTACAAACCGCACCGCTCATCCCCTCGAGGCAACAGGTCGGGCTCTGTGTCCTCGGAAAAGGCATAGACGGAATATGGTCAGCGGTGATGATTGGAAAACGGATTTTGGTCGTCGAAGACGAACCCGCTTTGCGAGAGTTCCTGTCTTTGATCATTGAAGAAACAGGCGCTCGGGTAATGGCGGTGGAAACCGCAACAGAAGGTATTCGGCAACTCGACAAGCAACCCTGGGCAGCGGTCGTGACCGATGTCCGTACGCCGGGCCCGTTCGATGGCTGGGACCTTGCCTGGATGGCTTACGAGCAATGTCCATGCTTGCCCGTGATCGTGATGAGTGGTGGCTACAGCAAGGTCGATATGCCTTTGCCACCCACTGCAGCGTTCATTGGCAAGCCTTGGTCGATTGACGACATGATCTGCTTATTGATGCGCTGTACCACTGCCGATCAGGGCACCTGTTGAGAGCCTGGGGTGAGAGTCTTGTGGGGTGGATTGAACAATTGCCATTGACCGGGCGCTGAATTATCTTTGCGATCTTTGGGTACCGCTGACGAAAATAGCTCGGCCTGGCATTCGGTATAAATGCCTGCCCAAGGATTCGTCATGTCGAAAAATACTTTATGGTCGATTTCGCTTCTGGCTGTCACGGCGGTGTGGGGCTGGAGCTTCGTGGCCAAACACGACACGCTGACCATCATGGCTGCCTCCACCTTGAATGCGTGGATGTTCAGCCTGGCAGCAGCGGCCTTGTTTCCCTTCTCGATTCGCTCGTTTCGACTGATGAACCTAGGCACGCTGTTGAATGCGGGCTTGGCCGGGGTCGTGTTGTTCATGGCTTTTTCGCTGCAGACCTCCGGGACCGCGCTGACTACGCCCTCCAATGCCGGCTTCATCACGGGCCTGTGCACTGTTTTTACACCAGTGCTGCTTTACCTCATGGGCAAGGGTCGCCCGAGCCTCAAGCAAGGGATCGGAACCGGGATCGCGGTGTTCGGACTTGGCCTGCTGAGCCTGGACGGGTTCACCCTGCACTACGGTGACTTGCTGGTGCTGGGGTGTGCCGTGTGCTTCGCCTTGCATATCGTGATGGTATCGACGTTCACCACGCCAGCGCTGGCCATGGCATCGGCTTCGATTCAACTGGGCGTCGTCGGCGTGCTTTCGTTGATATGGAGTGTGGCGAACAACGCGTTCTCCGTGCCCACCACGCTGCCTGTCACCGCCACCCTCCTGGCATTGGCGCTGCTGGCAACAGCCTTGGCTTACGCGATCCAGAACCGCGCACAGGCAGTGTTGGCTCCAGAAAAGGTGGCGTTGATATTGATATGCGAGCCAATTTTCGGTGGCCTGTTCGGCTACTTCCTGGCCGGTGATCGCTTACCTGCCGAGCGCCTGGCCGGCGCAGGCTTGATCCTGGTCGGGCTGGCCGTGACAGAGCTTCGACTCACAGGCATTGCCTGGCTTGCCTGGCGCAGGTCCTAAGGCTTTTGCGATACGCAAATAACAGCGGGCCTGTGGGTGCTGGGCCCGCTGCGAGGCATCATCTGATTCCCATCACTCAGGCTTGGGCGCATCTTCATCTTCATAGGTGAGGTCTACGACGAGCTTCACTGCATCCTCGTCATCTTCGAGCAATTGCACATCCCCCTGCTGATCCTCGACCTCGTAGAGCTCATCGAGATCGTCACGCTGATACCACTCCGGGATGTCGTCTCCGCGATACGTCCTCAACTTCACAACCATGCCTGGATCCTCCGTGTTCAAAGGTGACAGGGCTGGGTCCCATCGAGTTCACCTCAAATCAGTAAAACAGCCCAAGCGGCTCTAGGCGGTGGGCGACCAAGGGCCGTAGGGGCTGGACAGAGTCGGGGCAGCCAAATGGCTGTAGCCCTTCCCGCAGGATTAAATTCTCTTCACCTTGCGCCCATTGGTGATAAGGCAATCGACACGGCTTGAGCCATACTCCAGAATGCGCCGGCTTGGGGAAAACCCTCGCAATGCCAACGACATAGCCCCCTTTAGTGAGCCTCAACGTGAAAACGATCCTGTCTACCCTCAGCCTTTTGTTGTTGCTCACAGGTACCGTGACCCCCATCAGCGCCGCTGTCGCTGCACAGCCCACCGCCCAGCTGCAACGTGACCCTGCCAAGCTGCACCTGGCCTCCGGCAGCGCCCTGTTGATCGACCTCAACAGCAACAAGGAGCTGTACGCCAGTCACCCAGACCGCGTGCTGCCCATCGCGTCGGTGACCAAACTGATGACGGCCATGGTCGTGCTCGACGCCAAGCTGCCCATGGACGAAATGCTGACCATGACCATCGCCAACAACCCGGACATGAAAGGCGTCTACTCCAGGGTTCGGCTCGGCAGCCAGCTGAATAGACGCGAGACGCTGCTGATCACCCTGATGTCCTCGGAAAACCGCGCCGCGACCACCCTGGCCAACCACTACCCTGGCGGTTACCCGGCGTTCATCAAGGCAATGAACGCCAAGGCACGCAGCCTGGGCATGAGCCATACCCGCTACATCGAACCCACCGGTCTTTCGACTCAGAACGTCTCCACTGCACGCGACCTGACCAAGCTATTGATGGCGTCGCGCAAGTACCCCCTGTTGAGTACGCTGTCGACAACCCGTGAGAAAACCGTAGCGTTCAGCAAACCCAACTACACACTCGGGTTTCGCAACACCGACCACCTGGTGAACAAGAGCAACTGGGACATCAAGCTGACCAAGACCGGTTTCACCAACGAGGCTGGGCACTGCCTGGTGCTGTTGACCCGGATGGACAACCGGCCGGTCGCCATGGTCATTCTCGATGCATTCGGCAAGTACACCCACTTCGCCGACGCCAGCCGTATGCGCCAGTGGCTGGAAACGGGCGCGACCAAGCCGGCCCCGGCGGTGGCCATGCAGTACAAGGCCGATCGGCACAAGGCGCGATTGGCCGCTGACTGATTCCCAGGGTTTGGTCAGTGCCCGCTAGGCACGGGTGCTGACCAGGCCACCGGCACTGCCACCACCGCTTTGCTGCAACAGTTCCAGCAATTGTGCCGAGGCCGCGATGATCTGGCTGCTGAGCGTGGCAATGCTGCTCTGCTTGGTGCTGATGGCAGCCATCTTCGCGGTCTCTTCCATGTCACTGTTCATCAGAGCTGCCAGTTGTTTCTGCTCCTCTGCCAGCTGTTTCTGCAACGCCTTGATCAACTCGCGCAACTGCTTGACCGCCTCTGGCTCGTCGCTGTCCTCGCCCTGGGCCGCTTGTGCCTGGCCTGTGGCTGTGGCTTTGAGGCTGTCACCGGCGATGCTCAACGGGCCGGGCGCCTCGCCCGCCTGCACGCGCCGTTCGCGCTCGTCGGCAGCGTCAACGCGCAGCGTCTGGGCTGAGACGCCGTTGATCAACAGATTGCTGGAGGTGATTGCGACCATGATGATTCCCTGCTCCAAAACCGGTCCGTGCCCCTTTTATCGGCTACAACGGCCTGGTCTTGAGCCCTGCTAAATTCCCTCTCGGTTGGCTCGTTCCAGAAGATGTACCAGCGCGGTAGCCGGATCACCGGTGAGCGTCCACATCGACCTTATGGAATCGCGGCCATGACCCAAGCCTCACAGCAGGAAACCATCAAAGATCTGATCGGCGTAGGCTTCGGCCCGTCCAACCTGGCGCTGGCAATCGCCCTGGAAGAGCTGGCCGAAAGCCAAGGGCGTGCCCTGGACGCGCTATTTATCGAAAAACAGCGAGACTATCGCTGGCACGGTGAAACCCTGGCCACCCAAAGCGAGTTGCAGATCTCCTTCCTCAAGGACCTGGTATCCCTGCGCAACCCCACCAGCACCTACAGCTTCGTCAACTACCTGCACCAGAAGCAGCGCCTGGCCGACTTCATCAACCTGGGCACCTTCTACCCGTGCCGACTGGAATACAACGACTACCTGCGCTGGGCTGCCGAACACTTCGCGACCCAGGCGGTATACGGTGAAGAAGTGCTGCGCATCGAACCTGAACTCACCCAGGGCCGCGTCGAACACCTGCGCCTGGTGTCCCGTGATGCCGAAGGTCGGGAATACAGCCGCAGGGCCCGTTCGGTAGTTGTGGGTAGCGGCGGGACACCGAAGATTCCGGAAACGTTCGCAGCCTTCAAGAACGACCCGCGCGTGTTCCACCATTCCCGCTACCTCAGCAGCCTCAGCCAGCTGCCCTGCAACGCCGGCAAACCGATGCGCATCGCGGTCATCGGCTCAGGCCAGAGCGCAGCCGAGGCGTTCATCGACCTCAACGACAGCTACCCGTCGGTAAAGGTGGACATGATCCTGCGCGCCTCGGCACTCAAGCCGGCCGACGACAGCCCGTTCGTCAACGAGATCTTCGCACCCGACTACACCGACCTGGTCTATAACGAACCGGCCGATCAACGCAGCAAGTTGCTCGATGAATACCACAACACCAATTACTCGGTGGTCGACCTGAACCTGATCGAGCGCATCTACGCCATCCTCTATCGGCAGAAAGTGGCCCATCAGTTCCGCCACAATGTGCTGTGCCGGCGCCAGGTAGACGCCGTGGTGGGCAACGCAGAGGGCATCGAGCTGACGCTCAGCGACCTGGCCACCGGCCAACAACAGACCCACCGCTACGATGCCGTCATCCTGGCTACCGGCTATGAGCGCCGTTCGCACCGGGACTTGCTGGCCCCGCTGGCTGGCTACCTCGAGGATTTCAACGTTGATCGCAACTACCGCGTACTGACCAGCCCCGACCTCAAGGCGTCGGTGTACCTGCAAGGCTTCTGCGAGAACAGCCATGGCCTGAGCGACACCCTGTTATCAGTTCTGCCCTCGCGGGCCGCCGAGATTGGCCGTGCGCTTTATCAAGACCTGCCCTCGTTGCGCACCCTGCCCCTGCCAGAAGCGGTCCTGTCCCGCGCCTGACAGACGCTTTGCCACCGGCCCCCAGCTTCAGGCGCAGGGGCCGGCTCCCCAGCCTGAAACATTTCCTTGCATTTAAATCGACGGAATTTCGATTCTCATTCGTCCTTATCAATACAGCTCTCCAGGGTTGGGCTTAAGCTCGGCCCCTTATTGTGAAGATCGTCTGATGGCCAAAACTCCAAAGAAATCCAAGTCCAGGCTCTGGTTCCTGGTCCACAGCTGGCTCGCGCTGCCGATCTGGTTCTTTGTTCTCATCGTCTGTTTCACCGGCATGCTCGCGGTGGTCAGCCAGGAGATCGTCTGGCTGGCCGACCCTGCGGTGCGCGCCAACAAGCCCGATGCCGACGTGGACCGCCTGAGTTTCCAGCAAGTGCTCGATGCGCTGCACAAGGCTGAGCCCGACATGATCGTGGACATGCTTCGCCAGCCCGACGGCTCTCACTTCGCGGTCGTTGCCAACGTTACCCTGCCCGACGGCACCAGCCCTACGCTGTATGTAAACCCCTACACCGGAGCGATCCAGGGCAAGACGCCCGACTTCGACTTCGAAGCCTTCACCCGTGCCTTGCATGGATGGTGGCTGGTGCCGTTCACCAACGGTTACAGCTGGGGCTGGTACCTTGTTTCCCTGTTGGGCCTGCCCATGCTGGCATCCCTGGTCACGGGGCTTGTGGTGTACAAGAAATTCTGGAGAGGGTTCTTCAAGCCGGTGCGCACCGGTCACGGCTCGCGGATTTTCTGGGGGGACGTGCACCGCCTGGCCGGCGTCTGGTCCATCTGGTTCATTGCCGTCATTTCCATTACCGGTACCTGGTTCTTGATCCAAGCCATTCTGGGCGATAACCACGTCACGATTTCCACACGGCCCATCGTGCCGGTGATTGCACGCGAAGACGTGCCGCAGACCACCGACGGCACTCCCGCACCGCGCATCGACCTGGACGAAGCCGTGCGCATTGCCGGGCACGCGGTGCCGGGCCTTGAGGTCAGCTTCGTGATATTGCCCGCCACGGCCTACAGCCACATCAGCCTTTCGGGGCCGGGTTGGTACCCGCTGATGTTCCAGAACGCCTCGGTCAATCCCTACACCCGCCAGGTCGACAGCCAGTTCCGCATCAGCGACCGCACGCCCCTGGAGTTCGTCACCGAATCCATGCGTCCGCTGCACACCGGTGACTTCGGCGGGTTGCCGATCAAGCTGGTGTGGTTCTTCTTCGGCCTGGTGTTGACCTTGATGGTGTTCAGCGGCCTGCTCATCTGGACCAAGCGCACCGCCCAGGCCACCGCCGCCGCCCTCAAGCGCAGCGAGCGTGCGCCCCGCGTCGCGCAGCGCGAGCCTACCCTGGAGACCCAACCATGAGCCAGGCACACACCCTCGCGCAACGGCCATTGAAACAGTTCTGGTTGAAGTGGCGCTTTCACCTGAACATTCTGCTGATCCTGATCCCGCTGGGTTTCATGCCCCAGTACTTTGCCGATGCCAAGCTGTTTCGCGGCGAAGCCGGGCTCGGCGCGAACGTCATACGCGATATCAAGGTAGGGCCCTACAGCCTGGACCTGGCTGAAATGCGTGACGAAGCGCCCCAGGCCGATGGCCCGGCCGGCTATTTCAAGGTGTTCAATGCCGCCCTCTGCAAAGGCTGCGCCCAAGAGGTGAAGGCCACCTACCTGCGCATCGGCAAGCCGCGCAGCCTGCGCGCCGCCGGCACCATTTTCTTCGGGGCACCCTACCACATGGGTACCTCCCTTCCGATTGCGCCGCGTACTCGGCCAGATGCCCAGGTGTGGATCACCCTCGAAGGCTGGGACGGCAGCATGCATCAAGCCTCGGTGCCCTTGGCCCAGGCATCGCCAGCCACCGTGGCCTGGCTCAAGAAACAAGGAGGCAACAAATGAAACACCTCATGCGTAGGCTCATGCTCTCTTCACTGCTGTTAACCGCCACGGCTGCCATGGCCCACAACCCCATGTGCGAGTGTGAGGAAGTGCCGGGCAGTCAGATCAAATGCACCGGCGGCTTTTCGGACGGGAGCGGTGCACCCGGGGTCACCCTGGATGTGATCGGCTACGACGAGCAGGTGCTGGTCGGCGGTAAGCTCGGGGATGACTCCACCCTCACCTTCAAGCGCCCGGATGGCGAATTCTACGTGTTGTTCGACGCAGGCCCAGGCCATGTGGTCGAAGTCGACTACGCGGACATTTCGCAACCATGAGCCGGGTCCAGGTGATTCGCCCGGCCGGCGCCGGGCATGAAACGCTATATGTGCTTTTGGTCAGTGCATTGATCGTGGCCCTGGCAGCCAGCGTCGTACTGGTGCGCGGGGAGCGTGTCGACGATCAGCCGATCGCCAGCCATCAGATCGATGCTCGCCGGGACCTGACTCCAGCTGAGCAAGGCCTCTACACCGACCTGCGGGTGGCTTTCGACGAAATTCAGTACCTGCGCGATGAACAGGGCGCCGTGCCCGAGGTGCAGGCGCTGGCGGCCGAGGGGCTGCCGCCTTTCGTCATTGATGCCGGTAGCCAGAGCCGTGGCGATCACCAATGGTCGTTGCTGGCGGACGGCGCCTACCTGGGCCGCAGCCAGGCGCCGGAAATCGCCGGCCACCTGCTGATGATCCAGCCCTCCGAAGGTGGCGCCGAGGCCGAGGTCTGGCTCTACCGAGGCAACCCCAGCCCATCGGTCGATGACCTTGCCCCGGCAAGCCTGATCGCCGCAGGCTGGCGCCAGGTCGTCAGCCACTACGACGCCGGTGTCACCCGCGATCACCGTCACTGACTTAAGGAACGCCCCATGCTTCGCTCCGCCCTCGCCCTGCTCCTGGCCTGTGCCCTGCCCGCCTTTGCCCTGGCCGACCCCGGCAAGCCGCTGCGTATCGGCATCACCCTGCACCCTTACTACAGCTATGTGAGCAATATCGTTGGCGACAAGGCCGAGGTAGTGCCGTTGATCCCGGCTGGTTTCAACCCCCATGCCTACGAGCCTCGCGCCGAGGACATCAAGCGCATCGGGACGCTCGATGTGGTCGTGCTCAACGGCGTCGGTCATGACGACTTTGCCGACCGCATGATCGCGGCCAGCGAAAAACCGAACATCGCCACCATCGAATCGAACCAGAACGTGCCTCTGCTCGCGGCAACCGGCATTGCCGCACGCGGCGCTGGCAAGGTCGTCAATCCGCATACCTTCCTGTCCATCAGTACCACCATTGCACAGGTCAACAACATTGCCCGAGAACTGGGCAAGCTGGACCCGGAAAACGCGAAGCTCTACACGCAAAATGCGCGGGCTTATGCCAAGCGTCTGCGCGCCCTGCGTGCCGAGGCCCTGGCCAAGGTGAGTCAAGCACCTGGCGCCACCTTCCGTGTGGCCACGATCCACGCTGCCTACGATTATCTCGTGCGTGATTTTGGCCTTGAAGTGACCGCCGTGGTGGAGCCTGCCCACGGTATCGAGCCCAGCCCCGCTCAGTTGAAGAAAACCATCGACCAACTCAAAGCGCTGGATGTGCGGGTCATTTTTTCGGAGATGGACTTCCCCTCTGCCTATGTGGAAACGATCCAGCGCGAATCCGGCGTGCGCTTGTACCCGTTGACGCATATTTCCTATGGTGAATACACCAAGGACAAGTATGAAATCGAAATGAAGCGCAACCTCGACACGGTGGTGCGCGCCATCGAGGAGAACCGCGCATGACCGCCGCCACCCAGGTGCTGCCGGTTTGTGGGCCGCGCATCGAGTTCGAGGCGATCAATCTCGAACTGGGCCGTACGCGCATTCTCGAGCAGGTCAGTTTCAGCGTCGCGGCCGGCTCGGTGCATGCCATCGTCGGGCCCAATGGGGGCGGCAAGAGCTCGCTGATCAAGACACTGCTGGGGCAGATGCCGCATCAGGGTCGATTGGCCATGCATTGGCCCAGCGAGCGGGAGGTGATCGGCTACGTGCCGCAGGCGCTGGAGTTCGACCGCGGCCTGCCCATGACCGTAGACGACTTCATGGCCGCCATGTGCCAGCGCCAGCCCGCCTTTCTAGGGCTGTCCAAGCCGGTCCAGCCGGCCATCGAGGCAGCCCTGACCCACGTCGGCATGCTCGACAAGCGCAAGCGGCGCATGGGCGCGCTGTCAGGCGGTGAGCGTCAGCGGGTGCTGCTGGCGCAAGGGCTGATTCCCGAGCCGCAACTGCTGGTGCTGGACGAACCCATGTCGGCACTGGACGAAGCGGGTATTCGCGTGTTCGAGCACCTGCTGGCCAGCTGGCGCCGATCCGGCACCACTGTCTTGTGGATCGAACATGATCTTGAAGCCGTGCTGCGCCTGGCTGACCGGGTCACCGGCCTGAGTCGCCGCGTGCTGTTCGATGCTGCGCCTGCCCAGGCGCTCACCCCTGAGCGTCTGCTCGGCCTGTTCTCCGTCCATCCGCGCAGCGAGAGCCTTGCCTGATGAGTTTCGAATCCTTCCGTGAATTGGTTCAACAATGGGCCGTTCAAGGCTACTTGCCCGAGGCGCTGGCCTACGGCTTCGTGGTCAATGCTTTGCTGGCCGGGTTGATGATCGGGCCGGTGCTCGGTGGTCTTGGAACGCTGGTGGTGGTCAAGCGCTTTGCCTTCTTCTCCGAAGCGGTCGGCCACGCGGCGCTGACCGGCGTGGCCATCGGCATTCTGTTGGGCGAACCCTACACCGGCCCTTACGGCAGCCTGTTCGGCTATTGCCTGTTGTTCGGTATCTTGCTGAATTTCCTGCGCAACCGCACCGGCCTGTCACCTGACACGCTGATTGGTGTCTTCCTGTCGGTGTCCCTGGCGCTGGGGGCTAGCCTGCTGCTGATGCTGGCAGGCAAGATCAACGTGCACATTCTGGAAAACGTGCTGTTCGGTTCGGTGTTGACCGTCAGCGGTCAGGACCTGGTCGTGCTGGGAATCGTCGCTGTGCTGGTGCTGGCCTTGGCGCTGCCGCTTTACAACCGCATCATGCTGGCCAGCTTCAATCCGCAACTGGCAGCTGTACGCGGGGTGGCCGTCAAGACCCTGGACTACTTGTTCGTGGTGCTGGTGACCCTGGTCACGGTGGCTGCGGTCAAGGTGATTGGCGCCATCTTGGTGGGTGCGTTGCTGGTCATCCCCGCCGCTGCCGCGCGCCTGGTCAGCCAGTCATTGAAAGGCTTTTTCTTCATCTCGGTGTTTATCGCTACCCTGAGTACCCTGTTCGGCATTCTGCTGCCGATCGTCTTCGACCTGCCTGTACCGTCCGGCGCCGCGATCATACTGGTCGCCGGTCTCTGCTTCGCCCTGGCCGCCCTGGCCCGTGCGCTCGTCCCACGCCTGCAAGGAAACCCGGCATGAACCTCAAACGCCTGTGTCTGGCCCTCGCCCTTACCAGCCTGCCGTCCCTGGCCTCGGCCACCCAAGTGCTGACCACGCTGCCGGTCACCCACAGCCTGGCCAACACATTGCTCGAAGGCACTTCGGTTGAGCTCAAACGCGCTGCGCCGGCGAATTTGCCTGCCAGCCGCCAGCCGTCGTATTTCAGTGGCCGTGGCGAAGCCAGCCTGCACAAGGCGGCCCAGCAGGCTGACGCGGTGATCGGCGTACGCTCGATCTGGCGAGACGATCCGCTTTACCCGGTGGCGCGCCGCAGCAATATTCGCATCGTCGAAATCGACGCCGCTCGCCCGGTCGATGGTGCATTGCCAGGCATCGCCGTGACGGGGGCTGATGCCTACGCCGGCTACCCATGGCTCAGCCCCACCAATCTGGGACGCATGGCCGATGTCGTGGCCAATGATCTGGAGCGGCTGTCGCCCGCGGACAAGGCACGCATCCAGACCAACCTTGCCGGCTTCAAGCAGCAAGTATTGGCACTGGCCGCCAATAGCCAGACGCGCCTGGCCAAGGTGGAAAACCTGACCACCGTCAGCCTGTCGGAGCGACTGGGTTATCTGGCCAGCGGATTGAACCTGGACCTGGTAGATCAGCCGCTGCCCACCGAGTGGGATGCGGCTGCGCTCAAAGCCTTGGCCGATAACCTCAAAAACCAGGATGTGGCCCTGGTCTTGGATCATCGGCAACCAGAGGCTGCGGTGGCGCAGGTAATCAAAGACAGCGGCGCGAAACTGGTTGTCGTGCAGAGCGATAACGAGGACACACTGGCTGGGCTGAAGAGCAGCGTTGATCAGATTGTCGAGGCATTGGGTCAAGGCTGAAGGGGTCTGCGGACAGGCGAAGGTGACTTGGATTTGGGCTTGACCGCTATGCGGGATTCTACGAGCACTTCACAAGTCCAAGCTGTAACGCAGTACCCACGTGGGAGCGGCCTTGTGCCGCGATGGGCTGCGCAGCAGTCCCAGGACTTCAGCTTCGCACCTTATATAGCTGGGGCCGCTATGCGGCCCATCGCGGTACAAGACCGCTCCTACACGGCGCTACAGCTTGCACTTGTCAAGTGATCGCTATTTAGCTATCGAGCGCGCACCGCAGTGAGCCACCCACACCCAATCACCGACGCATACACCGCTCATAACGCCCATCCACCCGCTCGGCAAACCAGGCAGTGGTCAGCTTGCGGGTGATCTTGGGGCTTTTCAGCTCGATGCCCGGCAGCACGGCCCGCGGCAATGCACGGCCGGCCTTGGCATCGGCCAGGGCAAACACCTCCCGGTATAGCCGGGTATCTTCAAAATCCAGTTCAGTTCCCTGCTCCAGCTGACTGCGAATCTGCGGGTTACGCAGGCCCAGCTGACGACCCAGCTGACGTGCTGCCCTTTCGGTGGTGCCGGGCATGATCGACCCAGGCGCAATCAGGTCACCGTCCAGCGCCAGGTCTGTCCCGGTAACCTGGCTGAGCGCCGCTTGAAACGCCGCATTCCGGCTGGCGTACCAACCGGCGTTGAAGTCGGCGAACCGATAGAGCTGACGCTCGTAGTTGGCGGGATAGCCCAATAGATGCGCAATCCCGAAGTACAGGCCACCACGGCGCGTGAACACTTCCTGTCGCACGCTGCCCTCGCGCGTGTAGGGATAGGCTTGCGCATGTTTCTCGGCAAAGTCGATGCTCACCTGCATCGGGCCGCCGGTATGTACCGGGTTGAGCCCCCCCAGCAAGGTACGGCCCAAAGGCACCCGCGCGATCACTTCATCGTACAGTTCGCTCAGCTGCTTCTCGGTGCGCACTGCCTGCAAGCGCTGTGCATAGGTCTTGCCATTGCCTGACGGGGTTTGCAGCGCGCCGTCGACCAGCATCCTGGGCACATGCACACGGGCAGCCCGCCGATTGATTTCCTCCCGGGCGATACGGCCCAGCTGGGGCACCTGGGGGTCGGCGTTGAAGGTGGACTCCTGCTCGGTCACAGCCAGTACCGCGCACAGGTTGCGCCTGGAGGGCTCGATACCCTGTGCCTGGAACGCCTTCTGGATATCAGCGGCCCAGCCAGCGCGATCACCGGCATTGGCGGGCAATAGTCGCATCAGTTCGGCGCGCACCTGCGCAGGGTCAGCTTGGGGTACGGACGCTCGGTGCCCCGTACACCCTTGCAACATGGTCAAGGCCAGAACGCCTGCGACCAGCATGCGCCCGTTCAGAGGGATGCTCCTGCCAACGTGCGCACAGAGGGATCGATCAGCATGGTCTGTCCTGAGGGTTGAAATGCCCTAGCCTCGCCGACCCTGGGCAAGACGTCAATCAACCCGTCAGCCGCAGCGGTTCCAAGGCGCTGGTCAATGCCGCCAGCACGCCTGGCTCATGGTCATGGATGAAGAAGTGACCGCCAGGAAACATCTGCAGCGAAAAGGAGCCCTGTGTTTCGTGCTGCCAGGCCTGTAGCTGCTCGTGGCTGGCCCGATCCTCTTCGCCACCCAGTACGAGCAACGGGCAGCCAAGCGCGGGCCGCTGACGATACGCATAGGTCCCGCACAGCAGGAAGTCGGCCCGCAGTATCGGCAGTGTCAGGCTCATCAATTCGTCATTGGCAAGCACTTGTTCTGGAGTGCCTTGCAGCTCACGCAATTCATCGATCAGCTCGGTGTCGGACTTCGGCTCGCGCCAGCGCTGGCCGTCGTAGTCTTCCCGGCGAGTAGGCGCGGCAGTGCCGCAGGCGAACAGCGCCAGCGGTGGCGGGCAACCAAGCGCCTGCAGCTCATGGGCCAGTTCAAAGGCCAGCAGCGCACCCAGGCTATGGCCGAGCAAGGCATAGGGCGTACTGGTCGCCAACCGCTGCTCTTGGGCCAGCTGCCGGGCCAGTCCCTGCATGTCGGTGTGCAGCGCCTCGGCCATGCGTGCGCCGCGCCCGGGCAATTCCACTGGCCGAACCTGCAACCACGCCGGCAGCGCGCGGCGCCACCGGCTGTACACCATCGCACTGGCCCCCGAATACGGCAGGCACAGAAGATTGATCACCGTCACTGCGCGCCAGCTTCAGCCATTTTCTGACGCAGGCTGAGTGGGCGCATGTCGGTCCACACCTCGTCGATGTAGGCCAGGCAGTCCTTTTTCAGCCCTGCCTTGCCCACCGCCCGCCAGCCCTCGGGAATCGCCTTGTATTCCGGCCAGATCGAATACTGTTCTTCGTGATTGACCACGACCTGGAACTGGATGTCTTCACGGTCGAAAACTGAAGTCATGTTGCCTGCCTCCTTGAGTGGGATTACCCCTGCGCACGCGGTGCAGGGGAACTTTCAAGTAGACGTGCAGGGCGTGGAAAAAATTAGGCGACTGGGTGAGGCCGGTTCGGTCAGGTATCGCGCAGCAGATCGTGGGTATCGAGCAGGCGGAAGGCAACCTGCGGATTTCGTTCGAGCCCCTTGCGAATGGCCGCCGGTATGGCCTGGCGCGTCTTGCGGCACAACCCAGGCTGATCGTCCAGTTCGATGACGATCCCGCGCATGGTGCGCACTTCATGGTGGCCCGGTGCGATGTGCAGCCGGATGCCCAGGTTGTCATACAGCCGGCGTTGCAGGCGATAGAGGTCCTCGATGTCCTGAAGATTTTCCAGGCGTTCGAGCAGGCGCTTTTCTTCCTGCCGGGTGAGCAGCAGGATGCGCCGGGCCGGCTCGCACTCGGTGGCCAGCTGATCGCGACCGCAAATGCAGGCACCGGGCGGGCAAGGTTGGCGCAACGGGACAGGGTTGGTCATTGCCCAAGCATAGCCAGAATTGCGGCGCCTGCTCCAGGCCCGTTGGCATCAGGGCGCGACGCCCTCGACGATTATCACCTCGGCGCACGCCGCACCTTGGCGCAGGCCGCAGGCTTGCTGATAAAGGTCGGAGCGATAGCAGGCCACGGCCTGGTCATAGGAGTCGAATTCGATGACCACGCTGCGTTGCGGCGTAGGCCGCCCTTCCATGGCCTCACTGCGCCCGCCCCTGGCCAGAAAGCGCCCGCCGTAGGCCTGGAAGGCCGCCGGAGCACGCTGTGTGTACTGCTGATAGTGGACCGGGTCGGTCACGTCCACATGGGCAATCCAGTAGGCTTTCATCCGCTTGTCTCCTGCGCTGGGCATTTGTGTATGATGGTATACCATAAGCAATTAATCTCAGCACGAGCACCTGACATGCCTTTCAATACCATCGATGAAATTCTCCAGGATTATCGGCAAGGCAAGATGGTCTTGCTGGTGGACGACGAAGATCGGGAGAACGAGGGCGACCTGCTGATCGCCGCCCAATACTGCGACGCGCAAGCCATTAATTTCATGGCCAAGCAAGCCCGTGGCCTGATCTGCCTGACGCTGACGGATGAGCATTGCCAGCGCCTAGGCCTGGAACAGATGGTTCCGGCCAACGGCAGCATGTTCAGCACCGCCTTCACCGTCTCGATCGAGGCTGCGACCGGTGTCACCACGGGCATTTCCGCCGCCGATCGCGCACGCACCGTGGCAGCTGCCATGGCCGCTGACGCTTGCCCGGAGGACCTGGTACAGCCTGGGCATATTTTCCCGTTGCGCGCTCGCGAAGGCGGTGTCCTTACCCGTGCAGGGCACACAGAGGCCGGTTGCGACCTGGCCCGCCTGGCAGGCTTGAGCCCGGCGTCGGTCATTGTCGAGGTGCTCAACGACGACGGCACCATGGCACGTCGGCCTGAACTTGAGGCCTTTGCGGCCCGCCACGGCATCAAGATCGGCACCATTGCCGACCTCATCCATTACCGGCTGAGCACTGAGCAGACCATCAAGCGTATCGGAGAGCGTGAGCTGCCCACGGTGCATGGCACCTTCCGCCTGGTCACCTATGAAGACCGTATCGACGGCGGCGTGCACATGGCCATGGTCATGGGCCAATTGCGCCGTGAAACGCCTACGCTGGTGAGGGTGCACGTGATCGATCCGCTACGCGACCTGGTCGGCGCCGAGTGGGCGGGCCCGGCCAACTGGACGTTGTGGGCGGCATTGCAGAAAGTGGCTGAGCAAGGAACAGGCGTGGTCGTGATCCTGGCCAACCACGAATCCTCCCAGGCGCTGCTCGAGCGTGTGCCCCACTTGACCCAACCCCAGCGCCCCTACCAGCGCGGGCAGTCGAAGGTGTACTCGGAGGTCGGCACCGGTGCGCAGATTCTTCAAGACCTGGGCGTGGGCAAGCTTCGCCACCTGGGTCCGCCCTTGAAATATGCAGGCTTGGCGGGCTACGAACTGGAAGTGGTGCAAAACATACCCTTCGAGCCAATGACCGGCTGATTGCAGCGCCTGCATGGCCATCAACCAGATGATGGCCGGTAGCCTGCTGCTACTTGCGAAAAGTTTGGAATACCATAATATGACATTCCGTAGACCTTGAATGTGTAACCGCTGCTCCCCGAATACTGTTGGCGGGCGCACCACAAGCCCTGCCTCGAATAACAAAAAGCAACGAGGGCGTAATCATGCTGTTGAGCAAACGTGTAACCGCAGTGCTGTCGGCCAGCCTCCTGACACTGGCCTGCCAGGCCACTCAGGCGGCTGAAAGCCTGAACTTTGTAAGCTGGGGCGGAACGACCCAGGATGCTCAGAAGCAAGCGTGGGCAGCCCCGTTCAGTAAGGCCACCGGCATCAAGGTGGTGCAGGACGGCCCGACCGACTACGGCAAGCTCAAGGCGATGGTCGAAAGCGGCAACGTGCAGTGGGACGTGGTCGACGTCGAGGCTGACTTCGCCCTGCGCGCCGCCAGCGAAGGCCTGCTCGAGCCCCTGGACTTTTCCCAGATCCAGCGCGACAAGATCGACCCGCGCTTCGTTTCCGATCATGGCGTGGGTTCGTTCTTCTTCTCCTTCGTGCTCGGCTACAACGAAGGCAAGCTCGGTGCCAGCAAGCCAACCGACTGGACCGCACTGTTCGACACCAAGACCTACCCCGGCAAGCGCGCCCTCTACAAATGGCCAAGCCCAGGCGTACTGGAACTGGCGCTGCTGGCCGATGGCGTGGCGCCCGACAAGCTCTACCCGCTGGACCTGGATCGCGCCTTCAAGAAGCTCGACACCATCAAGCAAGACATCGTCTGGTGGGGCGGCGGCGCGCAGTCGCAACAACTGCTGGCCTCGGGTGAAGCCTCCCTCGGCCAGTTCTGGAATGGCCGCGTCTACGCCCTGCAGCAAGACGGCGCCCCTATAGGGGTGAGCTGGAAGCAGAACCTGGTCATGGCCGATTTCCTGGTCGTTCCCAAAGGCGCCAAGAACAAGGATGCGGCGATGAAGTTCCTGGCCAACGCCAGCAGCGCCGAAGGTCAAGCCGAATTCGCCAACAAGACGGCCTACGCCCCGGTCAACACCGACAGCGTCGCCAAGCTGGACAAGGACCTGGCTCCGAACCTGCCGACCGCCTATGCGCAGGATCAGGTCACCCTGGACTTTGCCTACTGGGCCAAGAACGGCCAGGCCATCGCGGCCCGCTGGAATGAGTGGCTGGTCAAATGAAAGTCGCGATCAATGCCCTGCATAACGCCCAAGGTGCCCCTTCGGGCACCGGTGCTCCCGGAGCCAGGCCACGGCGCGCCTCCCTGAGCCAGCGCTGGAAGGGCAGCCGCAACCTGCTGCCAGCCTTGCTGTTCCTGGGCCTGTTTTTCTTCGCACCGTTGGTTGGCCTGTTACTGCGCGGCGTGCTCGAGCCTACGCCTGGTCTTGGCAACTATGAACAGCTGTTCGCCAACTCGGCCTATGCCCGGGTGTTGTTCAACACCTTTTCGGTGGCAGGGCTGGTCACGCTGATCAGCGTACTGCTGGGCTTTCCGCTGGCCTGGGTGATCACGCTGGTACCCAAGGGCTGGGGCCGGTGGCTGCTTAACATCGTCCTGCTGTCGATGTGGACCAGCCTGCTGGCGCGCACCTACTCCTGGCTGGTGCTGCTGCAAAGCTCGGGGGTCATCAACAAAATGCTGATGGCAATGGGCATCATCGACAGCCCACTTGAGATGGTGCACAACCTCACAGGCGTGGTGATCGGCATGAGCTACATCATGATCCCGTTCATCGTGCTACCGCTGCAGGCAACCATGCATGCCATCGACCCGATGGTGCTGCAGGCAGGCTCGGTGTGCGGTGCCAGCCCGTGGACCAACTTCTGGAAGGTGTTCTTGCCGCTGTGCCGGTCGGGGCTGTTCTCCGGGGCGTTGATGGTGTTCGTCATGTCGCTGGGGTACTACGTCACCCCGGCGTTGCTGGGCGGGGCGCAGAACATGATGCTGCCTGAATTCATCATCCAGCAGGTGCAGTCGTTCCTCAATTGGGGCCTGGCCAGCGCGGCGGCTGCCTTGTTGGTGGTCATCACCCTGGTGCTGTTCTACCTGTACCTGAAGCTGCAGCCGGAATCCCCGGTTGGCACTGCGAGGTAAACCACATGCTCTTGTCTCCCAATGCCATGGGCCGGCCGCTTCGCACCGGCCTGTACCTGACCACCGGTGTAATTGCCGCCTTCCTCTTGCTGCCGGTGGTCTTCATCGTGCTGCTGTCGTTCGGTTCGTCCCAATGGCTGGTGTTTCCACCGCCCGGCTGGACGTTCAAATGGTACGGGCAGTTCTTTTCCAACCCTGAGTGGATGGACGCAGCCCTGGCCAGCCTCAAAGTCGCCGTGCTCACCACCGTTGCGGCAGTGCTGCTGGGCCTGCCCACGGCCTTCGCCCTGGTGCGCGGGCGCTTCCCGGGGCGCGAGCTGCTGTACGGCCTGTTCACCATGCCGATGATCGTGCCCCTGGTGATCATCGCCGTAGCGGTGTACGCCCTGTTCCTCAAGCTGGGCTACACCGGGACCTTGTTCGCCTTCGTGGTGAGCCACGTGATCGTCGCCCTGCCCTTCACCATCATCTCCATCATCAATTCCCTGAAGCTGTTCGACCAGTCGATCGAGGACGCCGCCGTCATCTGCGGTGCCTCGCGCCTGCAGGCCATCTTCAAGGTGACCTTCCCGGCCATCCGGCCTGGGATGATCGCCGGCGGGTTGTTCGCGTTTCTGGTGTCCTGGGATGAAGTGGTGCTGAGCGTGATGATGGCCAGCCCCGACCTGCAGACACTGCCGGTAAAAATGTGGACCACCCTGCGCCAGGACCTCAGCCCGGTGATCGCCGTGGCATCGACCTTGCTGATCGGTCTGTCGCTGCTTGTGATGTTCCTTGCCGCCGCCCTGCGCCGGCGTGCCGAAACCAACGCCTGAGCGCGCGGAGATTAACCCATGAGTGCAGTGATCCAAGACAACGCGCGTGGCAAGGCTCTGGTCAGCCTGCGCGGCCTGAACAAGCATTACGGCGACTTCACCGCCGTGGACAACCTGGACCTGGATATTCAGGAAGGCGAATTTCTGACCTTCCTGGGTTCCAGCGGCTCCGGCAAGTCCACCACCTTGTCGATGCTGGCTGGCTTCGAGACTCCCAGCAGCGGCCAGATACTCGTTGAGGGCCAGTCGCTGGTCAACGTGCCGCCGCACAAGCGCGACATCGGCATGGTGTTTCAGCGCTATTCGCTGTTTCCGCACCTGAACGTGCGCGACAACATTGGCTTCCCCCTGGCCATTCGCAAGCTGGGTACGGTTGAAACACGCAAGCGTGTCGATGCCATGCTCAAGCTGGTGCAACTGGAGCCTTTCGCTCACCGCAAGCCCTCGCAGATGTCCGGCGGACAACAGCAACGCGTGGCCATTGCCAGGGCGCTGGTCTACGAGCCGCGTATCCTGCTGATGGACGAGCCGCTGGGTGCCCTGGACAAGAAGTTGCGTGAAGACCTACAGGATGAACTGCGCCAGTTGCACCGGCGTCTTGGCATTACCATCGTCTACGTCACCCATGATCAGGAAGAGGCCATGCGCCTGTCCCAGCGCATCGCGATCTTCAGCCATGGCAAAATCGTGGGCCTTGGCAGTGGCTACGACCTTTACCAGAACCCGCCCAACGCGTTTGTAGCCTCGTTCCTGGGCAACTCCAACTTCCTGCGCATCAAGGCCAACAGCAATGGCGCAGGCAGCTTCGAAGGCCAAAGCGTCGCCATTCGCCTGACCCCAGGCCTGGGCCAAGATCAGGATGCCCTGATCATGGTGCGGCCTGAGAAAGCCCTTGCCCTGACTGCACAGCAAGCTGCCGAGCAACCGTTGCCTGCCGGCTGGAACGAAGTCAGCGCCAAGGTCGGCGAGGTGTTGTTCCTCGGTGAAAGCCAAACCTGTCATGTGGTCACCGCAGGCGGTACCTCGTTGACGGTCAAGGCTTTGTCGGCGGCAGGCATGCCGATGCAGCCGGGCGACACCGTCAAGGTACGCTGGGCGGTGGCCGATGCGTGTATCTATACCCAGTGGGCAGAAAGTGACCTGAGCAAATCGGCCGGCGCTCACTGATCCAGGCGCCGCTGATCGTCCGTGCGCAAGTGCCTGCGCACGGCCGCCTGGCGACGTTGCCGCCTTGTCATCACACCATCACGCCACTGCCTTACGCTGCGGCCATTCCCACCGTGAAGGCCCAATCAGCATGGCCCGCCTGCTCGTCTTCCTGTTGACCGTGCTGCCGATGATGGCCTGGGCCGAGCCCGTGCACCTGCGCATCCAAGGCTCCAACACCCTGGGCAGTGCCCTGCTACCGGCGTTGGTACGGGCGCAGCTGCGTGCCGAGCACGCTACCCAGGTGCAAGTCCACAGCGGTAAGGCGGACAACGAGTCAGTGATCGCGGCGACCCGCGCTGACGGTGTAGACATTCAGGTCGATATCGCGGCGCATGGCTCAAGCACGGGCTTTGATGCCTTGGCTCGGGGCGAGGCTGACCTGATCGCCGCCTCTCGCCCGATCAGTGACAGCGAAGCACGGCAGCTGCAGGCATTTGGCGACTTGCGCTCCCCTGCAGCTGAACATGTCATCGGGCTGGACGGTGTCGCCATCCTCGTCAATCCCGCCAACCCCTTGTCTGAGTTGTCCCTGGATCAAATTGCGCAGGTTTTCAGCGGGCAGGTACGGCGCTGGGAGCAACTCGGGGTGGCCGGTGGCGACATCCACCTGTACGCCAGGGACGAGCGCTCCGGGACGTTCGAAACGTTCAGGTCACGGGTCCTGGCGCCTAAGCAGGTCAACCTGGCGCCGACAGCCAGGCGTTTTGAAGCCGGCGATCGTCTGGCCGCCCAAGTAGCAGTCGATCGCCAGGCCATCGGGTTTACCGGGCTTTCGACCCTCCACGGGACCAAGGTACTGGCAGTGGCCGATGGCACCGCTGCGGCGCTGCTGCCCGAACGCGCCTTGGTGGCCAGTGAGGTCTATCCGCTGTCACGCCGCCTGTTCCTGTATCTGCCCACTCCCCCAAGCCCTCAGGCCGCTGCATTGATCGACTTCATCCAGAGCCCCGCCGGTCAGGCCATCGTGGCCGAGCAAGGCTTTGTGTCACAGCAGATCGTGGCCCAGCGCGTGGCGCCTGTTGCGAACATGCCTGCCCAGTATCGGGCGCTGGCAGAGCACGCTCAGCGGTTGAGCGTGAACTTGCGCTTTCAACCGGGCAGTGCCGCCCTGGACAGCAAGGCTACCCAGGATGTGCAGCGGGTCATCGAGTACCTGAACCAGGCCGGCAAGCCGCATCGCAAGGCCGTACTGGTGGGCTTCGGCGACCCCAAGGACACACCGGGGCGCGCTGCCCTGCTCTCGCGCCTGCGCGGCGAGGCGGTACGCCAGGCACTGGCGCGCGGGGGTATCGAGGTGCTGGAAGTGGCGGGGTTAGGTGACCAGATGCCGGTGGCGGGTAACGAGATGGAGCAGGGCCGCTTGCGCAACCGTCGCGTCGAGGTCTGGGTCTATTGAGGCTTGCCGCACGGCATCAAGACTGGAGGGGTCAGCGCCTCCCAAGCCCTTCGCAAAAAAATGTAACAGCTGCTCATTCGGCGTGCCCCGCAAACGGATCTACGCTCAAGCCTAAGTGATACCGGGCCCCTCTGACGGTTGCCAGCCGCCATGTCGGATCACTGTTGCCACGCAACGTCGACCGATCAGGAGGGGCTCATGACAGCTCTGCACACCTTTCTCACAACACCTTTTCTCGGCACCAGCGCTTGGCTGTGGCTGGTTTTTGTCGCCATCGTCGTCGGCTTGCTGGTGCTCGACCTGGGCGTGCTGCATCGCCATGACCGCGAAATCGAAATGCGCGAAAGCCTGCTGCTGTATTCAGGCTACTTCGGCGTCGGCGTGCTGTTCGGCGTCGGTGTTTGGTACTACCTGGGCGCGCAACCGGCACTGGAGTTCTATACGGGGTTTCTCGTCGAGCAGTCGTTGTCGATGGATAACGTCTTCGTGATGGCGATGATCTTCAGCTATTTCGCCGTTCCCCGACGCTATCAGCACCGCGTGTTGTTCTGGGGGATTCTCGGCGTGGTGGTGTTGCGCGCGATCATGATTGGCGTCGGCGCGGCCTTGGTGCAGAACTTTGCCTGGGTACTTTATCTCTTCGGCGCCTTCCTGCTTTTTACCGGCGTGAAAATGGCGCTATCCAGGGAAGACAGTCAGCCGGACCTGGCCAACAATCCGATTCTGAAGTTTGTAAGGCGTCACATGCGGGTAACCGATCAAATCCACGGCTCGAAGTTTTTCGTGCACGTTACGCCCAGTGGGGAAAGCAATGCCGTGCGCCACGCTACGCCGCTGTTTCTTGCGCTTGTTTTGATTGAACTGGCTGACCTCGTATTTGCCGTGGACAGCGTCCCGGCGATATTCGCCATCACCCAGGACCCTTTCATCGTCTACACATCCAATATCTTTGCCATCTTGGGCCTGCGTTCACTGTACTTTGCCTTGTCGGCACTGATGCACCGTTTCGTGTACTTGAAGTATGCGCTGGCGCTCGTGCTGATCTTCATCGGCTGCAAGATCTTCTACCACGGCATGGTGGGCAAGGTGCCCGCCCTATTGTCGCTGGGCGTCACGTTCGGGCTGTTGCTGGGCGGTGTGCTGGTGTCGCTGATAAAAACCCGCGGTCAAGCCAAGGCCCCGGTTACTGAGCTGGATCAAGCGATTGAAACCACTCGGCATAAGGAGTATTGACCGCCATGCGCCGGTTGAAGTCCGGGCTCCCGTCGCCCCACCAGACGGGGCCACGCTCCCCCAGCGCGACCTTTGCCGCCTGAACCTGGGCACGGGCGCGAGCAAGCTGATCGGGTTCGTCGTTGGCCTTTGCGTCCTTTACCGCTCTGCGCGCGTCCATCAAGGCATGCACCCAGTGCTGACGCAGAGCGTCGGACAGGGAGGGATCGGTGCAGCGCCACAAGCGCCCCCGGACAACGAAATAGCGGCCGTCCGGGGTAGTGGGATAACGTTGGGTGGGCATTACTTGGCCAGCCAGTTTTCCACTTCATCAGCGCCGTGTTCGGCCTTCCATGCCTTGAGCTTGGTGTGATTGCCACCTTTGGTCTCAATGACTTCACCGGTGTGTGGGTTCTTGTACTGCTTGACCTGCCGAGCACGACGTGGCGCTTTCTGGGCCGCAGCAGGCGCAGCGGGCCGTTGACCGTTTTTCGGGTCGAGCAGGTTGACGATATCGCGCAAACTGTATTCGTACTTGGCCAGCAGATTTCGCAGTTTGGTTTCAAACTCGATTTCTTTTTGCAGCTCAGGGCTACCTTTCATGGCTTCCAGCTCTGCAAGTTGGGCAGCCAATTTCTGTTCCAGTTGACGAAACTCTGCAAGACGAGACATGGGGACGTTTCCTTTTCAGTACGACGGGCAATGAAACTTCAGTAACTTGTTAGTGCAGTCGAACATAGGCTTGGTTCAACCGGCTTGACTAACTAGACAGCATTACCGTCTGTCCGTCAAAGAAAATGTTAGTGCCCGGCAAGCGGTCTGTTGCGCACACCCTGCGGAGACTCAATCATGCCCAACCCTTCCCTCGGCCTTCTTGGCTTATGTTTGGCCAGCGCCCTGCTCGCAGGTTGCTCAGGGGCCAAAACCGCATCGCCCGTGCAAACACCCGGCGCCCCAATAAAACCCGGCACGCAATGGCTTGAAAAAGGCGCGGCGCTGTTACAGGCCAAACCGCCTATTGACGCACTGAATGCCTACCTGGATGGTTTTCACTTCTATAACGGCCATCCTGATATTCAAATGGAAGCGCATCATTACTGTGCGATCCTCAACGAAGACGTCATTCAGTGCGTGATCTACGATGGCAGCACGGCCACGGCCAAAATCATGGGCGTGGAGTACATCATCGATCAGAAGTTGTTCGCCCGGTTACCCGCCAAGGAAAAAGCGCTGTGGCACAGCCACGGGTTTGAAGTGTCCTCTGGCCAGTTGGTGGCGCCCGGTATCCCTGCGCCTGCCGAACATGCCTTGATGAAACGCCTGGCCACCACCTACGGCAAGACGTGGCATACCTGGCATACCGACCAGGACAAGTCACTGCCGATGGGCGTGCCGCAACTGATGATGGGCTTCACTGCGGACGGTCAGGCAGACCCGGCGATGGTCGAGCAGCGCAACCGTCGCCTAGGCATCGATACCGCCCAGACGCGCAAGCAGCGCGCTGATATTGACATTCCTACGCCCGACGCTGACGCCGACAGTTGGCAGAAAGGCGTCATCATTCAGTTGGATGACCCGACTGGCGCGCATTTGCACAAACCTGCCACCACTACGCCTGCCGATACCAACAGCCGCTCGGCCCGTTGAGCCTGGCGGCATGAACCCAGCAATCAGCGTTGGGCCGCTGAGCCTGACGCAGGCAGATACCTGCCGATTTCGTACTTGCCGATCGCTGCCCGGTGCACTTCATCGGGCCCGTCGGCCAGGCGCAGGGTGCGCTGCATGGCGTACATGTAGGCTAACGGAAAATCAGCGCTCACCCCCGCACCACCGTGCAACTGGATCGCCCGATCGATTACGCGCAGCGCAACATTCGGTGCTACCACCTTGATCTGGGCGATCTCGCTGCGGGCCACCTTGTTGCCCACGGTGTCCATCATATAGGCCGCTTTGAGCGTGAGCAGGCGTGCCATGTCGATGTCCATGCGCGAATCGGCAATCTTGTCGACGTTCCCGCCCAGCCGCGCCAGTGGCTGACCGAACGCAGTCCGGGCAACCGCGCGCTTGCACATCAGCTCCAGAGCCCGTTCGGCCATGCCGATGGACCGCATGCAATGGTGGATGCGTCCAGGCCCCAATCGGCCTTGGGCGATCTCGAACCCCCTGCCCTCTCCTAGCAGCACGTTCTCCAACGGCACCCGCACGTTTTCGAACACCACCTCGGCATGGCCATGGGGGGCGTCGTCGTAGCCAAATACCGGCAGAGGTCTGAGCACCCTCACACCGGGTGTATCCATCGGCACCAGAACCATCGAGTGTTGTTGGTGCCGCGGGCCTTTCGGGTTGGACAGGCCCATGAAGATCAGAACCTTGCACCGCGGGTCACATGCGCCGGAGGTCCACCACTTGCGGCCGTTGATGACCCATTGGTCCCCTTCGCGCACTGCTGTAGCCGCCATGTTGGTGGCATCCGAAGACGCCACATCGGGCTCGGTCATGGCGAATGCCGAGCGGATTTCACCCCGCAACAAAGGCTCCAGCCACTGCTGCTTCTGCGCGGCCGTACCGTAGCGCACCAGCACTTCCATGTTTCCTGTGTCCGGTGCCGAGCAGTTGAACGGCTCCGGGCCCAACAATGAACGGCCCATGATCTCGGCCAGTGGGGCGTACTCCAGGTTGGTCAGCCCTGCGCCGTATTCGGATTCAGGCAGAAAGAGGTTCCACAAGCCCTCCTCGCGTGCCTTGATTTTCAGCGATTCCATGATGGCGGTAGGCTGCCAACGATCGCCTTCGGCAACTTGGCGTTCGAATACGGACTCGGCTGGATAGACGTAGGCATCCATGAAGGCAGTCACGCGCTCGCGCAGCGCTTGCACCTTGGGCGAATAGGCGAAATCCATTGGCGGGTTCCTTCAGGGTCGAATGACATTAGGGCAAGCCTAGGGCAGGCGCTGGTCATCCACCTAGTCTATTTTCGGCGTGTATTAACATTCATAACCGATATATGATCGGCCGATAATTCCAAGAACGAGCGGCGCTCATGAATCTCAGCAAGGTCGATCTCAACCTGTTCATCGTCTTCGATGCGATCTACACCGAAGCCAACCTCACCCGTGCCGGGCAGATCGTCGGCATCACCCAGCCTGCCGTGTCCAATGCATTGTCCAGGCTGCGTGAAACCTTCAACGACCCGCTGTTCGTACGGACCGCCCAGGGCATGGTGCCAACACCCATGGCGCAGAACATCATCGGCTCGGTCCGCAGCGCGCTGGCATTGCTACGCACCTCGGTGCAGGAAAGCCGGACGTTCAACCCCCTGCAAGCGAGCAAGACGTTTCGCATCAGCATGACCGACCTGACCGAGGCTGTGATCCTGCCGCCGCTGTTCCAACGCCTGCGTCGCCTGGCGCCTGGGGTGCTGATCGAGAGTTTCCTGTGCAAGCGCCGGGAAACCACCAAGGAGCTTGCCGCAGGGCGACTGGACTTCGCCATCGACGCCCCCCTCAACACCGACCCTCAAGTGCGGCACATCAAGTTGATGCAGGACCGCTACGTCTGCGCCCTGCGCCAAGGTCACCCGCTGGCCGACAGGGCATTGAGCCTGGATGGGTACCTTGGCATGACCCATATCCACATTTCCAGCCGCCGCAACGGGCTGGGTTACGTGGACCTTGCGCTGGGCAAGATGGGCGTGCAGCGCAAGGTGGCCCTGCGCTCACAGCATTACCTGATGGCCTCGCAAGTACTGCAGCAAACCGACATGGTGATGACCGTGCCAGAGCGTTTCGCCCGCCGTCACCAGTTGTGCTACAAGCCCCTGCCTGTGGAGGTGCCGGCGTTGGAGACGCACCTGTACTGGCATGAAAGCACTGACCAGGACCCAGCGAACCGCTGGATGCGCGAGCAGATTACCGAGTTGTGCGAGCGGGTAGTCAGCGAAGAGGAACGGACTCTCAACGGTCAATGAGAAGAGACCGTCTGAGTGTCGAGACAAGGGTGGGAATATTTTTTTCGTTATGCCCGATCCGGAGAATGCTTTTGCAAAATGGTCTTAAAACGCCCTGATTTAGAGCAAAAGTCTCTTCGTGACGCAGTTAATCTTGTTCAGGCACCCTCGCTCTCTTGCCAATGGACCTGCTTATGTCTGACGCCCCTCTCTACTTCGATTACGCTGCCACTACCCCGGTCGACGATCGAGTGATCCAGACCATGCTTGGATGCCTCGGTCGGCATGCCCATTTTGGTAACCCGGCCTCGAGCGGGCATATCTATGGCAGGGCAGCGCGCGATGCAGTCGAACTGGCCCGTGAGCAGGTGGCCGAACGCGTGGGGGCGCCGCCGGCGTCACTGGTATGGACATCCGGGGCTACCGAGTCCAACAACCTGGCGCTCAAAGGCGTCGCGCAGGGACTGGGCCAGCCTGGGCATTTGCTTACCAGTCAGCTAGAGCACAAAGCCGTTCTGGACACCGCAGCCGAACTGGAGCGCCAAGGCTGGGCGGTGACCCGACTGCAACCTGATCCATCAGGCCTGATCCATCCGGCCATGGTTCAGGACGCGCTGCGTGCCGATACGCGCCTGGTGTCGCTGATGGCGGTGAACAATGAATTGGGCACAGTCACCGACATCGCTGCCATCGGCGAGCGGGTGCGGGCGCACGGCGCCGTGTTCCACGTGGACGCAGCTCAGGCGGTAGGCAAGCTGGCCATCGACCTGGCTAGCCTGCCCGTTGACCTGATGTCCTTTTCCGCCCACAAGGTGTATGGCCCCAAAGGCATCGGTGCGCTGTTCGTTGGCCCGCGCGCGCGCGCCGGCATGCGTGCCCAACTGCATGGGGGGGGTCATGAGCAAGGCTTGCGCTCCGGTACCCTGGCCACGCATCAGATCGCGGGCATGGGCAGCGCGTTTGCCCTGGCCGGCCAACCAGGCGATGGCGAGTACCAGCGCTTGGCGCAGCTGGCCAAGCGCCTGCGCGAGGGCCTATTGGCCCTGCCCGGCATCACGCTCAACGGCTGCGCTACCCAGCGCGTGCCGCACACCCTGAACCTGTGTATCGATCAGGCAAGGTTCAACAGCGCGGCGCTCGCCACACAACTGGCGCTGTCGACCACCTCGGCCTGCAATTCAGCGAACAATGCGGCATCCCACGTCCTGCTGGCGCTGGGGTTGGACGAGCGCCGTGCCCGTAACAGCATTCGCCTGAGCGTTGGCAGGTTCACCACCGAGGCGCAAGTCGACAAGGCCATTGCGGTATTGGCCTCGGCACTGACCACGGCCAGCGCTGCACTCTGGTGAACCACGCCAGCCGGGCATGCCTTTACAGGAAGGTGAATACCTTGGATGCCGGGAGCCGCGATTTGCTTAACCCGGCATTGAAGTCGGTTTCACTGCGATAGCCCAGGCTCAGCAGCACTACGCTGGTGAAGCCTTGTTCGCGCAAGCCAAGCTCGGCATCCAGGCGCTGGCTATCGAAGCCTTCGATGGGGGTAGCGTCCAGGCCCAGGGCAGCGGCGCCCAGCAAGGCTGTACCCAAGGCAAGATAGGTTTGCTTTTCCATCCAATGCTGCAGGTCCTTGCGCTCGTAACGATGCAGGTCGGCGTAGTGGCGTCGGCTGTTGTCCTGCGCCGCCTTGGCCTGCTCATCGCGAAAACGCCCGTCGAGTGACTCCTGGGCGAGCACGGCCTCCAGGTGCGCCTGGGTCATGTCGGTGCGCGTGCAAAAAACGATGACATGGGAAGCATCGCGCAATTTGGGCGAATTGTAGGCGTAGTCGGTGTCGGTACTCATGGTCAGGCGGGCTTTGGCAGCTTCGCTCTGGGCAACGACGAAATGCCAGGGCTGGGAATTCACCGAAGATGGGCTGTGACGCAATTGCTCGAGCAAGGCATCGACCGTGGCTTGGGGAATTTGACGCGATGCATCGTAGGCTTTGGTGGTGTAGCGGCGCTTGGCCAGCGAGACGGTATCCATGGGCAATTCCGGACGTCGAGAGAAAAGGAATGCCCATGGTATCTTTCCTGCCACAAATAAAAACCGGCACAATCGAGCAACACTTTCACCTCTGGAGTGACAATGTTGCGTCTTGCCGACCTCGAACTGTTCGTGCGCAGCAGCGCGCTGGGCAGCTTCACCGCAGCTGCCATCGAAGCGAACCTGTTGCCCGGCCAGGTGGCGGCCGCCATCAAGCGGCTGGAGCGTGATCTGGACGTACGTCTGTTCGTTCGCACTACCCGCAGCCTGCGCCTGACTGCCGAGGGCGAGCGCTACCTGCCGACTGCCGTGAACGTGCTGGAAAGCCTGCGTCGCGGGCATGACGATTTGCATGGCAATACCACCGCCCTGCGCGGCACCTTACAGGTTTCAGCACCCTCGGACCTGGGCCGCAACATGCTGCTGCCCTGGCTCAGCGCGTTTCGCCGGGCGCACCCGGCCTTGCACCTGCGGTTCATGCTGTCCGACCAGATTGCCGACCTGAACCGTGATCCGGTGGACGTTGCCGTGCGTTACGGCCTGAACCAGGACGCCAACTACATCGCCCTCCCCCTGGCCGACTGGAACCAGCGCGTCCTGGTCGCCTCCCCCGATTACCTGGCCCGCCACGGCCGACCGCAGACGCCCGAGGCACTGCATGCCCATGACTGCTTGTTGTACATGCAGCACGGTCGGGTGTACGACAAGTGGCAACTTGGCCAACGCACGGTGCACGTGAAAGGGCCACTGATCAGTGATGACGCCGATGTGATTCGCCGCCTAGCGGTACTTGGCGAGGGAATCGTCTACAAGTCGTGGCTGGATGTCAGTGATGACCTCGCCTGCGGCAGGCTGGAAATCGTCCTGCCTCAATGGCCGGGCGAGCCGACACCTGTCACGCTGGTATGCCCGCACCGCAAGCAGCTCACCCCCGCCGTCACGCAACTGCACCAGTGGCTGCGCCAGCGGTTCGATGCACTGCAGCCGGCAGCCAGGCTCGGCAGTTGCACAAATCTTCCAGACACCTGTAGCCGAGGGCGCTAGGCTTCTTGTACAGCCTAAGCATCAGCATGCACACAGCGAGCCCCCATGAGTAACTGGATCGACCTCAAGCAGGACGCCGAGACCGGCATCGAGTCGATCCGCGCCCATTTCGTCGGTCATGCCTACGACCCCCATTGGCACGAGAGCTTTCTGGTAGGCGTCACCGAGCAAGGGGTCCAGCAATTCAATTGCCGGCGGGTCAGGCACCATAGTGTGCCGGGGCAAGTCTTCATGCTTGAACCTGGGGACCTGCACGACGGGCTCGCGCCCACTGAAGAAGGTTTTACCTACTCCACGCTCTACCTGGAGCCGGACTGGCTGGAGCAGCAGTTGCGCCTGCTATTCGAACAGGCGCCGCGTGATGCCTTGCCCCGTTTCGCCGACACGCTGACCCAGGACCTGCAGCTTGGCCAAGCCACCGCGTTTGCCTTCAATGCCCTGCATGCACACGAACTGCTCATCGTAAGGCAGTCAGCCATCGACGCCTTGCTCGCCTGCCTCACACGCCACCTGCACTGGCGCAAGCGAGTCGATCCAGACCCGCGCTTGCCGCTCACGGCGCAACGGGCCCGCGATTATCTGCATGACAACCTCGCACGGGATGTTGGCCTCCAAGAGCTGGCGACTGCCTGTGGCATCGACCGTTACCGCTTGACCAGAGCCTTCAAGGCAGCATTCGGGCTCGCCCCGCATGCGTACCTCATCCAGCTGCGCCTGGCCAGGGCCCGGCGTTTGCTTGCCAGCGGGGCCAGCCCTTCAGACGTAGCTGTCACCTTGGGCTTTGCCGATCAGAGCCACCTGGGCCGCTGGTTTCGGCGGGCCTATCAGCTCACCCCGGCATACTACCGCAAGCGCTGCTCAATCCTTCCAGACTGAGGCGATGCAAATGGCGAGCATTGGGGCTGACACCAAAGGAGCCCTAGCACATGACGCATTCTTTTCTGCCATTCGTTGCATTTGCCCTGGTTGCCAGCATCAGCCCAGGACCGACCAATCTGCTTATCCTTGCCCAAGGCGCCCGACATGGCCTGCGCAGCACGCTGGTGCCCATCCTGGCGGCATGCCTGGCCGCTGCGGCCACTGTGTTGCTGGTTGGCATGGGGCTGGGTCAATGGTTGACGCGCCACCCACAAGCCCAGCATCTGATGATGTGGGCCGGAGTGTTGTGGTTGAGCTGGCTGGCCTGGCAACTGCTGCGCAGCACTGGCGTTACCGGCGCGCCAGCCCAGGCGCGGGTGTTCACGGCAGTGGACGCGGCAACGCTGCAGGTGATCAACCCCAAGGTGTGGCTGATGGCCGTGTCCGTAATCGGCGTATTTGCCGCGCCAGGCCTGGCGGTGTGGCAACTGGCACTGGTGTTCCTGGTGATCGCACTGCCGTGCATGACGCTGTGGGCGGTGCTGGGCGCAGGCAGTGCGGCCTGGCTGCAAACGCCACGCCGCCTGCGCGTGTTCAACCAGGCCCTGGGCGGCCTGCTCTTGCTCTCAGCGTGGGCTGCGGTATTGAGCTGAGCAGCCTTGTTGCCCGCAAAGCCAGACTCAATGGGTCAGCGCGTCGCGAAAGCGGCGGGTACTGCCCACTGCCAGCAACAAGCCGACCACTGCCACGCTGCCCCCGACCAGGCCGATATTGGCCACGCCCAGGTAGCTGCTGACGATACTGCCCAGCAATGCACCACCGCCGATGCCGATGTTGTAGATGCCGGAAAACAACGCCATGGCCACATCCGTGGCGTCGGAGGCCAGCTTCAAGGTGCGTGACTGCAATGACAGGCTGAAGCTCAAGATCGCCACACCCCAGCACATGCTCAGCACGGCGAACGCATGGAAGCTGCCGGACAATGGCAAGAGCAGCAGCAAGCAGACTGCCAGCATGCCGATCGAGCCCACCAGAAAACCTTGGGGAAAACGGTCGCTGTAGCGGCTGAACAGGAACGAGCCGAACACACCTGCGCCGCCAAACAACAGCAAGACCAATGTAGTGCGCTCACCGCTGATCTGCGCGACATGCAGGGCGAACGGCTCGATATAGCTGTAGGCGGTAAACTGCGCCGTGATCACCAGCGTCACCAGCAGGTAGGTGATAACCAGCGCAGGCCGCTTGAACAGTATCGGCAGGCTGCGCAACGATCCCGAATTCTGGCTCGGCAACAACGGCAGCGACTTCATCAGGCACAGCATGGTCGCCAGCGCCACCCCTGCGATGCTCAGGAAGGTGACGCGCCACCCCAGCGCCTCGCCCACCACGCGCCCCAGGGGGATGCCAAGCACCATCGCCAGCGTCGTGCCGGTGGCCAACAGGCCCAGCGCCTTGGCCTGCTGCCCAGGGTGCGCGACGCGCACCGCAAGCGAGGCAGTAATGGCCCAGAACACGGCGTGCGCCAAGGCTATGCCGATGCGGCTGAGCAGCAGCATCGCAAAACTCTGCGACAGCCACGACAGCAGATGGCTGACGATGAACACCAGAAACACGAACAACAGCAGGCGCCGCCGCTCGATGTTGCGTGTCATCAACATCATCGGCAGTGACGCCAATGCCACGACCCAGGCATAGATGGTCAGCATCAGCCCCACTTGCGCGGTGGTCATGTCGAAGCTGCGGCCAATGTCGCTGAGCAGCGCCACCGGCACGAACTCGGTGGTGTTGAAGATAAAGGCAGCCAACGCCAGAGCGATGACGCTCAGCCAGCTGCCGCCGCCTACTGTGGGCGGCAAGTGGTCAGGTAAGGGTCCGTTCATGGCGTGAAACCGGTTCTCCACAGGCAAGGCAAGACCACGCACGTCCGGCCCCGGCAAGGAGCGGTATGAGCGTGTGTCTTATTAAAATTGGGGACGCAGGCATGGTACGCGTCATGCTCGGGCCTCACAACCGCCGTACCGAAGGCGTACCATGCGCAATCTCGGATACTGGCGCACATCAAGGAGTTCCACCCACTCATGGACAAGCAGCATCCCCAGCAGCAATGGCAGCAGGCCGTTATCACCTACGCCCAGGCGGTCAACGACTATGTCGCACAAGGCAGTGCGCACGGCTGGGAGCAGCTCGAAGAACCCCGGCACCCTGCCACCGAACACTTGCTGGACGCCTGGCGCGCCGCCTTGCGCAAGGTCAACCAGCCGACCGTCGAGGAGCACCAGCGCCAGGCATTTCGCCAGGCTTGGCCGCCAGCCCATGCGCCCTTGTTGCCCCTGCTCGACACCCATGGTCAGGGTATCGCCACGTTGCTGCTGCTCGATGACGGGAGCCTGCTCGCACGGATCGGCATGCCCCACGAGAAAGGCCAGGTGGTGCGTATCGATGGTTATACCGTGACACCCATCATCGGCGTCGAGCATTTCGGCCGTTGCCCGGCTCGACGCTTCTTCGCCCTGGCCAACGCCGAGGGTGTGCGCGTGACCGATGGATGGGGCGGCCCACAGGTGCGGCGGCTGGCGTGGCCTACCGGTTTGGAGGGGTTGCCCAAAGGCTATCCGTTCGAGCCTTTCGACCTGCCCCCCATTGCGACTGCATTGATACCCTTCCCCGATGGGCAACAGGTGCTGCTGATCAGCGACGAGGGCATTTTCGTGCTCTCTGAGCAGGGCGCGAGCCGGCTGCTGCCGCGCCAGGAGCAGGTCGAGCAAGCGCTGGCAGAGGGCACGGACCCCGATGACATCATCCTGGGCCTGAGCATGGCCCATGGCGCTGTATCGCCCGACGGGCAATGGGTCGTGGTAGGCGAGCAAGCCAACCGACACCAGGTGCTGGACCGTCAGTTAACGCCTGTTGCCAGTATCGGACCGGCCAGCGAATACCCGCACTACGCCTTGTTCAACCGTACCGGGGACCAGTTGCTGCTCAATGCCTGTCACTTCTACAGCGGTGCGTCGCTGGCCGTCAGGGTGAGCGACCTGGAGGGCCTGGATACGGATTACTACAGCCAGGACCCCCGCACGCCGGTGGTGCAGGAAGGCGCACGGATCTACGCAGGCGTGGCGCGCCAGGACGAGTACATCGTCGGCGATGCCTATGGTTATTTACGGGCTTTTGGGGAAGACGGTGGCGAACGCTGGCAGCACTATCTAGGTTCTACCATCAGCGCAATGGACATCAGCGAGGATGGTCGAACCCTCGTTGCCGCAAGCCATGCGGGGTTCATCTCGGTGATCGCGCTCGACAGTGGCCGACCTGATTGGCAGATCGGTACAGGCCCGCATGGCGAGGTCCGCCGCTGGCTGTTCTGGAAAGGTGGGGACAAGCCGCTGGCCTGGTAAGGCCAGCAACAGGACCTGCACCGTTTGATCCCGGTGCAGGTCGACGGCCGATCAGGCCTTGAGGGTCGCCATGTCGATCACGAAGCGGTACTTCACATCGCCTGCGATCATGCGCTCATAGGCCTCGTTGATGTGCCGGATATCCAGCATCTCGATGTCGCAACGGATGTCGTGCTTGGCACAGAAGTCCAGCACTTCCTGGGTTTCGGCGATACCGCCGATCAACGAGCCGGCCAGCACGCGGCGCTTCATGACCAGGTTGGCAGCATGCAGCGCAGGCTCGATCGGTTCGATCAACCCGACGAGGATGTGCACGCCGTCGAACGTCAGGGTTTCCAGGTAGGGATTGAGGTCATGTTGAACCGGGATGGTGTCGAGCAGGAAATCGAAACGACCGGCTGCCGCTTTCATCTGCTCGGCGTCGGTGGACACAATCACATGGTCTGCCCCTTGGCGGCGCGCCTCAGCGGCCTTGGCCTCGGAACGGGTGAACAGCGTGACTTCGGCACCCAGCGCCTTGGCCAGCTTGATGCCCATGTGGCCCAGGCCACCCATGCCAAGGATGCCCACCTTGTGGCCTGGGCCTACACCGTGGTGCTTGAGCGGCGAATAGGTGGTGATACCGGCGCACAGGATAGGGGCGGCGCTGGGCAGGTCCATGCCCTCGGGGATGCGTACCACGAAATGCTCGCTCACCACGATGCTGCTGGAGTAGCCACCCATGGTGTTGCTGCCATCGACCCGATCGGGCGTGGCGTAGGTCATGGTCGGGCCTTCGAGGCAGTATTGCTCAAGGTCCTTGGCACAGGCCGCGCACTGACGGCAGGAATCCACCATGCAGCCGACACCGACCAGGTCACCGACCTTGTGGCCGGTGACCTGGGCGCCTACCGCGGTCACGCGGCCGACGATCTCGTGGCCTGGCATCAAGGGGTAGACCGCAATGCCCCATTCGTTGCGGGCCTGGTGAATGTCCGAGTGGCACACCCCGCAATACAGGATGTCGATGGCCACGTCATCCGGGCGCGGGCTGCGGCGCTCGAAGGTCATGGGTGCCAACGGGCTGGTGGGGGTTTGGGCGGCGTAACCGATAGCGGTATACATAGAGACCTCGCGGTTAAGTGAAACGGTTCATGTGAAGCATTTTGTTCTCAGATAGGAACATTGCCCACCGCAGATTCTCCGGAAGCCTTGCCTGATTCTCCGAAGCTTCTGGTGCAGCCAACGCGCGGCGGGCATAATCCGTCCACCCATGCTGTCCGATTCTCTGCCCCGGTGCTCCATGCAACTGACCCGTCACGTCGACGCCAATGCCCCGCTTTGCGCACTCATACGCCGTCTGGCGGTTCGCCCAGGGTTCGTGCCCACCCACCTGCCCCAGGTACAAGTGCTGAGCTGGGACCACTACGTGGCCAGCAGCCCGCAGATCTATGAGCCGAGCCTGATGATCCTGGCCCAGGGCAGCAAGCTGGCCCGCCTGGGGCCCCGCACGCTCGAGTATGGCGCGGGGCATTACCTGGTGCAGGCGCTGTCGGTACCGTTCATGTGCGAAACCTTCGCCACGCCCGATGTGCCCTTGCTGGGCGTGGCAGTGGCCATCGACCGCGCCACGCTGAGCGAATTGGTGCAGAGCAGCGGCCTTGCCACCGATGGCCCGGTGCAGGCTCAGACGCCCCAGTCGATGACCTCGGCCGCCCTGGACGCGCCCATGCGTGAGCGGGTCGAGCGGTTGCTGGAGTGCCTGCAAGATCCTGTGGACGCCAAGGTGTTGGGGCCGGCCCGGGTGCGTGAAGTGCTGTACGCCGCCCTGCGTGGCCCGCAGGCCGGGGTACTCAGAGCGCTGGTCGAGCAACAGGGCCATTTCGCCCGCATCGGCGCCGCCTTGGCCCACCTGCGCGAACACTACTGCGAGCCACTGAGCGTCGAGGCTCTGGCTGGGCGAGCGAACATGAGCGTCTCCACCTTCCACGAGCATTTCAAGCGCTGCACGGACATGGCGCCCATGCAGTACCTCAAGCGCCTGAGGCTGCTCAAGGCACAGCAGATGCTGATCGGCGAAGGTATGGGCGTGGCTCAGGTCGCCCATCGGGTGGGCTACCAGAGCACGTCGCAGTTCAGCCGCGAGTATAAACGCCAATTCGAACGCAGCCCCGGCGAAGAACTGCCGTATCAGAGCCTACCGGTGTGAGCCCAGTGGGCTAATGAATGCGCCTCCATCCCCCAATGCCCAGCGTGCCAATGGCTGATAGGCGCCCTTTCGAGACTCGTAAAGTACACATTCCCGGGCGCTGACAAAGAACTCAGGCGGCGTGCTGGCCTCAGGGGGCTGCCCGTGAAAGTCGCGGGACAACGTCAAGTGGGGTCGAAAGGTGCGGTCTGCAACGGCGATACCCAAGGGCAGCAGCGCCTGTTGCAGCCCATAGACCAGTTGAAGAAGGGGCGCAGGCGTATGCTGCGCCTCAAGCACCAGGGCACCGGCCCTGTGCCACACCTGCAAGCGATCAAGCACCAGCCTCGGCGCCTTGTCGGGCAGCAGCAATTGGTCGACGGCAGCGCACACCGATGGGACCTGCGCCGCATCGACATTGCCCAGGAATGCCAGGGTGATATGGAAATTGGCGGCTGGCACCGGCCTGCCGCTGCGCAGCGCCAGGCTGCGTCGCCACTGGGAGACATCGCGGCGCTGGGCATCACTGACTGGCAGGGCGAAAAACAGCCGCTTGAACGGGCTGGCCGTAGAGCGAGTGTCCTGAGCCATAAGATCTCCTGAAGGTGAAACCAGGGTCGCGGACGATGCAACGCGACACCGAACCGGCCGGACAGTTTCGTAACAATAGGTACAAACTGCCGCGACGATTGTTTATGCTGGCGGGCTTATGCCATCGCGCATGGCCATTTTTCGACAAGTAAACGTCCATGAAAATTGCACTCGTTCTGCTATTCGTCCTCTCGATCGCCTACGTTCACCTGCGCGGCCGGGTGCGTCACAAGCTGACCCGCCAGCTGGGTGACCATTCCAGTTTCCTGGCCCCGGTCAACAGTTTCCTTTACTTGTTCTCGAAACATCCGGCCAAACCTTACCTGCCGGTCGAAGCCTTCCCTGAGCTACAACCGCTGCAGGAACACTGGCAGGAAATCCGTGAAGAAGCCCAGCGCTTACTCCAGGTTGGCGAAATCAAGAAGTCCGATAATTACGACGACGTGGGCTTCAACTCGTTCTTCAAGACAGGCTGGAAGCGGTTTTATCTGAAGTGGTACGGCGAAAGTCATCCGTCGGCCATGACCCTGTGCCCGCGCACCACGCAGCTGCTGCAAGGCATTGGCACCGTCAAGGCCGCCATGTTCGCCACCCTGCCCCCTGGGGCCAAGCTGGTTCGGCACCGCGACCCCTATGCTGGCTCCTACCGCTATCACTTGGGCCTGGATACTCCAAACGACGACGGCTGCTACATCGACGTCGATGGCGAGAAATATTCGTGGCGCGATGGCCAGGGCGTTGTGTTCGACGAAACCTACATCCACTACGCGGCCAACACCACCGAGCACAATCGCATCATTCTGTTCTGCGATGTGGAGCGCCCGCTCAAGTACCGCTGGGCCACGGCGTTCAATCGCTGGTTCAGCCGCAACGTCATGGCCGCCGCCGCGGCGCCCAACGATGCAGGGGACAAGACCGGCGCCATCAACCGCCTGTTCACCCGCATCTATCGCATCCGCGAACGCGGCAAGGCGCTGAAGAAGCGCAACCGCACGCGTTACTACCTCGAAAAATGGGCAGTGGTGGCGGCGCTGGTGTTGGTGTTCATCTACATCTGAGGCTGCACATGATCAATCTCCGCCCCATGACGCCAGAAGATTTCGAGCGCTTCTGGCCCACGCTGCAGGGCGTGATCCAGGCGCGCGAAACCTACGCCCTTGACCCCGACATGACCTTTGAGCAGGCCCGCCACATGTGGCTCGAGCTGCCCCGGCATACACTGGTAGCCGAAGCGCAGGGCGAGCTCCTGGGCTCCTACTACCTCAAGGCCAACGCCGGCGGGCCAGGCAGCCACGTGGGCAATTGTGGCTACATGGTGACCGAGCAGGCACGTGGCCGCGGGGTGGCGCGCTTGATGTGCGAGCACTCGCAGAAGCTGGCTCGTCAGGAAGGCTTTCTGGCGCTGCAGTTCAACTCGGTGGTTGCCAGCAATGAAGTGGCGGTGGCCTTGTGGCACAAGCTGGGCTTCGAAACCGTCGGCCGCTTGCCCAAGGCTTACCGCCATGCACACCTGGGGTTGGTGGATTGCCTTGTCATGTATAAATGGCTGGCCGATGAGCCAGTCACAGAAAAGCCTGCGCTGCTTATTGGCCGCAAGAACATCGAAGCGCGGGTATCGCGTCGCAAGGGTCGGTAGTCAGCATTGGCGCTCCAGGGTCTGATGCCCGTGCCCTGGAGCCAGTACACGCCAGATTCTGACGGTTTAAAACAGGCAGTCTTGCTCAGCGCTCGGGTTATAAGATAACGTTTCGTCCGTCGTCTTTAACCGTGATGCCCATGCCCCCTACATCCTTGCTACCTCCCCTCTCACACCAACGCTTGCAGAGCATCGACGCCCTTCGCGGTTTTGTCATGCTGATCATGCTGCTGGACCACGTGCGCGAAACGTTTTTCATGCAGCATCAGGTCAGTGACCCGATGGCCGTGGAAACCACCGAGCCTGCGTTATTCTTCAGTCGCACCCTCGCACACCTGTGCGCGCCGGTCTTTGTGCTGCTCACCGGCCTGTCTGCCTGGCTTTACGGCGAAAAACGGCAGCGTCGCGGCGAAGTCTCGATGTTTTTGTTCAAGCGCGGGCTTTTTCTGGTGGTGCTGGAATTCACCCTGGTGAACTTCGCCTGGACATTCCAGGTGCCGCCGACTGTGATCTACCTGCAAGTGATCTGGGCCATCGGTATCAGCATGATGGCGCTGTCAGCCTTGATATGGCTGCCCCGGGCTGGCCTGCTCGCCGTTGGGCTGACCCTCATCGCCGGGCACAACCTGCTTGACGGTGTGCACTTCGACGCCGCATCCCCCTGGCATGTGCCCTGGGCCATCGCTCACGACCGTACCTGGCTCGATGTCAGTTCCACACTGCGCTTGCGCACCTCCTACCCGGTACTGCCCTGGGTCGGAGTCATCGCCGTTGGCTACTGGCTCGGCCCCTGGTTGCACAGTGCATGCACACCGGCACTGCGTCAACGACGGCTGCTACACGCTGGGTGCGGCGCCCTGTTGGGCTTTGTCGCGCTGCGCGCGATCAACGCCTATGGCGAAGCGCACTGGAGTGTTCACCCAGCGCTGGCGCAGACGCTGATGAGTTTCTTCAATATCACCAAATACCCGCCGTCACTGGTGTTCCTGACGTTAACCCTGGGCGTTGGGTTGCTGCTGCTGCGTGCATTCGAGCGCGCAGGGCACCCGCGCTGGATCGGAGTGCTGGCGATGTTTGGCGCAGCCCCGATGTTTTTCTATCTGCTGCACCTTTACGTGCTCAAGCTCCTGTATCTGAGCGCATTAGGTGTGTGGGGAGCCAACCAGGGGGCCTACTTTGGTTTCCAGACCATTGCCGCGGTTTGGCTCACGTCGGCCCTGCTACCGCTGATGCTCTACCCGCCTGTACGCTGGTTCGCCCGGCTGAAGGCACGGCGGCGTGATCTGGCGTGGCTGAAGTACTTCTAGGCGGCTCAACCAGGCCCTAAAAGCGTTTCACCCGGCGGCGCGATGGTCTACCATGCGTGCCGCCGGTTTCCACCCTCAAACCAATAGGGAATCCCGCGTTCGTCTTGCGCGAGCCATCGGGAACTGCCCCACAGGAGATCGTCCTGCATGCTGCCCCGTTTCGCCACCCTGCTTGCTGGCCTTGGCATCGCCGGCCTGGCCCAGGGTGCACCCACCGCGTATCCGCTGACGATCGACAACTGCGGTAAACCCCAGGTGTTCACCCAGGCGCCCCAGCGCGTGGTGACCATCGGTCAGGCGGGCACCGAAATGCTGTACGCGTTGGGCTTGGGTGCCCAGCTCGCCGGTTCATCGCTGTGGTTCAATGACGTATTGCCCGATTACCAGGCGCAAGACGCCAAGGTCCCTCGGCTTGCCGACAACGAGCCCAGCTTCGAGGCGGTGGTGGGCAAGCGCCCGCAACTGGTGACGGCCCAGTTCGAATGGATGGTCGGGGACCAGGGCGCGGTGGGTACGCGCGAGCAATTCGATGAATTGGGCATCGCCACCTATGTGCTGCCGTCGGATTGCGAAGGCAAGGACAACCTGGTAGGCGCCGACGGCACGCGGCTGCAAGCCTTCCAGGTCGAAAGCATTTACAAGAGTGTCAGTGAATTGGCCAGCGTCTTCGATGTGCAGGCCCGTGGCGCCGCCCTCAATGACGAACTCAAGGGCCGTTTGGCCAATGCCCAGGCGCAGCTGGCAGGCGTGGACCTGTCAAACACCTCGGCGCTGTTCTGGTTCTCCAGCGCTGACTTGGCCACCGACCCGTACGTGGCAGGCCGCCAGGGCGTTGCGGATTTCATGCTGCGTACCCTTGGCGTGCGCAACGTGGTGAGCTCCACCGAGGAGTGGCCAACCGTGAGTTGGGAGACATTGGCCAAGGCCAACCCAACCTGGCTGATCATTGCACGCATGGACCGCCGTCGTTTTCCGGCCGACGACTACCAGAAGAAACTCGACTTCTTGCGCAATGACCCTGTGACCCAGCACATGGACGCCGTCAAGCATGGGCGCATCATCGTGCTCGATGCCGAGGCGATGCAGGCGGGCATTCGTTTGTTCCGCGGCTTGCAGACGCTGGCGGCAGCCTTTTCCACTGGCGTTGCAGCCCCGTGATCAAGCGTCTGACGGTGACCTGCGCCGCATTGGTAGCCCTAGGGGGTGCGCTGCTGGCGGGTACTGCGATCGGTGAAAACCCTCTGTCATTGCGCCTGGTCGGCCAGGTGCTGGCCAACCACGCCTGGCAAGCGGGCTACCCGCTCGACCCCATCGATGCTGGTGTTGTGTGGAACTACCGGCTGACCCGTAGCCTCGTCGCGGCGGCTTGCGGCGCCGGGCTGGCCACCTGCGGCGTGATCCTCCAGGCGCTGCTGCGCAATCCGCTGGCCGAGCCCTATCTGCTGGGCCTGTCGGCGGGCGCATCTACAGGAGCGGTGCTGGTGGGTCTGTTGGGCGTGGGCAGCATGACCCTGAGCATGTCTGCTGGGGCCTTCATCGGCGCCTTGGCAGCCTTTGCACTGGTGCTGCTGCTGGCGCGCGCCGCGAGCCCAGGCAGCACGGGGGCTCACGTCATCCTTGCCGGGGTGGCTGGCTCGCAGTTGTTCAATGCTGTGACGGCGCTTCTGATCACCAAGTCGGCGACGGCCGAACAGGCCCGCGGCATCCTGTTCTGGCTGCTGGGCAATCTCAGTGGCGTGCGCTGGCCTTCGGTCTGGCTGACCGTGCCGGTTGCCCTATTGGGCCTTCTGATTTGCCTGTGGCAACGCCGTGCGCTGGATGCGTTCACCTTTGGCGCCGATTCGGCAGCATCCCTGGGCGTGCCGGTACGGCGCACTCAACTGTTACTGATCAGCTGTGCAGCCCTGGTCACCGCCGTCATGGTCTCCATCGTCGGCGCGATCGGTTTCGTGGGCCTGGTCATTCCCCATGCGCTGCGCCTGCTGCTCGGGCCCGGTCATAACCGGCTCCTACCGGCCAGCGCCCTGGGCGGGGCGCTGTTCTTGATCACCGCGGATATCCTGTCGCGGACGTTGATCGCCGGACAGGTCATCCCCGTAGGGGTGGTCACGGCCCTGATCGGCGCACCGGTGTTCGCCGTTATCCTGGTAGCCCGAAGGGGACGCGCGTGACCGCCATGGCGCCCATGCAGCTCGCCCCACTGGATTGCCAGGGCATCAGCCTGCACCTGGGTGGCCGCCCGGTGCTCGACGGGATCGACCTGACGGTGCACGCCGGTGAGACCCTGGCCATCGTCGGGCCAAACGGCTCGGGGAAGTCGTCGCTGCTCAAGGTGCTGGCAGGCCTTCGCAAGCCCGCCACGGGGACCGTGCAACTTCTGGGCAAGTCGCTCTCGCGTCTGCCTCGCAGAACGGTGGCAAGGGCATTGGCACTTGTCGAGCAGCATGCTGACACGCTCGATGCCATTCGAGTCTTCGACGCCGTGGCGTTGGGCCGCATCCCATGGTTATCGGCCTTGGCGCCGCTCGGTGACGACGACAAGGCCATCGTCGAGCACGCCCTGGCTGATGTGGATGCGCTGCATTTGCGCAGCCGCCTGTGGGGGTCGTTGTCCGGTGGCGAGCGCCAGCGCGTTCACATCGCCCGGGCGCTGGCGCAACGCCCCGCGGTGCTATTGCTGGACGAGCCCACCAACCACCTCGATATCCAGCATCAACTCGCCTTGTTGCAGCAGGTGCAGGGGTTGCCGGTCACGACGCTGGTGGCCCTGCATGATCTCAATCAGGCATTGACGTGCGACCGTGTGGCGGTGTTGAACAATGGGCGACTGGTCGCCTTGGGCAAACCGCTGGATGTGCTCACGCCCGCTTGCTTGCTGAGCACCTTCGGCGTTCACGCGCACGTGCTCACCGACCCGATGGACGGCGCTCAGGTACTGCGTTTTCGCTGCGCGTGAGTGCCTCCGTGCCACGCGGCGCATTGTGGACGGCGGGTAGGCTGACGGCCGTGCGTGTTGAATACGGGCGGCGGCAGCGAAGCCACCGCGCGCCCATGTCAGCGGTCAGTGAACCGTGTCGGTCGCCGTGCGGCACCATTGCGCCCGCTCCTGACCGGTGAGTGAGTCCGACAGTTCGATGAAGGTGGCTTCCAGTTCCGGTTCGACGTGACCGGCCACCTCGATGCGACTGAGCAGGTACTGCCTGACCGTCCTGGGCCATCGGCCCTCTCGGTGCGCGGCATTGATGATGCTGGCGGCATCCTGGCGGGTGGCGCCACGCCATATGTCCATCAGGCGGTTTTGGAAATCGTCGAACGACCAACCGTCTGTGCGAACTTCGAATTCATCCAGCAGTTTCAGTTTGTACAGGGCCATGTGCGGCATTGTCGCTCTCCCTCTGCGGCTGTAAAAAGTCCGTGCACGAGGAAGCAAATCATCACCTGCCTTGTAAGAAAATGAACGCGTGGTCCATCACGCCCACGTCAATGTAGGACATGTCCGAGCGCTTAACGCAGCCGCAGGTCCATGTGGGTTGTCTGCCAGACCGGGTCGTCCTCGACCTGCAGCAGGGTGAAGCCCTGTCGCTCCCAGAAGCTGACGGCCCCCGGCAGAAACGGATGGGTATGCAGGTAAAAACGGTCGATTTCTTCGCTTGCCGCTTGCGCCGTCAAGGCCCCGAACAAGCGCGCCGCAACGCCGTGCCGGCGATAGGCAGGCAACACGAACAGACGCACGACCTCGACCACACGCTGGTCACCGTAATCGAACTGGGCAAAACGATTGTCATAGGGCAGGTAGCCGATTACGCCCACCAGGTCTGCGCCTGCCCGTGCTTCGATGAACGCGCCGGCGCCTTGCAGATAGACATCATCAAAATGTTCAAGGTCCGCAGGTTTGGGCGCGCTGGCAAGCATCGGAAACAAGTCCCGCCGCGCGGCCTCGACAAAGGCCACGACCTCCTCACGGGTTTCTGGGGTCACGGGGCTCAGGATCAGTTCAGGCATGGGGCAACCGTTGCAGTGAAAGGGCCTGGTTCTACCGCAGCGAGCCCGGCAAGGCAAATGCAACGCTCGTCCAGGACGCGTGCGCACCCCTATAATTGCCCTACTCCACAGCCCACTCAGGCCAAGCCATGCCTCGCCCTTCGAAGTTGCTGCTCATGTTTGCGCTCATCGCCGCGGTCACGGCGTGCGACCAGAAGCCCACGCGTGAAGAACAGATCGTTGCCCAGCTGCCACTGCAGGAGGCTTATGACCACAACATTCAACGCATGGCCGTGCTCCTTGCAGGCAAGTACCCGGACGTGAGCCAAGCCAGCATCGAACAGGTGCTGCGCCGACACCTGACCGTTGACGACCAGCGCCAGGACCTGTTCCGCCTGTACAGCGAACAGAATTTTACCGATGCCGAATTCGCCAGTATCGTCGGCGCCTTGCAGGACCCCGCCAAGGCCCGCGCTTTGGAAAAAACCCCTGAAGGCAAGCGGTTGAGCGAAAAACTCACGGCACTGATGCAGCAAACCGCCGCAGATGCCAAGGTACAGGCGGTGGCTGAACAGCGCATGCAGGACGTGGAGGCAGAACTCCAGGCTCTGGAAAACCCCGCCCCCTGAGCGTCACGCGCTACGCGACGGCTATCGAGGATTGCTTGCCATTCTCCGTATCTGATGATTTCGAGGTCAGGATTGCCAAACACCAAGCATGGATTGCGACTGGACCTGCGCAGGCTCATTCTGGTGCTCTGTGCACTCACTGCACTGGTAATGCTGTGCGCCAGCTATTTTGCCAGCTACCGCGTCCAGCGCCAGTTGCTGATCGATCACGCGCTGGAAGCGAACCGGGTGTACGCCACCAAGCTGGCCAGCATCACCGAAACCTTCATCGGGAACGCCTTGCAGCAATTGCAGTTCAGCGCAGGTGTGCAAGGCCGGCAACTGAGTGACGCCGTGGCCTTGCAGGCTGAAACACACCGCGTGCTGGCGCAGAGCATGGCGTTCAATTCCACCTTCGTGATCGATGCCGACGGCACGTTGCTGTCCGTCTCCCCTGCGCCGCTGCGGCACCTGGTGGGCGGGCGCATGCACTCCCCGGGGGTCGACGAAGCGCTGCACCTGCGGCGTGCGCTGGTCTCTACCCCTTACGTCTCCGCTGCCAACAACTTGGTGGTCACCCTCTCGCAGCCGATCATCGACGAGCAAGGCCGTTACCTGGGCTACGTAGGGGGCACGCTCTACCTGCGCGAACACAACATCCTCAACAGTTTGCTGGGCGAGCATTTCTACAAGGACGGCTCATATCTCTATGTAGTCGACCACCAACGACGCCTGCTCTACCACCCTGATAACCAGCGTGTCGGTACCGTCGTGCAGGGCAATGCCTTGATCGACCAGTTGCCAACGCTGCCCAGCGGCACCCTGGCACTCACCAACAGCCAGAACGTCGAGATGCTAGCAGGCTTCGCCACCGTGCCCAGTGCCCGTTGGGGCGTGGTCGCCCAGCAGCCACTGTCACGCACCGTGGCACCGCTCAATACCCTGGTCCTCAACGTGATAGGTGCATCGGTGCCACTGGCCCTGGTCGGCAGCCTGTTGCTCTGGTGGCTGGCATTGGTCATCGCTCGGCCGCTCTGGCAGCTCGCCGCCAGTGCAAGGAGGATGGACAGCGCCAACACGGCCGAAGATTTGCACCGGGTGCGTGCGTGGTATTTCGAGGCAGCTGAGCTCAAGCGAGCGTTGTTGTTCGGCCTGAATTTGCTACACGAACGCATTGGCCGGCTGAACCGCGAAGCCCAGACCGACCCCCTGACAGGGCTGGTCAATCGCCGCGGGCTGGAATTCAGCCTGTCGTTGTTAGAGGCTGAAGGCCGGCGTTTTTCAGCCATCGTCATGGACGTGGATCATTTCAAACGGATCAACGACAGCCACGGGCACGACACAGGCGATGCCGTGCTACGACAACTGGCCCATTCGATGCGCCGCTGTTGTCGGGAAGGCGACTTGCTTTGCCGTACTGGCGGCGAGGAGTTTCTGATGCTATTGCCTGGCGCAGACCTGGCTGTGGCAGCCAGTGTGGCCGAGCGCCTGCGCGCGATCATCGAGGACACCCCGATAGCTCCGGTGGGCGACCTGACTGTGTCGCTTGGAGTGGCGCATTGGGAAGGCACAGACGATGCGGCCGGCACGTTGGCCGCGGCTGACAGAGCGCTTTATCTGGCCAAGCAGAGTGGGCGCAACCGCGTTGTCGTGGCCTAGAGCTCCAACCGCCCCGGTCGTTTCTGGCATCCAAAGGTCGTCCTCGACAAAGCAACCCATAAGCGGGGCCGATCTACTGACAACCACAACAAATGATGGCGCGGCTCGACCGCACCACGCTCGTCATGGCTGCCAATGGAAAATCGGAGAGCACCCGCATGTCCGCACCTCACGAGGTATCCCCTGCCACCCTGCGCAGGGTGATCGCCGCTTCGGCCATCGGCAATTTCGTCGAATGGTTCGACTTCGCCGTCTACGGCTTTCTTGCAACCCTCATCGCCAGCCAGTTCTTCGCCAGTGGCGACCCGAGCGTCGCCTTGCTCAAGACCTTCGCCGTGTTTGCCGTGGCGTTCGCCCTGCGCCCACTGGGTGGCATCGTGTTCGGCGCGCTGGGAGACCGCCTGGGACGCAAGCGCATCCTGTCGCTGACTATCTTGCTGATGGCAGGCTCCACCACCCTCATCGGCCTGCTCCCAACGTATGCCAGCATCGGATTGGCAGCCCCCGTACTGTTGACGCTTGCACGCTGCCTGCAAGGCTTCTCGGCCGGAGGTGAATATGCGGGGGCATGTGCCTACCTGATGGAGCATGCACCAAACGACAAGCGCGCGTTCTACGGCAGCTTCGTGCCGGTCTCGACGTTCTCGGCCTTTGCCTGCGCTGCCGTGATCGCCTACGGCCTGGAAGCAAGCCTGAGCACGGAAGCCATGGCCGCCTGGGGCTGGCGTGTACCGTTTCTGATCGCCGCACCCTTGGGCCTGGTGGGTTTGTACCTGCGCTGGCGCATGGAAGAAACGCCAGCCTTCCGTGAAGCACTGGCGCAAGGCAAGGAACATGAGCATTCGCCCCTCAAGCAGACGCTGCGCCACCATGGACGCGCGATACGCAACCTGGGCGCGTTCATCTCCCTCACCGCACTGTCGTTCTATATGTTCACCACCTACTTTGCCACCTACCTGCAACTGGTGGGCAACCTGACTCGCGCCCAGTCATTGCTGGTGACCACTGTTGCGCTGCTGTTCGCCGCCGCGGGTTGCCCGGTTGCCGGCGCTGTGTCGGATCGCATCGGGCGGCGCAAAACCATTGGCTTTACCTGCTTGTGGGTGATGCTGTGCGTGTTCCCGGCCTACTGGCTGGCCAGCTCGGGGTCGATGTTCGGCGCCCTGCTAGGTGTGGTGCTGCTGGCGGTGGGTGCATTGTCCAGCGGCGTTGTAACGGCGGCCCTGCTATCGGAAAGCTTCCCTACACGTACCCGCTATACAGCCTCGGCCATTACCTATAACGTGGCCTACACCCTGTTCGGCGGCACCGCCCCGCTGGTCGCGACCTGGCTGATCGGGCAGACAGGCAGCAGTCTGGCGCCAGCTTTCTACCTGGTCGTCATTGCCTTGATAGCGCTAGTGGGCGGGCTGGCATTGCCGGAAACTTCGCGGATATCGCTGCACGATGACCCTACTCTCGTTGCGACTGGCAGCGCCGGGCAACCCACCGCCTGACCCGTAAGGGCTGCACCGGCGGCTGCACCGGCAACCCCGCATGGCGCCCGCCCTTCGCAGGCGCTTGCTTGACAAAACGCTCAATCTTCCAGGGGCTTGGGCGGTGCACTGGGCTTGGAGGGCTTGGCCGGTTTTGCATCCTTGGTCTTTTCCTGCGCCGCGGCCGCGGCCGGCTCGGATGCCTTGATCGCTTTCTCACTCGCAGGTAGGTCGTCCACCGCCTTGATGATGGCCTGGGGGTCGAGAACCTCCCCGGTGTCATCGTCCTTGAGCATGTGCCGCTCACCGTCCTTGCCAACGAGGATGACCTTGGTGCCTTTACTGGCACCGAGCTTGAGCTCGCGGATCAGTGCCATGGTGGTCTGCTGCTCAAGGTTCTTGTCGCCCTGTTTCCCCATCATCTGGGCGACGCTGTACAGCACGACGTTACGCTCCTTGAAGGCGGCCTGCGTAGCCGGATCCTCCATGGCCTTGGTAATGGCCCTGAGGGTGGGGTCGGCACTGCTAGGTGCGATGATGACCAATGGCCTTGCCTTGCCCAGCTCCTGGGCCAGTGGCCCATTATTGTCAGCCGCAAAAGCCGGGCTCACAGCGGCGAGCAAGGCGGCGAGGGTCAGTGACCGGACGAGCATGCGCATCTCCTTTTTCTCTCGATCAAACAAAGACTACAGACCTTGGAGAAAGGTCCGACGCAGGAGCCTAAACCAACCCACCCGGCAAGGCGCAACTCAAAAGTAACTGGAGGTGTCCACCCTGCCAGGTGGCGCCCTAGATAGCCCATGCATGCCTATGAGCATAGCTCAACACGCTTATCCTGCGCTGGTACGACGGCCTGCTTCACCTCAGGGTGAGATGGGCTCGGCCGCGCTGTCCAGCGCCTGACGCGTGATGGCCAGCAGAAGAGCGCGCTCGCCTGTCTGGCGTTGCTGTGAAATTTCTTCTGTCTGCTGCAACACCTGCTGTTCGCTCAGATCAGGAGCCTCTTGCACAGCCTCCAGCCGTGCATGAAAAGGGGCGTTCATCTCCTCAAAACGCTGCGCATGCACGTTGCGTACGTGCCTGCACCAGAACTCCCGATCCAACAGAGAGTTGGCCAGTTGCTCGCTGGTTTCTGCCTGCAGCACGCGCCTGGCTGCCCGCTCCATATGCGCTTCGGTAACCCCGGCTACCTCCCTGAATGACATGCCGCTGGTGAAGATGGGCAGGTCAAGGCGCTCGCGTAGCGCCAGGCGGTAAGCCAGCACCACCTCGATCTCGTCAGGATCGGCACCATCGGCCTGGCGCCAGCGCACGTCATCCATGGCCACACGCTCGACCTCATCCAAGCGCCACAGCTGCCGCCCCAGGTGCAAAAGAGCCTGTTCCTGATCACCTTGCTGCGCTTGGGCGTCGGCCTGCCAGACCCGCAGGCGCACTTCAAGGTCGCTGAAACGCAGAGCCACGCTGTCCTGACAGGTCAGTTGCTCGGCATCGCTGAACATCGCCACCCTCAGGTCGCTCGAATCTCGCATGGCCCTCAACAGTGTCAGTACTCGGCCGGCGAGATACCGCGCACCAGTGCGGTGCTGAAAATCCGCTGTGTCCATGAGGCGTTCGAGTAAACCGAAGAACTCGCCGGCGTCCTCCATGGCCTGCAGGTGTTCCCAGCAGGCGCCCAGTTCGGTGCGATGGTTCAGGCCGATCGCATCCATCCAGCGCAGTCGCACCAGTCCCATCGCTCGGTTACGGGCGCGGGTAGCGGCCGTGAGCAACGCTTGCGCCAGCCGCTCACGCTCAGCAGCCGACAGCGGATTGCCGCCCAGGTGGACTTCACCCTCCACCCACAGGCGCGATTCATAGAAGTTCTCAGGCAACGCCGTGAGCAGGTTGTCGCGCAAATCGACCACCCGCAGGGATGTACTCTCGAGTAGTTGGTAAGGCAAGCTGCGCAGGCCGGCGCCTGCTATACGCAACTCGTGCAGGTATGTCAGCCCGCCCACCGAAAACGGCCTGCCCAACGGGTTACGTGAGAGGTCCAGATAACGCAAGTTGCTGCAGCAAGCCAGAATAGTGGCCTGCCCCGCATCAAGCACGATCTGGTTGTGTGCCATGTTCAGCGTCCACAGATGTTCCAGCTGCAAGAGCGCCTGGGGAATCCGCAAGAGCTGGTTATCGGGAAGCTCGAGCGAACGAACACTGGTGAATGCACCCAGGAAGCTTTCAGGCAAATGGCGGATGCTGGCGTCGCGCAGTGCCAGTGAATACACATGGCCGAACCCTACCTGGGACGGCAGCTCCGGTAGGCTTTCGGTATGAATGCCAATCATGTCCCAACGATAGGCTTGGATAAGACTGTCGCCGTGCATGCCCTCATCCAGGACGTGCTGCCAGCAATTGCGCAAGGCTCGTCCAAGCGATCGGCGGCGTTGTCGTTCGGCATGGCTAGATCCTTGCCTGGCCCATGTGCGCAACTGCGCGCTGAGGAGCCGGTACTGATCCTCCAGGCGTCGCAACCGTGCTTCGATCCCCCCTGCGGCCGATCGCGCATCATCCAGCCACGCGTCAAGCTGGGTATCGGTATAAGTGGGGTACAGAAACCTCAGCCTTCGCAGGTAGGGGTTCGGCCTGCGCCCTCCACGTCCACTGAGCAGGTACCCCACGCGACCGTCGGCCAAGCGGGTGGGCAATTGCCAGCGGCGGCGAGTCGTGATGCCCAGGAGCTCAGGCAATGCTGCCCGGTGAACCTGGGCGAGCGCAGCGACTTCTTGGCGCAAACATTGGGCGAAAGGCTGATGCAGCCCCATGGAGGTCAGTTGTGCCTGATCATAGGCACTCACGATGGCGTCGAACAGGTCGCCGGGAGGACAGATCTCCTGCGCGAAGGCGTTTCTCACGCTGTAGCCTTGGGTTTCATGGAACAGCTGCAGCTCGGCATCCCCTTCTCCAACACTGGCCAGTTGTACGCCGTTGGACTGCGCACTTAACAGCCGCCAACGTACATTACCGATGCCGCCAGCTCGATAAGCGAGCAACCCCAGGACCAACTTGGCCAAATCCGTATCCTGGGACGTCCGCAAATACAGGCTTTCGAGGGCGCGTTGCACCCGAATGTACGAGCTGCGCTGACGGGCAGCTTCGGCCAGTTGCAAGGGTACGCGGCCAGTCTGACGCAGACGTTGCAGGTCGACGCTGCTCGCATTGGCCAGCAGCGTCTGTGCCGCAGCAGGGTACAAGCGTGGAAATACGCACTGTAAGGCTTGGATTTCCTGGCTCGAAGGGGGCGTTTGCTGATCCAACAGGTGCTGCATGACTTCGTACCGTTGTCCATCGAGCTGCGCCGCTAGATCCACATTGGACAGCCCTTCGCCACCGGTCAGCTGGACAACCTGCGCCAGCAGGCTCTGATCCTCGGCTACAACGCCAGTGCGCAACTGCACCAGCAGGTTGTCGACACGCTGAGCAAGATGCGCACGGCTGCTGGTGTCGATCAGCGCTGGCAAGGGGTCGGCGCCGCGAATATGCAAACCGCGTAGCTGGTCGTCGTCGAGCGCGTGAATGGCCATGACCTGCTCGATGCGCGTGTCATCGAGTTCTGCCATCGGCCCGCCCAATCGCCTGAACAGGTAATGGGTTGTCGACCAATCGAGGGGGGATTCACTCCACAACCGCCACGCACCTGCACCGTTGTGCTGTAAAAGAGGACCCATACCGTCGCGCGGCAACAGTTGCCACTGATCGTCGGTCGCCCGTTGCTGCACCGGGTAAGTGTGGCCGTCCATGCGGATCCATGCATCAGTGCCTTGGCGGCTGATTCCCTCGTGATCTGTCAACGCTTGAGCAGGTGGAGGGGCGCTTCGGAACGGCGACAAGTCCTCAGACCACAGGCGCGCGCCGTCATCTTGCACATCGGACTGGACCAGGCCATCAACCCAGGTCGAGCGTTTCCACGCCTTGGCCAAGCCATAACCCGCCCCTGCGGTAGCGCCAATCAGCGTGACTTCAGCGGCCACATGGGTCATATGATTCATGGCCTGCTCCGTCTCGCCCTCATGCCAAGCGTCCACCCCATGGAACACCTCCTTCAGCAACTCCCAAGCAGTCACGGCAAGCAGTACCAAGCCCAACCCAGGTAGCCAGAAGCTGGCCAATCCCAGCAGCGTCCAGCCTTCGGCTGCCAGGCGTTGCTCATGGGCACGCTCGAGCGCTCGATCCAAAGCGTTGACCGGAGGCGCCAGCGTCGCGGCATCGTCCATCACGTGTTGAGCGCGAGCGCTGGCGAGCGTTTCGAACACAGGCTCCGACAAGATGCTCGCCACCGGGTACAGGTCAGCCGTGGCCCAGACCGGCATGTCCTCATAGAACGCCGTTGCGATCTGGCTGAAGAACCGTTGGCTATCACGACGTCGGATGAAACGCGCAAAAAACTGCTGATAGGCAGGCTGGCGCAAGCGTTTGTTCAGCACGGTGCGTTCAAAGCGCTCCAGATTATCGGCAACGCTCCAGGCTCCAAACGGGTCACCCGGGATATACACCAGCACACGCTTGCTCGAGGTGTAGAAAGGTGCCAACGATTCGTTCCGCACATCCAGCACCAGAATCTGCTGCAATGGACAGTCCAGGATCTGCAGACGTTTGGGAATCACCCGATCGCCGTGCAGGTGTCCAAGCCTGCCGCTTTGCCACAAGTCGACCAGCAGTTTGAGTTCCCCAGGGGCAGATACGCCCTGGGCGTCAGCCTTGAATGCATCAAGCAACATTTCGTGCCGGTTCAGCTCGCCCAGTAGCGCTTGCATGGAGGCCGACGTCAGATGGGCGGCCAAGTGCTGCTGATAGAGCGCCCCTAGATCCAATTCCCGGACCCATTGGGCAAACCGAGCGGCACTAAGTCCCGGCACCGCGTTACCTGCCGCGTCATATACGCCGGCCATGGGCGGCAAGATCTGTGACTGCATCTCTTGAGCGGTAAAATTTCGCAATACGGCTTCGAGCAGGGGTATCAGGTAGTACTCGCGCTTGGTCAAGGGCACCCGCACAGGGAAGTACGTGGCCAGCGGCACCTCGTAAGCATTGCGAAACCACAACTGGTCCACGCCCTGGGTGATACCGAAGCGCGCGCTCAAGGTCTTCTCCAGCAGGGGCTTGGCGAATGCGTCGATGCCTTTGATCGATCCCCACCGCGCCGCCAGACGGTGGCGGCAGGTCAGGCTGCTGTTGAGGGCTTGGCCTGCCTGGGTGACGAATGCCTTGTCGAGCTCTTTGAGCCAGCCCGGCAAGCGAGCAGCGATCAGGCCGTCCTGGCCGGCCTGCTCTGCCAGTTGAAGATCAGTGAGTGCGGTATCCATCAGTTAATCCCGTGAAATGATTGTGCACGGGAGGTTAGCGAGACCTAAGAACAAACCCGTGGCGACGGGGTACTACCTCAGGGTTAAAACAGCAGCATCTGGTCATCGATCAACGCAGAAAAGCTGTCACCCACAAAGGGAAGAATCGCATAGGCGACCGGCTGCAGCTGGCGCGAAAGATAATGGTCATAGTCGATGGGGGCACGACGGTTCTCCAGCGGCTGGGGCCCGGCGGTGGTCATGAGGTAGCTGATCCAGCCCCCCCGCTGGTACTGGAGCGAGCGACCCAGTTGCCGGTTGTAGTCATCGGCAAGCCGTGCGGCCCGTACGTGCGGTGGCACGTTGCGCTGATACTCAGCCAACGGGCGGCGCAGGCGTTTGCGGTACACAAGCGAAGCGTCGTGCTTCCCGCCAAGCATCTGACTGACGTACTCGCGTACGTATTCGCGGTAAGGCTCACCGCGAAAAATTCGCCGGTAGAGCTGCTGCTGGAAGGTTCTGGCCAACGGCGACCAATCGGTGCGTACCGATTCCAGCCCTTTGTAGACCATGTCTTCGGTGCCATCGGCACGCTGGACGAGGCCGGCATAGCGCTTTTTGCTGCCCTCCTCGGTGCCGCGTATGGTGGGCATGAGAAAACGTCGGTAATGGGTTTCGAACTGCAGCTCAAGCGCGCTCTCCAGGCCAAGCGTCTGGCGCAGGTGCTCGCGCCACCACCGATTTACCTCGCTCACCAGTGCATTGCCAATCTGCGCAGCCGCCGCTTCATCGTGGCCGGTCTTGAGCCAGACGAACGTCGAGTCCGTATCGCCGTAGATCACGTCATACCCGCGGGCTTCGACCAGGGCGCGGGTCTGGCGCATGATCTGGTGCCCGCGCAACGTGATCGAGGAGGCCAGACGCGCGTCGAAAAATCGGCAGCCGCTTGAGCCTAATACACCGTAGAAGGCATTCATGATGATTTTCAGCGCCTGTGACAATGGCGCATTGCAATCCTGCTTGGCTTGTTCCCTGGCGCGCCACACACGTTCGACGATCGCCGGTAGACAGTGACGTGTGCGGGAGAAACGCGCCCCTCTGAAACCCTCGACCGAACGCGCGTCATCTGGCTGTTGCAGCCCTTCGGCGAGGCCGACAGGGTCAATCAGAAATGTGCGGATGATCGAGGGGTACAGGCTCTTGTAGTCCAGCACCAGCACCGAATCGTATAGCCCAGGTCGGGAATCCATGACGAACCCGCCGGGGCTGGCTTCCTCGGGGCGGCTGCCCAGGTTGGGCGCGACGTAGCCCTGGCGGTGCATGTGCGGCATATACAAGTGGCAGAAGGCAGCCACCGAGCCACCGCTGCGGTCTGCCGCCAGGCCCGTGACCGAAGCACGCTCAAGCAGAAACTCCAGCAACCGGGTGTGGGCAAAGATGCGTGTGACCAGTTCACAGTCCTTGAGGTTGTAGCGGGCCAGCGCAGGCTTGTCCTCGGCGAACATGCGATTGATTTCATCCATGCGCTGGTAAGGAGTGCTGATGGCCTTGCCGTCACCCAAGAGGGTTTGCGCAACATTCTCAAGGCTGAACGATGGAAAACTCCACGTTGCCGAGCGCAGCGCTTCGACGCCGTCGATCACTAACCTGCCGGGCACATCGATGAAGACATGGCCACCGCTACCTGACGCGCGCAGAGTCATGGGCGCCCCGCCCCTGCCCAGGTCCATGGCCACTTGTAGCTTTTTGCCGTGTTCATGCAGCAGGCGCAGATCGAACTGCACCACGTTCCAGCCGATGATCGCGTCCGGGTCGTGGCGCGCTATCCAGTGGTTCAGGCAGTGCAGCAACGCACTGCGATCGGCGCAGTAGTGCAGGTCGAAGTCAACCTCACTGGCGTCGCCGTTGGCTGGGCCAAGCATGTACACCTGGCGCTGTCCGCAGCCTTCCAGGGCAATGCTGTACAACTCTCCCCGCTCGGTAGTTTCGATGTCCAGCGACACCAGGCGCAGCGAGGGACGGTAGCTGCCGTGCGGCTTGAGCTGGGCATCGCAGAGCACGCCCCGCTCGTCCAGGCGTCCAGCGAACTGCACAGGGGCTGTAATGAAGCGCTCCATCAGGTAGCGCTCCGGTGGCCTGACATCGGCCTCGTAGACGTCGATACCTGCGGTACGCAGCCGTTGTTCCAGCTGCAACAGCTGCCGGTAGTGCCGGCAGTACAGCCCTACCACTGGGCGTTGATCGAACGTCTTCAACCCAAGCGGGCGCAGCTCTGCATCTGGCTCGTCGGCCAGCAGCAGCTGCGCGTGCGCTTGTTGCGCCTGCGGGACGAACGCCACGTTGACCTGGGGCGCCAGTCTCACTTGCCGAGGGCCCTGATCGGTGGCCAACCACAGCTCCACGCACGTGCCTGCCTGCGTGTCGTACCAGTGCCGGGTCAGGACGAAGCCCTGCTGCAAATCCACTGCCGCGCCCTCTGCATTCGTTGATGATGACAAGTGTAACGGGTGGCCCCCGGCGCACCGGGCCTGGCCTGTGAGACGACAAGATGCTCCGGCATCCAAACCCACGGCGCCCACCGTCGGTGAAGTGGCTGCGCTTGCCGTGTGCGGTACAGCGGGCTCAGCTGTACAGGTAGTTGATGTCCTTGAGCACCAAGGGAGGCACCTGACCGAGGAGAAAATCTCGCAATTTTTGCATCTGACGGGCCTTGGGGCTGTTTTTCAGCCAGGTCATGTAGTAGCCATCCCCAGTTGCCACGGCCTGTTTGAACGGCGTGACCAGGCGCCCGGCTGCCAGGTCGGCACTGGCCAACACCAGATCGACCACGGAGATGCCCAGGCCCTGCTGAGCGGCAGAGATACCTTGATCGAGCGTGTCGAACACCTGGCCCTGGTCGATGCTGACATCGAGGGCATCCATGCGCGCCAACCAGCGCCGCCAGTCGCGCCGATCAGGCGAGGGATGCAGCAATTCACAACGGTTCAGGTCCGACAGCGCAGGTTGCGCCTGTCCCATGTAGTCGGGGTGGCAGACGGGAATGAGCCACTCGTCGAACAGCCTGAAGCTCTCCACATCGGCCGCGAAACGGCCGTTGGCCAGCAAGATGGCGCAATCGTAGGGCTCAGAATAGAAGTCGACGCTGTCGATATCCATCCACACGCTCGAGAGCTGCACAGTGCAGGTGTCTTCGTGTTTCTTGAAACCGTCCAGTGCCCTTAGCAACCAGCGCACGGTGAGCGTTGAAGGCGCCTTCAAACGCAGGCCGTAGCGATCCTGGCGCAGCAGCGCGCAAGCGTTTTCGATGATCTTGAAACCGACCTTGAGCTCTTGAGAGAGCAGGCGTCCGTGCTCGGTCAGGCTCAACTTGGGCCCTCGCCGTTCGAACAAATCGCAGCCGAACATGCCCTCGAGGGTCTTGATATGGTGGCTGACTGCGCCTTGGGTCAGTGCAAGCTCTTCCGCCGCCCTGGTGAACGAACCATAGCGGGATGCGACCTCGAACGCACGCAGTGCATGCAAGGCCTGAATCCTTTCCGACATAGACGCCTCCTGACTATTAGCAAGACTAATAGTAGGTCATAGTTTCACGCGTTTTACAACCTGCTGATAGTTCTAGAAAATGCATTAAAAAAACATACATAACCTAGATCCTGCCTGAAACTGCGTAGATCGTTCATCAATTAAAAGTTTGGGGAAACCATGTTTACGGGATATGGACAATGCTATCGCCTGGATGCGTTTGAGCAGACCCTCGAACATGCGTGCATCGAACCACACTGGACAACCGCTGCACTGCAACACTTTCGCCATACCGTTGCCAATCCGGATTTCCCCTGCCTGTTCGGGCGCAAGGCGGTCAATGCGCAAACTTGCTACGTTCTTTTCGCCAGCGCTGAACAACTGGCTGATGACATCGCTCAAGGGCTGGCCAGCTATGTCGGGTTGATGGATCCGATTGCGCCCAAGCTTCGCATCGGCCACCCGTTGGTGGCGTTTCTAGAAACAGTGACCGACATGCCGCTCGCGCATCAGCAGGCACTAGCCTGGAAGGTGCTGCAAGGCGTTCACGCACGGGATCCGAATCCCTGGCCCCAGACAGTGCCGGCCGACCCCGCACACAGCGGCTGGTCGTTCTGCTTTGCCGGCATGCCGCTGTTCATCAACATGAACTTCCCGGGCCACCAGCAGATGAAAAGCCGCAACCTGGGCAAACACATCACATTCGTCATCAACCCGCGCGAGAACTTCGACGAAGTGGCCAATGTCGCCACCACGAGCGGCCAGCGCATCCGCGAGCGCATTCGCCAGCGGGTCGGCCACTACAACGACGGGGTAATGCCTGACAGCCTCGGCTTCTTCGGTGAAGCGGATAACTTTGAGTGGACGCAATATCAATTACAGGAAACCGGTTCGTTGAACCCGGCACGCTGCCCTTTCCATGCCCGGACCGCAGTGCCTGCCACCCCCGACAACATGATCGAGAACTGACGTGAATACCGCCCTGACTGCCTCCTACGCCCTTACCGTCCTGCTGCTGATCGCCACTCCAGGTCCGGTCGTGGCATTGATCGTCAATACCGCAGCCGCTTCTGGCTCACGCAAGGCCATTTTCACGGCCTTGGGCACCAACTGGGCCTCGCTGGTACTGATCGGCGCAGCGGCGTGGATCATCCTCACCAGCGCGGCCATCGACAGGGCATGGCTTAGTGCCATGAGCCTGTTGGGTTGCCTGTTCATCGGCTATATCGCCGTCGGCACGCTCAGGGAGGCGCTCGCAAGCCCGCAGCCAGACCAACGGCCCGAAAGCGCCAAACCCGTGAGCCGCGGGGGGCTGTGGCAAGGCTTCATGGTGGGGATCTCCAACCCCAAGGACATCATTTTCTTCATCGCCTTTTTCCCGCAGTTCATCCAGATCACCGAGTCGTTCGGCAAAAGCATGGTCGTGCTTTCACTGCTCTGGATCGTGATCGACTTCGCCGTGCTGAGTCTTTATATCTTTGCCATCGGCAAGATCGCGTCAGCGCGCAGCCAACGATTCATCAGCCTTGCGTCCGGCGTGGCATTGCTGTTGATCGCCATCGGCGGGCTTTTGTACAACCTCAAGGAGCTTACCGCCTAGCCCCTTGCCTGACGCGCTGTCTTGCCAGGAGTCCCGATGTCCACTCCCAGTCGCCAAGGGCTTGCGCCTTTGCAGCTTGAGTACCAACAGCTGCTTGCCCAGGCCACCCAGTGCGCCACCCAACGCGTTCGGGTACACGAAACCGGGTTCAGCTCGGCCGTCGTCAATACCGACGCCTTGGGCCTTCGCTACAGCCATTTCAACGGCCGGCGGTTTTCGGTGGCTGAACGCGACAGCACTGCGCGGATCAATCTGCTGGTCGGAGGCTCGGTGGCGATGGGCATCGGGGCCAGTTCCGATGAATACACCGTGGCCTCGCAGCTGTCGGCGCTGACCGGAGAACTCTGGCTGAGCCTGGCCGGGTGCGGGCTGGATGCGAGCCAGGAACTATTGATGTTCCTCACTCATGAGCACCGCCTGGCACCGCTGGGACATGTGGTCATACTCAGCGGACTCAACAGCCTGGCACACGAAGCGCTTTGGGACATCAGCGCCTGCTCACATGAGCCTCAGCAGATCAATGACTGGCAAACGTCGCTGGCCGGTTCAGAGCAAGCCCAGGCAGCACCACAGCCTGGCCTGAGCCTCTGGCAGCGGCTGAGCCAGGTGCTGGCACCTCCGGCCGCCGCGCCTCGGCCACGTCGGCCCTTCGAGGCACTTTCCCCAGCAGAAAAACGCACCGCCCAGGCAGCCGACCATATTGCTCGCTCAGTGCAGCAATGGGATCGACTGCTAGGCAGCGCTCACACTACCCTCACCTTCATCCTTCAACCCCTGGTGCACTGGTGTCGCGATACCCTGCCAGCGGGTGAGCAGTTCATGCTCAGCGCACTTCAGCAAACGCCAGGGAACATCGACCGCTTGCTCGAAGGCGTTTTCGATCGCAAGGTGCATGCGGCATTCTTTCGCCGCATTCGCGAACAAGCCGCACCGGTGCCCTGCTTCGACATGAACTGCATGCTCGACAGCTCGCCAGCCTTCGGTTCGGACCTGTTCATCGACCGCTTGCACCTCAACGACATGGGGCAGACCGCGCTGGCCAACGTGATCACGGCCAAGCTCGGCCTTGCCCGGGAAAAACCACTGTCCGCGAGCACTCTATAGTGCTCTACTGATTGACAATCGTCGGGTGGTCTTTCGGACGGCCCTGTTGCATGGATAGAATAGTCCGTCGTTCCGATTGCCTGAGGCGTACGCTTGACTGTCATGAATAGAGAAGCCGTCCATCCTTGCCTGGCAACTGGCGAGGCGAGCCTGTGAGTCGCTTGCCGCAGATGGCGCTGATGCTGGCCGCGCTGCTGCCTACGGCGGGGCACGCACTGGAAGTGTCCATCGACCCCCATGCCGATCTGCTCTACCGCCAGGCACTGCCTCTTCTGGAACAGGCAGATACTCAAGAGGACGAAAGCGTCTTGCGCACAGCCCTGGATAGCGACCCAGAGCTGCGGCGCCAGGGGCAGGCCATGGCCCACACGTTGCCGACTGCGGTGGCACTGCTCAAGAAATCGGTCGCACTCGGCCACCCAGTCGCGCAGTACCGTCTGGCGCTTTACTACATGACTTACTTGCCTGCCGCGCAGATACCCGACGCCGCCTGCCCTCTGCTCCAGGCAAGCCTCGACCAAGGGTTTGCGCCGTCGGCACCAGCCATTGCCACCTGGTGCCCACCTTACAACGCCAGCGCCCAGTACCGCGCCGCACTGGAGGCCGTACCGAGCATGGCAACCCTCTATGCGCCCTACTATCCCCAGCCTGCCACCCGCATGGCCTGCAGCCGCAGCCAGCCCCAGGGCCTTGAGATGCTATGGGGGCGACAGCGCGATTATCAGGCCGAGGTCTACCGCCTGCTGGGTGATCTGGATCCGCAACATCGCCACTCATTGCTGCAAAAAGCGGTAGAGACCAATGGCTGTGTAACGGCGCAGCAGCATTTGACCAGCCGGCCTTGACCCCCGGCCGCCGGGGGCCTCAGCGCGGCGCACCAAATGGGTGACAACAGAGCAAGAACGTTCAAGCCATCACCTGTGGTGGCTTGGCATGCTGGCCTGCCTTGTCCACATGCCCGCTTCCTATGCCGTCCATCGCACGTCACGCCTTTTTGCAGGGCGCCATCGCCATCATGCCGCTGTCGCTTGCCGTCGCGCCCTGGGGCCTGCTGGCCGGCTCCATGGCCATCGAAGCCAACCTCAGCGCCTGGGAAAGCCAGGGGCTCTCGGCGATCGTCTTTGCCGGCGCTGCGCAGCTGGTGGCCATCGGCATGCTCAAAAGCGGTGCCAGCCTGGCCTCCATACTGCTGACAACCTTGTTACTCACCTCACAGCACCTGCTTTACGGGCTGTCGATGCGCCCAGCGCTCTCCCCCTTGCCACTGCACTGGCGCCTGGGGCTTGGATTTCTGCTGACCGATGAGTTCTTTGCCCTGACCAGTCGGCACGACCACCAGCATTTCAATCGCTGGTATGCCTTAGGTCTAGGCTTCACATTCTACGTTGCATGGAATCTGTTCACGTGGGTCGGAATCGTGCTGGGGCAAAGCATTCCACACCTTGATCAGCTAGGCCTGGACTTCTCCATCGTCGCCACTTTCGTCGCCTTGATCACGCCCCTGGTACGTAATCTGCCTACGCTCGCGTGCGTCGCCGTTTCACTGGCCGCTTCAGTACTGCTCAGCCATTGGCAGTGGGAAACGGCCTTGGTCAGCGCCGGCCTGCTTGGGATGAGCACCGGCTTCGCATGCCAGAAACTTCGGAGGACCGTTTGATGACCTGGCTGCTCATCATCGGCATGGGCATAGTGGTGTTCCTCAATCGCTATGCTTTTCTCGAACCGCGCCTACCGTTGCGCCTGAGCGCCCATGCGCGTCAATTCCTGGGCTTTGCGGTGCCAGGTATGCTCACGGCCATCTGCGGCCCTATCATCTTCTTGCCAGGGCATACGCTTAACCTGCAACCGCTCAACCCGTACCTGCTGGGGGCGGTGGTGGCTGCCGCACTGGTGTGGTTGACCCGTAGCGTGATGCTGAGCATGCTGTTGAGCATGTTGATTTTCTTCGTCCTGCGAAGCGTCCTTTCATGAACACCACTACCCGTGAGCAAACGCATCTATGGCAGGCACCGGCGCTGGGCGATGTGGAAATGCTGCACGCCCAGTATGTGCAACAACGGTTTGCACCACACGTGCATGAAGGCTATGTGTTCACCGTGATCGAATCCGGTGCCCAGCGTTTCTGGCACCGGGGCAGCGAGCATCTTGCACCGGTTGGCAGCATGGTCCTGATCAATCCGGACGAACTGCATACCGGTGCCAAGGCCCACGAGGCCGGGTGGCGTTATCGCGGGTTCTACCCTGAACATGAGCGCGTTACCGGTGTGCTGGATGAATTGGAACTGGGCCATGGGGGGATGCCGCGCTTTCGCGATAGCGTGATCCATGATGCTGGCCTTGCCAGCGCCTTCAGCCAACTGCATCAGCTGTCCGAAAGCAGCGCCAGCGCACTGCAACAGCAAACCGTATGGCGCCAGGCGGTGTTGGCGCTGGTTCAACGCCACGGACGCCTGGCCGATCTGTCTGCCCCTGGTCGCGAGCCTCGCGCTGTTGCACGCGCAAGAGAGTTGCTGGAAACCCACTTGGCTGACCCGCCGTCGCTGGAGTTACTGGCGGCTGCCGTCAACCTGTCGCCGTTTCACTTCGCACGGGTGTTTCGCCAGGCAACGGGCATGCCCCCTCACGCCTGGCTCAAGCAGCGACGCCTTGTAAGGGCCAGGGAGCTGCTCAAGGAGGGGCAGCCGCCTGCGACAGTGGCGTTCAGCCTGGGCTTTGCCGACCAGAGCCATCTGAACAGACAGTTCAAGCAAGCCTATGGCATCACCCCGGGGGCCTACCGGCTGGCCTGCTTCGCCGCGTGAGCGCGTCAATGCGGCACAGGCGTTTGGCCATGGCGCTGCTACACTCAAAAGGCTGAAAGGAGGAGCCGTCATGTCCGAACGAGAGATCACCACCCTTCTGTCACTGATGAACCAGCGGCAAGCGTGCCTTAGCACTGCTTGCAAGGCGATTGCCGACTGGATCGATCGCCAGGGCGACCTGCCGGCGGCCGGCAAGATACGGGCAAGCCTGAAGGCCTTGGAAGCTGACGAAGCACGTGTGCGGCGTGCGCTGACGTCATTGACGCTGGACAGGCCACTGCCGAAGTTTCGCAGTTGAACCAGCTGGGGCCGCAAGGCAGCCCCGCCAGGTTTTACGGGTGGCTCATGTGCATATGTTCATGCTCACCTTGCGCCTGCGCAGTGAGCGCGCGTACCTGAGCTTGCACGGCCACAGTCTCGGCGGTGCCATCGGCGGTTTCTACCGTCAGCGTCAGCGGAACCTGCTGGCCTTCCTTCACCTGATCGTTCAAGCCCATCAGCATCACGTGCAGGCCATTGGGGTCCAGGGTGACAGGCTTACCGGCCGGCAGCGCGACAGCCTTGACCTCACGCATGCCCATGACGTCCCCGTTCATGGTCATTTCATGCACTTGTACAGTCTTGGCCACAGGCGAGGCGACACTGACCAGCTTGCTGTCGCTACTGGCGGTAATGGTCATGAAGGCACCGGTCGACTGCTGGTGAGGCACGCTGGCGCGCACCCACGCCTCGCTGACTATGGTCTGGGCCATTACCGGCCCAGTGAGGCCCAGCAGGACCAACGCAGCCAGGCCGCGCTTAACGGATTGCAATGACATTCAGCAGATCTCCATCAGGGTAACCAGGTCTTCGGCACATTCCTTGGCTGTGAGGGAATGCCCGAGGCTCAGCCGCAGGGTGCCACGGGTGTCGTAAACGTAGCTGGTGGACGAATGTGAAATGGTATAGGTGTCACCGGCCGGGACTTTTTCGTAGAACACCTTGAACTCCCTGGCCACGGCGTCGATTTCTGCAGGCGTACCGGTGAGCGCGACGAAGGTCGGGTCGAACGCCTTGACGTAGGCATCGAGCACTTGCGGCGTATCGCGTTCTGGATCGAGGGTAATGAATACCACCTGGAACAGATCACGGTCTCGACCGCGCAGCAGTTTGCGGATCTGGGCGGCTCGTGCCAGTGTGGTCGGGCAGATGGCCGGGCACTGGGTGAAGCCGAAGAAGACCATCGGCATGCTGCCGTAGAAGCTTGAGAGGGTACGGACGTTGCCTTGGGGATCGCGCAGCGAGAACTTGCGCCCAAGGATTTCGTTGCTCATGTTCTTGCCATACTTGAACTCGAGCCCACGCGCCGGACTGCAACCTGCCAGCAGGCCAAGCCCAAGAACGCCCATGCCGGCGACGACTGCACGCCGGGTCAGAAGATCATTCATGAAACCATCCTTTACAGGGAAGGTGCCGACCCTCGGGGCGGGCCGGGCAGAAAACCGGCGCATTCTGGCATGCCCCCCAAGTACCTTCTACCCACTGGCGGCGATTAACCCCTGCAGGCCGCTGATTACGGGCAGCGGCCGATTGTCGCAGGGCTTGCAAACGTAACAGTTTGTTGCTAGTGCAGTGCGGCACGTCGCCTTCCAGGGCCAGCGCCAAGCCAGATTCCAGCTCGGTGCAACCCCTGATGCCTTAGTAGTAGGCGTTTTCTTTCTGGCTATGGTCCGTCACATCACGCACACCCTTGAGCTCAGGAATGCGCTCGAGGAGTGTCCGCTCGATGCCTTCCTTGAGGGTGACGTCCGCCTGACCGCAACCTTGGCAGCCGCCGCCAAATTGCAGGACAGCGATGCCCTCGTCGACGACATCCACCAGGCTCACCTGACCGCCATGACTGGCCAGGCCAGGGTTGATTTCGGTCTGCAGATAGTAGTTGATGCGTTCGTTGATGGGGCTGTCTTCATTGACCATCGGCACCTTGGCGTTAGGCGCCTTGATGGTCAACTGGCCACCCATGCGGTCGGTGGCATAGTCCACCAGCGCATCTTCCAGGAACGGCACGCTGACAGCGTCGAGGTAGGCAGTGAAGCTTTTGAGGCCCACAGCAGTGTCATCAGGCTTCTCTTCACCCGGCTTGCAATAGGCGATGCACGTCTCGGCGTACTGGGTACCCGGCTGGGTGATGAAGATACGAATGCCGATACCCGGCGTGTTCTGCTTGGACAGCAGATCAGCCAGGTAGTCATGGGCGGCGTCGGTAATGGTTATAGCGCTCATGTAGGTTCCTCACAGACTTGTGCGCCAGTGTACGCCAACGCAGCCCTCTAACAAAGTCCTAGTATTTGACTCGGGAAAGCACATACGGCTGCACCTGTACGCTCGGTGCTTGCATCCAGGCCTGCATGTGACGGTACAGGCCGCGCTCGATCCACTGGTAACTGAGCCACGACAGCAGTGCGATGCAAGGCACGCAGACGGCGAATGTCAGGTACGGGTCCAGCCCCAGTTGCTGGCTGGCAAACCAGCCCAGGTGCAGGACCAGTACATGGATCAGGTACACCGAATACGAGCAGTCGCCCAGCGCCTTGAGTACGCGATTGCCAGTGAACAGCGGCTCCATGGCGATGAAGGCCAGGACGACCATTGCGCTGGGCAGGCCCCAATGCAGCAGCCGTTGAGAGGCGTCTAGCTGATAAATGGCCAGCGCGGCCACTGCCAGAAGCCCCAGCGGGACCCAGACACCCTGACGGATCAGGCCACGGCGATGCAGCACACCGATACCGATGCCGAGCAGGAATTCATAGACGATGTCATTGTTGTAGAAATGACTGACCACGCCCAGGCGCCCCAGGACCTCGCTCACCACTACCAACAGCCCGGCCACCACCAGCAAGTGCAGGCGCCGGCCAACGAGAAACGCCATCCCGAACAGCAGGTAGAACATCATCTCGAAGTTCAAGGTCCAGCCGACGTTCAGGGTGGGGTACATGCCGTAGCCACCTGGGTTCTCTGCCGGTATGAAAAAGAGTGAACGCAATAGGTGCTGCCAGGTGAACACCTGATGCGGCATCCATTGACTGAAGGCCAGCAGCATCAAGGCCATCAAGGCCGAGTAGAACCAGTAGGCCGGCACGATACGCAGCACTCGGTTTAGCAGAAACTGATGCGGGACAACCTGCTTGTCGCAGGTCGAAAGGTAGATGACCAACCCGCTGATGACGAAGAAGATATCCACGCCGACCGCACCCCGATCAGTGAACAATTGGCCGACGGGCCCGGACGCATGAAAGTCGAAAAAAACCTGCATGAAGTGGTGGCAGACGACCACCCAGGCGGCGAAAGCACGAAGTGCTTGAAGCGAATACAGCATGAAGTACCCTGCGTTTGCCGGTGCATTCAGGCACCGGCTGCAGCGCAGCTGCCGGTGCCACTCATGGTTTGGGACCGCAGGAGGGCGCGAAAGGTCAGCGCGCCCCGATCAGAGGTTTTCGTAGCGGTTCATGTCCAGCACGCCGGCCTCCACCGGGTCGGTTTCCAGAATGAACGCGCTCAGGTCATGGAAATAACGCCAGAATTGCGGGTGAGTTCGGCGTATACCCCATCGCTCGACGATGCGCTCGAAGCGAGCGGTATCATCCTTGGCCTGACTCATCAGGTCGACGAACACCGGTACTTCGGCGGCTGGCACGTTGAACATGAAGTTGGGGTAGCTGGTCATGACCCCGGGCTGCAAGGTCAGGGTATCGAGGCCCGGCTGGTAACGATAAGCCTCGCCCAACAGGAATGCCACGTTGCTGTGCGCCCGGTTGCGCATCAAAGTATAGACCTGCCGCTGCCCACCCTGCCCTTCGATGCGCAGCAGCGTCGCCTCGGGCAATTGATTGATCACTTTCAACCCTGCGGCCGGACGCGAGACCAGCCGGCTGAGGGACTGCTCTGCATTGCGGAACTCTTCAGTCATCTGCGGCCGCGAACAGTACGCCCCCTGGCAGCGGTTGATCGGGTCGGGTGAAGCATTGATGCTGGCGGTCCGCGCGATCAGCTGCAACCCGAAGTCGTGTTTGGGATCGTGTGGACTCAGGGCAAGGCCGCTCGGGGTATCGGCGTCGATGTTTTCGTAGTCGAGCCACATCTTTATCTTGCCGCTGTCTTGATACCAGTCGCTCAGGATGCCCTGGCGCGACTCGGCCGGCATCAGGCGCAGGAAGTTGACCTCGGCGCCGTTGCGGATCAGGTCGAAGTACAGGCGCGTCTGCAGCTGGTGCGACAGGTTGCCGAAGACGTCGAAGTTGACCGCCAGCTGGTAGTAGGTGCGCTCGAGCAAGGGGTAGTCGAACAACCACATCGTCAGGGGCACATCCCCCACCAGGCCCTTGGTCACTGTAGCGCTGTCGAAGTGACGGAAGATGCTCAGCAACGCGTTGTCGTTGCCTGTCCACAAGGTCGACCAGCCCGGGGCCGGCATGTCGGCATAGGCTTCACGGCGCAGTTTCTCGTACTCGTTGCGCTTGTCGCGATAGGCGCGCCACAGCGCAAGCACACTGCCCACATCGTCATTCTGACCCGGCATGGCGAGCAAGGGCGTGGCCTTGCCACGGTAACGGGCATCGGTGACGTAGCGGTCGAAGGCAGGCTCCTGGAACAGCGCCCAGAAGTTGTCGCGGATCACGTCCGTGGCAATCTGCCCACGGCACACCGGCCCGCGTATGAATGTGCGTACGAAGTACTCGGCGTTGTCGAGCATGAACTGGTAGCGAGCCACCGCCGGGATCGCCTCGAAGGTTTCGAAAGGGTTGGCGCGGTGACGAGGGCCGTAGCCTGGCAGCGTGGTCACCTGCCAATCGCCGGCGTAGAAGAGCTGCTTGACCCGCTTGAGTTTTTGCGGACCCAGGGGGTAGGTGATGTGTGTCTTGTGCACGATCACGCCCTGGACGGGAATCAGGCGATAAAAGAACTCAGTTCCGGGCGGATCATTGGGCCTGCGCGTGGCGATGATATCGGCAGGCTGCCCGCTGGGCGTGCGCGAGCGCACCCATTGGAAAAAGTGCCCCTGCTCACCCCCGGTAAAATGGATGTGGGCGAGGAACAGATGCTCGTACAGCCAACGCCCCACCAGGGCTTCTGAAGCCCCAGGACGATTGAGCAGCGCTTCCCATTCGGCGATCTGACGGGCTTCGCTGGCACTGGGCTTGATCGCCTGGTACTCGACTGGCGCACCCGCCGCCAGCCAGCCACGCAGTGTCGCGTATTCCTGGTCGGTCAGGCCGGTGACGGCCAGCGGCATGCCTTCCATGGGATGCGCACCGGCGTAGGCGTCGAACTCATGGGGCAACGGACACATATTGTTGCGGTTCAGGCCTAGTGCAATCTCATCCGGTACCTTGGCATTTGGCGTGAGCGGCGTCTTGTGCCCCAGCTCGAGCATGCGCGCCATCAATGCGGCTTGGCTGCCCTGGTTGTCGAGCACCGAATAGAAGCCCTTCTTGCGCCACTCGGCCTCGCCATGAGCGTCATAGAACAACCGGGTGGGCGCCACGGCCTTGCTGCGCTCGCCCTGATAAACGGGCACCTTGCTGGCGCCGCGCACGGCGCCTTCGGCTGCCTCCAGCTTTAGCTGGCAGGCAGCGTCGTTGCAGGCGTGGCAGGCAACGCATTTTTCGGTGAAGATCGGCTGGACATCACGGGTGTAGGAGATGGCTGGACTTGCTTGAAGACCTTGCCCGAACGCCGCGCTACTGAGTAAGAGAGCGACAAAGCCGGCAAGCATACGATGCACCATGTGCGAGATGTCCTGATTATGTGCAGCCAACGCAATAAGCATGGGCAGTGTTTGTATTAATAGCTGAGTAAGACCCAGGCAACATGAACATATTTCATGGAAACCGAGCGCACCCCTAAAAACCGTGCAGCTTTGTTATGATTCAGCACTTTCTGATTTCCGCCCGTCCAGGTAGTTCATATGTCCGACCGCAGCGCTCGTCTTCACGCCCTTCAACAAGCACTTAAAGAGCGCATCCTGATTCTCGATGGCGGCATGGGCACCATGATTCAAAGCTACCGGTTGGAGGAAGCCGACTATCGTGGCACGCGCTTTGCCGATTGGCCAAGCGACGTCAAAGGCAACAATGACCTGCTGCTGCTGAGTCGTCCAGATATCATCGCGGCCATCGAGAAGGCTTACCTGGACGCGGGCGCCGATATTCTCGAGACCAACACCTTCAACGCCACCCAGATCTCCCAGGCCGACTATGGCATGGAATCGCTGGTGTATGAATTGAACGTGCAAGGGGCGCGCATCGCCCGCCAAGTGGCCGATGCCAAGACGCTGGAAACACCCGACAAGCCGCGCTTCGTGGCGGGCGTGCTCGGCCCGACCAGCCGCACCTGCTCGATATCTCCCGATGTGAACGACCCGGGCTACCGCAACGTCACGTTCGACGCGCTGGTGGAAAACTACATCGAGGCCACCCGCGGGCTGATCGAGGGCGGTGCCGACCTGATCCTGATCGAAACCATCTTCGACACCCTCAATGCCAAGGCGGCGATCTTCGCCGTGCAGCAGGTGTTCGAGGACGACGGCATCGAGCTGCCGATCATGATTTCCGGCACCATCACCGATGCCTCCGGCCGCACATTGTCCGGGCAGACCACCGAAGCCTTCTGGAACTCGGTCCGGCACGCCAAGCCTATATCCGTCGGCCTGAACTGCGCATTAGGCGCCAAGGACTTGCGCCCTTACCTGGAAGAGTTGTCGAGCAAGGCCGATACTCACGTTTCGGCCCACCCCAATGCGGGCTTGCCCAATGCCTTCGGTGAGTACGACGAAACCCCGGCGGAAATGGCCGCCGTGGTCGAGGAGTTCGCCGCCAGTGGCTTCTTGAACATCATTGGCGGTTGCTGTGGCACCACCCCTGGGCATATCCAGGCAATCGCCGAGGCCGTGGCCAAGTACCCGCCACGGCCAATCCCGGAGATCGCCAAGGCGTGCCGCCTCTCGGGCCTGGAGCCCTTCACCATTGATCGCCAGTCGTTGTTCGTCAACGTCGGTGAGCGCACCAACATCACCGGCTCGGCCAGGTTCGCGCGGCTGATTCGCGAGGAAAACTACACCGAGGCCCTGGAAGTGGCGCTGCAGCAGGTAGAGGCCGGCGCCCAGGTCATCGACATCAACATGGACGAAGGGATGCTCGACTCCCAGGCGGCCATGGTCCGTTTCCTCAACCTGATCGCCGGCGAGCCGGACATCTCGCGCGTGCCGATCATGATCGACTCTTCGAAGTGGGAGGTGATCGAGGCTGGCCTCAAGTGCATCCAGGGCAAAGGCATCGTCAACTCCATTTCCATGAAAGAAGGCGTTGAGCAGTTCAAGCACCATGCCCGCTTGTGCAAGCGCTATGGCGCAGCCGTGGTGGTCATGGCCTTCGACGAGGTTGGCCAGGCCGACACTGCCGCGCGCAAACAGGAAATCTGCAAGCGCAGCTACGACATTCTGGTCAACGAGGTGGGCTTCCCCGCAGAAGACATCATCTTCGACCCGAATATCTTCGCTGTCGCCACCGGCATCGAGGAACACAACAACTATGCCGTGGATTTCATCGAGGCCTGCGCCTATATCCGCGACCACCTGCCGCACGCCTTGACCTCGGGTGGGGTGTCCAACGTGTCGTTCTCGTTCCGGGGCAATAACCCGGTGCGCGAGGCGATTCACTCGGTGTTCCTGTACCACGCCATCGCCAACGGCCTGACCATGGGCATCGTCAATGCCGGGCAGTTGGAAATCTACGACCAGATCCCAGCGCCGTTGCGGGAAAAGGTCGAGGATGTGGTGCTCAACCGCACGCCCCAGGGCACCGATGCGCTGCTGGCCATTGCCGACGACTACAAAGGCGGCGGTGCCACGCGGGAAGTCGAGAACGAACAGTGGCGCTCGCTGCCGGTGGAAAAGCGCCTGGAGCATGCGCTGGTAAAGGGCATCACGGCGTTCATCGTCGAGGACACCGAGGCGTGCCGCCAGCAATGTGCGCGGCCGATCGAGGTCATCGAAGGCCCCTTGATGAGCGGCATGAACGTGGTCGGCGACCTGTTCGGCGCCGGCAAGATGTTCCTGCCCCAAGTGGTCAAGTCGGCCCGGGTGATGAAGCAAGCCGTTGCGCACTTGATTCCGTTCATCGAAGCCGAGAAAGGCGACAAGCCCGAGGCCAAGGGCAAGATCCTGATGGCGACGGTCAAGGGCGATGTGCACGACATCGGCAAGAACATCGTCGGCGTGGTGCTCGGCTGCAACGGCTACGACATCGTCGACCTGGGGGTGATGGTGCCCGCCGAGAAGATCCTGCAGACGGCTCGGGACGAGAAATGCGACATCATTGGCCTGTCGGGCCTGATCACACCGTCGCTGGACGAGATGGTGCATGTGGCGCGCGAGATGCAGCGCCAGGGTTTCGAGCTGCCGTTGATGATTGGCGGCGCCACCACCTCCAAGGCCCATACGGCCGTGAAGATCGAGCCCAAGTACAGCAATGACGCCGTGATCTACGTCACCGATGCGTCTCGCGCCGTCGGCGTGGCGACGCAATTGCTGTCCAAGGAGCTCAAGGCGGGTTTCGTCGAAAGCACACGCCAGGACTACGAAGAGGTACGCGCACGCACGGCCAATCGCAGCGCCCGGACCGAGCGCCTCACCTACGCCCAGGCAGTGGCGGCCAAACCCCAGTACGACTGGGCCGGCTACCAGCCAGCCGTACCCTCCTTCACTGGCACCAAGGTCCTGCATGACATCGACCTGCGCACCCTGGCCCAATACATCGACTGGACGCCGTTCTTCATCTCCTGGGACCTGGCGGGCAAGTTCCCGCGAATTCTCACGGACGAAGTCGTTGGCGAGGCGGCGACTGCCCTGTATGCGGACGCCCGCGAAATGCTCGACAAACTGATCGACGAAAAACTCATCAGTGCTCGCGCAGTGTTTGGCTTCTGGCCCGCCAACCAGGTGGCCGATGACGACATCGAGGTGTACGGCGAAGACGGCGCTGCGCTGGCGACCTTGCACCACCTGCGCCAGCAGACCATCAAGCCCGACGGCAAGCCCAACTGGTCGCTGGCCGACTTCGTGGCCCCCAAGGCCAGCGGTGTGACCGACTACGTGGGCGGGTTCATCACCACGGCCGGTATCGGGGCCGAAGAAGTCGCCAAGGCGTACCAGGACAAAGGCGACGACTACAGCTCGATCATGGTCAAGGCCCTGGCCGATCGCCTGGCCGAGGCCTGCGCCGAATGGTTGCATGAGCAGGTGCGCAAGGATTACTGGGGGTATGCCCGGGAGGAGCAGCTGGACAACGAAGCGCTGATCAAGGAGCAGTACCGTGGCATCCGTCCAGCGCCGGGCTACCCGGCATGCCCCGACCACACCGAGAAAGAAACCCTGTTCCGCCTGCTCGACGGCAGCGCCATCGGCGAAACCGGCCCAAGCGGCGTCTTCCTGACCGAGCATTACGCCATGTTCCCGGCCGCGGCTGTCAGCGGCTGGTATTTCGCCCACCCGCAGGCGCAGTACTTTGCAGTGGGCAAGGTGGACAAGGATCAGATCGAGTGCTACAGCACCCGCAAAGGTCAACCAATAAGTGTCAGCGAGCGCTGGCTGGCGCCAAACCTTGGGTATGACAGCTAAGGCACACCCGCATCCAGCTGTTCCCGTGGGGCGCAGCTGGAAACAAGGCGCGTCAGTGTTGATGCGCCATGTGATCGGTGAGCAGGATTAGGGGTGAGTGCCCCAATACACCGCCGTGATGACGACCAGCGCGACCAGGCACAGGATTGCCCAGGTATCGACGCCATGGCTGGGCTTGCGCAACTTCGTTGGATTGGTCATGGCATTGCCTCTTGTAGTGATTATGGGAATGCACCGCACAATCGGCAGTTAAGACCAGCAAAGACCTTTGCTCAAGCAGGGCTTTTCAGTATTCGACCGGTGACGTCAGGAACGGGTACTGATAGCCAGCCGTGCGCCCTATCGCGCTGTACGCCTTGAAGTCCACGCCGTGGTCGGCCAACTCCAGTCGTTTAAGCCATTGCCCGGCCTTGGCCTGGTCGATGCTCTGCAGCACAGGCAGGCTGTAATTGCGCAGGCCGTCGCGCCCGAACGGCAGGCCGTGGGCATCGTCATACAGCATGACCATGGCCCAGCCCCCAAGGCTGAAATGCCCGCCCATCAGTACACTCAAGCGCCCATCCAGACGCGCACGCAACGCCTCCCCCGAGCTGTTCACCGCACTGAACATGACATCCTTGCCTGGCTTGAGCCCCGCTTCCTCGAACGCCTGCATGGCCCCAAAGGCCATCTCGTCGTTGGCCGACCATACAAGCCGTGTCTGTGGGTAGCGTTCGAGCAGAAACCGCGCCTGCTCGTAGGCGCGCTGCCGGCTCCACCCGCCGTACACCACCTGCCGCAAGCGCACCTGGGGGAAGTCGGCCAAGGCACGGCGCATGCCTTCTTCCCGGCGCTGCGAGGCAGGCGTAGTTTTCACGCCTGAGAACGCGACCAAATCCACTGGGCCACTGGTGGCAGGCAATTGCGCGATCATTTCACGCAACATCTGGAAACCGGCTTGTTCGTCATTGGTGGTCAAAGAACCCAACGGCTGCGCGAATTTGTCAGGCCGAGCGCTGACAGCCCGCGCCTGGCTAGGCGTCAAGCCGTTGTTGACCAGCAACAGCTTGACCCCCGCCCCTTGCGACAGGCGCATGATCTCAGGGGCGATGTACTGCTCGTTTACCAGTACCAGGTAATCAGGTCGCCTGGGCCCATCGAGGGCCGCCCGGGCCTGGCTCAGGGCAAGATCGGTCCGGCGCTCGCCATACTCCACACGCAAGTCCATGCCCAGTTCGTCAGCGGCGGACTGCATGAACCGGCTGTAGCTGGTCCAGAATGTCTCGTCTGGCGAACCCGGGTTGAGGAAAACCACTGACACCGGCTGCGCACTTGCGCTCAATGGCAGGGCGAAGCACAGGCAAAGGCAGCGGTACAGGGCCTTGAGCATAGGCTGACGTCTCTGAAGCAAACCCAGGATTATACCCATCGGGTCAGAACTGGCGCATAAATGGCAGTCAGTCTCACATAGTCCGTTTGGTTCTTTTCATATGCAAAAACATCACTTTTGCGCATAAATACAACCTGCTATGGTGCCCCGGCTCCGAACCGGAGTGCGCGGCCGTGCGCGCGAATAGCTGCATGCCTGAGACAGGACTTTTATGTACGTATATGACGAATACGATCAGCGGATCATCGAGGACCGCGTCAAGCAGTTCCGTGATCAGACCCGCCGCTACCTGGCCGGTGAGCTGAGCGAGGAAGAATTCCGCCCGCTGCGCCTGCAGAACGGCCTATACATTCAACGATTCGCGCCGATGCTGCGTGTCGCCGTTCCTTATGGCCAACTCAATGCCCGGCAGGTGCGTACCCTGGCCAAGATCGCCCGCGATTACGACAAGGGCTACGCGCACATTTCCACCCGCCAGAACGTGCAGTTCAACTGGCCGTCCCTGGAAGATATCCCCGACATCCTGGCCGAATTGGCGACCGTGCAGATGCACGCCATCCAGACCAGCGGCAACTGCCTGCGCAACACCACCACCGATCAGTTCGCTGGCGTTGCCGCCGATGAAGTCATCGACCCGCGCCCCTGGTGCGAGATCGTCCGTCAGTGGACCACGTTCCACCCGGAATTCGCCTTCCTGCCGCGCAAGTTCAAGATCGCCATCAACGGTTCGAAACAGGACCGCGCGGCCATCGAAGTGCACGACATCGGCCTTGAGCCGGTGCGCAACGACGCTGGCGAGCTGGGTTTCCGCGTCCTGGTCGGGGGCGGATTGGGCCGCACGCCGGTGGTCGGTTCGTTCATCAATGAGTTCCTGCCCTGGCAGGACCTGATCAGCTACCTGGACGCTATCCTGCGCGTCTACAACCGCTACGGCCGCAGGGACAACAAGTACAAGGCGCGGATCAAGATTCTGGTCAAGGCCCTGACACCCGAAGTCTTCGCCGAAAAGGTCGAGGCCGAAATGGTCCACCTGCGTGGCGGCAGCAGCACGCTGACCGAGGCGGAAGTGCAGCGCGTGTCGCGTCACTTCGTCGATCCGCAGTACCTGGCGCTGGACGATGTCGACTACAGCGCCTTGGACAGCGAACATCCAGGGTTCGCGCGCTGGCGCTCACGCAACACCCGCGCCCATAAACGCCCTGGTTACGTGGCCGTGACCCTGTCGCTCAAGCCCACCGGCGTTGCCCCAGGTGACCTCACCGACAAGCAGCTCGACGCCGTAGCCGACTTGGCAGAACGTTACAGCTTCGGCTTCCTGCGCACCTCGCACGAGCAGAACATCATCCTGGCCGACGTCGAGCAACGCCAGCTGTATGCCCTGTGGCTGGAGCTGCGCGAGAGCGGATTCGCCACCCCGAACATTGGCCTGCTGACCGATATCATCTGCTGCCCAGGCGGTGACTACTGCTCCCTGGCCAACGCCAAGTCGATCCCCATTGCCGAATCCATCCAGCGTCGTTTCGACGACCTGGACTACCTGTTCGACATTGGCGAGATCGACCTGAACATTTCCGGTTGCATGAATGCGTGCGGTCACCACCACGTCGGTCATATCGGCATCCTGGGCGTGGACAAGAAGGGCGAAGAGTTCTACCAGGTATCGCTGGGCGGCAACGCCGCGCGCGACGCCAGCCTTGGCAAGATCCTGGGCCCCTCGTTCGCCCAGGACGACATGGCCGATGTGATCGAGAAGCTGATCGCCGTCTACGTCGAACAACGCACTGAAGAAGAGCGTTTCATCGACACGTACCAACGCATCGGCATCGACCCCTTCAAGGAACGCGTGTATGCAGCGAATCATTAAGCACAACCAGATCGTCGACGAAACCTGGCACCTGCTGCCTAAGGAAACTTCGTTCGACGAACTGACCAACTGCGACGACTACATCGTGCCCCTGCAGATGTGGCGCGACCATGCCCATGCCCTGAAAGCCCGCGACGGTGGCCTGGGCATCTGGCTGGACAGCGACCAGGAGGCTGAGGAGATTGGCGAGGACGTCCAACACTTCCAGGTCATCGCCCTGAATTTCCCTGCCTTCACCGACGGGCGCAGCTATTCCAATGCGCGCCTGCTGCGCGACCGCTACGGCTACAAGGGTGAGTTGCGCGCCATCGGCGATGTGCTGCGCGACCAGCTGTTCTTCATGGCCCGTTGCGGTTTCGATGCATTCGCCATCCGCGCCGACAAGGACCCCGAAGACGCTCTGCAGGGCCTGAAGGACTTCTCGGTCACCTACCAGGGTGCCACGGACCAGCCGCTGCCTTTGTTCCGCCGGCGCTGAGCCCGTTGTTCGTCACGGCCGTGCACCTGCCACGGTCGTGACGGGCAGCCCCCACACTCGACCACACCGGTACTCCGCACACATCAGCATTGTTGTCGCCGACGCAATTATGAAGTCTGCCTGGTGATGATTCTCGCTTTGTCCCAGGCACGCTACGCTTTTCGGACACCTTCATGCCGAGGAGTCGAGCAATGTCCCGTCCACCGCTGCCACCTTTCACCCGCGACAGCGCCATTGAGAAAGTCCGTCTGGCCGAAGACGGCTGGAACAGTCGCGATGCTGCCAAGGTGTCGCTGGCCTATACCCCCGATACCGTATGGCGCAATCGCGCCGAGTTTCCCCGTGGGCGAGCCGAGGTTGAGGCTTTTCTGACCCGCAAATGGAACCGCGAGCTTGATTATCGGCTGATCAAGGAGCTTTGGGCCTTCACCGAAAACCGTATTGCCGTGCGCTATGCCTACGAGTACCGCGATGACAGCGGCCAATGGCACCGGGCGTATGGTAACGAGAACTGGGAGTTTGCCCCGGACGGGCTGATGCACTACCGGCACGCGAGCATCAACGAGCACCCAATCGCAGAAAGCGAGCGCAAGTTCCATTGGCCGCTCGGCCGACGCCCTGATGATCATCCGGGCCTAAGCCAGTTGGGGCTCTGAACCACGGCTAAGCGCACAGGGGCGCTTTGAGGCCTGCAAGCGGTGTACAGTAGCTGCACAACAACATCGCCAAGGAGCCCGCCCATGACCGTGACGCTGTCACCGCTGCATATCGATTGCGACTTCGATTCTGGCAACATCGAAGTCATCGACGCCAGCAATCCTGCCCAGGTCCGCCTCGCCATCCGGCCGGACACCCACAGTGGCCACTACCAGTGGTTTCACTTTCGCGTCAGCGGCCTGACGCCTGGGCAGAAACATCGGTTCAGCCTCGACAACGCTGCTGGCTCGTCTTACAAGAATGCCTGGACTGGCTACAACGCCGTGGCCTCTTACGACCAGCAGACCTGGTTTCGGGTGCCCAGCCAATTCGATGGTACCGCCCTGAGCTTCGAGATCACGGCGCAGCAACCGCAGATCTGGTTCGCCTACTTCGAGCCCTACCCCCGTGCACGCCACAATCAACTGATCGAACGTGCGCTCGCCCTCCCCGGCATCACATTGCTGGCCAGCGGCCGCAGCATCCAGGGTCGCGACATCCCGCTGCTGCGCGCAGGCGACGGTGCAGCGGGCAAGCGCAAGGTGTGGTTCATCGCCCAGCAACATCCCGGTGAGCACATGGCCGAGTGGTTCATGGAGGGGCTGATCGACCGTTTGCAGGCTGGCGACGCCACTGTCCAGCAACTGCTGAGCCGCGCTGATCTGTACCTGATTCCTAACATGAACCCTGACGGTGCCTTCCTGGGCCATCTACGCACCAATTACGCCGGCAAGGACCTTAACCGCGCCTGGCAGGACGCCAATGTCGAGCTCACTCCGGAAGTGTTCTTCGCCCAGGCGCAGATGAAACAATATGGTGTGGACGCCTTCATCGACGTGCACGGGGATGAAGAAATCCCCCATGTATTCACTGCCGCCTGCGAGGGCAACCCAGGCTACACAGCCCGCCTCGCCCACCTGGAAGAAACCTTCCGCAACACGCTGATGAGCCTGACGGCAGACTTCCAGACCACCCATGGGTACACCCGTGACGCGCCAGGCCAGGCCAACACGACGTTGGCATGCAACGCCGTGGGGATGGCGCACGACTGCTTGTCACTGACCCTGGAGATGCCCTTCAAGGACCACGACGATGCCCCCGACCCGCGCACGGGCTGGTCAGGGCTGCGCTCCAAGGCATTGGCGAGCGCCGTATTGGATACGCTCGCCGCGATGGTAGACGACCTGCGCTGAGCCTTCTCTCAGAACTGGACGTCCAGTACCACGCTGTCCGAGTAGCTCGCCGCCGGCGGCGTAGCCTGGTCGGTATAGACGCGGGCGTTGTAGTTGAAAACCTGACTGCCAGTGCCAGTACCCATGCCCGGGTTGACGTCGGCATCGGCACTGGCCCGCCTGGCGCTACCGCTCGCGCCCCAGCGAACGGTGCCTGCGCCCTTGTAGATGTCGTACGCCAGGTAATTGTTGGCAGCCGACTTCATGCGCCGCCGCCCGCTCAGCACGTTCTGCCCATCGCGGAGCCCGACGCTGTAGGCACTGCCTTTGGTACAGGAAACGCTCAGGCTCTGGTTGACCGTTGCGAAGGCGCTGACCACAGGCGCAGAACCGAAGTTGATATTCGGTGTAACGATCTGGCAATCATTGGTCACCGTCAGGCTGACGGTCAGGTACTGGGTGCCTGATCCGGTATCCCGCCCGATGCACAACCCGCCCAGCGAAAGCCCTTCACAATAGTTCCAGGTCCAATCCAGCTTGAGGGTCTCCTGATAGAGACCTGCCGCCACGTTACTCCCGATCTGGGTGCGAAGGTACAACGGTACAGTCTTGGGCGTACCGTTGAGCAAGCCCAGCAGGTCGAGGATACCCGTGCGTCCGTACTCGAATGCAACACCGCGGCTGATGGGAAAGTTGGTGGTGGCATCGGCGTAGAGCGTATACGGGATGACATCCCCTGTAGGGCCAAGCACCCCCCCCGTGGACGGCTGTACCGTCAGCTTGAACGAGTCGGTGTTGCTGAGCACGCTCAATACCGTGCCATTGCACTGTAAACCGGCGTTCGCCGTGGATGCTGTCTGCACGGCGGTGCGAACCTGGGTTGAATTGAGGGCGCCGAACAGAGCGGGCGCGGTGGCCACCGACGCGCACTTGGCCAGGGCAGGCTCTGCGCAGAGCGCTAGAAACCCTGCGCAGAGCCAGGCTTGATGGCGGCTCACTTGCACACCAACGGCCCGACCAAAGGGATCGAGCCGGTGCTTTCTGGCAGGGTGAAGTCGACCTCGCACTGCCCTCCCCCCGCCAGTTCGACCTGCAAGCGGTTAGTGGCCTGCAAATTTTCCAGGTAAACCAGCCCATCCCACCCCACCACGGCCTGGGCGCCGCTTTGCACGTGTCTGACGCGGCTCCCCAGGCTCAGCGGTCGCTGATTGCCATCCACCAGTTCCAGGCTGGCTGCCTGCACCTGCTTGAGTTCGAAGTCGAGCAGATAACCGCTGCCACGGCGTACGGCAACGCGTTGCTCGACGTGCGGTGCCAGAATGTCAGGCGGCAAATCCATCGGGTCTATTTCATATTTGCCTCGGTAGTAGGCACTGCTATAGGGCACAAGCAGGTGACCGCGTTTGTCGGTGCGGCCTACCGGCTGGTTTTCGTATCGCACGGGCACATCGGCGTAGCCAGAGGTGCTGACCACGACGAACGCTTCATCGATGCGGTTGGCCGCGAACAGGCCGGCGTCCATCCACACGATCGAGCCGCTGGCATCGGCCCACCGGGTCATTTCTCCACTGCTGCCGTAGACACCCGCCTGCAGCTGGACCGACTGCAGGCGCCAGGTGGCGTCGGCCTGGCGGTAAGCCTGGCGATCGCTACCGGTGGCATACCCGAGGTTGTAGCCCACCCCGGTACCCACCGGAACCGCCCGGCTGTAGTTGGCCCGCTGCTGGTGCTGGCCGTCTTTGTTGCGTTCGATGCCCAAGGCCAGGGTGCCGGTCATGTCGAACGGAATCACCAGTTGCGCCTGCGCCGCCCATTGGCGATCACCCACCTCTCGGTTAGCAGAGAAGTAAATACTGCTGTTGCCCCACAGGGGCCTGCTGTAACTGAGGTTGATCAAACGTGTGCGGGTGCCGTCCCCGGCGCGCACATCGAAATAACCGGCGCCCAGGTTCCCGTACTGGTTGAGGTTCAAACTCAGCGTCACCTGCTCGCTGCTCCTGCTCAGCTGCATGTCGCGCCGGTCGATGCGGGTTAGGTCGGCGTAATCGCCATGGCGTTGCAGGCGCTGGTAGCTGAACCCCAGGCGTTGACTGTTGTATTGATAACCCAGGGCGGTTTGCTGACCTTGGTTGCCTTCCAAACGGCTTTGGGCAAGTGCAGCATTGAGCACCCCGAACTGCCCTAGGCGCATGTTCGTCCCCAGGCCCCCGAGCATCAGGGACTCGGCCGTTTGCGCATGGGCCTCCAGCGTGAACGTATCGCTCAGGCCGTGGCGCAGGCTGGCCGAGGCCACGCCTGGGCCGTATCCGAAGTCGCGCACCCCATAGTCACGCCTGAGACTGCCGGCTGCCACCGCATAGTCGGTCAACCCTTTTTGCAACAGGCTGCTGGTCACATAGAACGGCAGGGTCGTGGACACTTGCCTGCCCAGGGTGTCGGTGGTCACCACCACTGCCTCGCCGGCACCGTTGATGAAAGGGACGTTGGTCAGGGTATAGGGGCCAGGCTGCAACTCGGTGGTGCTGGCCCGGTAACCATTGATGAAAAGCTCAAGGGACGTTGGCACGGCCGCTTCGCCTGCGAAGGCGGGCAACGGGTAGGTCACAAGGTCTGGCCGGGCAGCAAAATCCCTGGATAGCTGCAGCCCGCCCAGGCGCACTGAGCTACTCCAGGGCAAGGCGGCGGTGATCAGGTCACCGGCCTCGACGGTCAGCATCCGTTGCTCGTCGGTGAAGCGCCAGGTGGTGTCGTAACGCAGGAATCCATCACCCGTGCCACTGCGCGTCACGCCGTTGAACGAGCGCCGCCACTGGCCAGTGCTGGACACGGTCCCCCAGCTGTCGAACACGCGTAGTTCATTCCAGGCGGCGAGGTAGGTGCCGCTGTCATCGGTATCGTTCAGGTACAGGTCATAGTTGAACAAGGCACCGAAGCTGCTGCGCGCATCGGTAGGCGGGTAAAGCGTGCGCTCACCGACTTGCTGGTCCGGCAACCAGCCTGGGGGCACATCCAGCCGCAGTTGCTGGTTCTGGCTGTCATATTCGGCATGCATCCCAGCAACGGCGTCCAGGGCCACGTCGCCTGAGGGGTCGCCGGGCAACGCAAGGCCTGCTGCGCGCAGCACGTCACTGCCTATGTAAAGGCGCCCGGCCTTTTGCTGCACCGGCACCAATTCAGCCTTTGGCATCTGGTTCACCGTGAGGTCCAGGTACAAGGTGGCATCGGCAACCGCCGACAGCTCCGTTGGCGGCGGCGGCAGGTCGTCTGCCAGCACCAGGGTAGAACCGGCCAGTGCCAGCCCCAAATACCCCAGGCGCTTCGTCGCGAACCTCTTCACGCATCGGTCCTGACCATTGCCGGGCCCTCCCTGGCCCTGTGACTTGCCTGTAACTTATCGACCCTGGTTGATGACGGCCGCCTCGCCCTGGCCGTTGACCCGGCCCTTGAGTGTTCCACCGGCCCCCACGGCCAGCGGCGCTGGCCAGCGCATGCTGGCCCCGGGCAGTACATAGCCCAGCAGCCCTGCTGCAACTGGTTTGGCCTGGTTGCCTTGCTGCACCACCACATCGGTCAGGCGTGCATGCACCGGGCCGGTGTTTCGCAACTCGATGTACGGCTTGCCCTGTATCATCACCGGCTGCCAGGTCAGCTGGGGCTTGCCTACACCCTGCTCGTTGCGCTCGCCGTTCGGGTCCGGGCGGCCCCACAAGCCTTCCCCGTAGACGAACAGCGGCACCGAGTAGCGCATCTGCAGGCGAATTGCGGCCGTGGTCCCGGCCTCGGCCTTGTCCACGGGCACTGCGGGGGGAATTTCGTCGATGATGATGCGGTAGGCCTGTTCCTGACCGGCAGGTGCCGCACCTGTGCGCGTCAGGCGAATGAGCTGCTTCTGACCGGGTGCGATAGTGGCCACCGGCGGGCTGCCGATGATTTCACGTTGTGCGCTGAACTGCTCCTCGAAGCGCCCCTGACGCCAGGCAAATACACGCACTTGAAGGCTTGCCGCCGCGGTCCCGCGATTTTCCAGCCACAGCGCCCCTGCCTTCTGTCCCGCTTCCAGCACAGGGTCAATGGGCCAGATCAGTACCGACGTGGCGGCTAACACCGGCTGGCCAGCCACGCTGCACATCAGCAACAAGGCTCGGATCCATTTGCTGCGTTCTCTCATGAAGCCCTCCTTGGACGGTATGGTGGCGAATCGACCGGTCACCAAGTCAATGTCACCTGGACCACGTCGGTATAAGTACCGGCAGGCACCGTTCCGGGTAGTTGGAGCCTTCCGTAGACTGGCAGCCTTACCGCTGCAGGGTCGGCATAACTCACGTTCACGTTTTGCCCAATGCCGATGCCCTGCGCCAACGCAGCATCCTGGTACAACTGGTAGGGCACTACCTGCGTGCCTCCCGTACGCTTGAGGTTGCGCACGCCTGCGTTCGCGTTCTGGCCAGCATCCAGGCTCATGCTCAGCACTACCCCTGGCGTGCACTGCAGCGTCACGCTCGAACCGCCCAATGCCGTACTCAGCACGGCCGTGGACAAGGCTGACTGCGTACCGTAGTTCAGAGTGCCGTACTGCGTGGCGCCCCCTATGACCAGACAACCGGCGACAACTTGCGCATTTACCGCGAAGGTACTGGTGGTGGCCGCACCCAGGGGGCCAGCCAGCATCAGCATGCACCCGGCAACGGTCCCTGCACGCCAAACGCGCATGCCTCAGAACGACAGCTCGACGGCGACGGTGTCGGTATAGACCCCCGCGGGCAGACCTGCCTTGCCACGCGCCTGCCCATAGAGGTTGACGGTTTGCGCGACCCCGGTGCTGGTCGGCAACGTGATCGTGCCGTCGATGGCCAGCAACTGCGTGCGCCCCGCATCGGTATAGAAGTCATAGGGAACGAAATTGCCGGCGCCGTCTGCCAGAGCACGGGTGCCCCCGGTGGACTGACCATCGTGGGCGCCTGCGCGTACTCGAATGGCCGGCACCGTGCCCGCTGAACACAGCACACTCAGTGCCCCGCCGCTGCCGCCGAGCACCTGCGCGTTGGCCGTACCGAACAAGGCATCCTGAGTGCCGAAGTTCAGGCTGCCGAAATTCAGGCCCGAGGTGCCTGAGCTGCCGTTGACCTGGCAAGCCGCAATCAGGGTCAGTGTCGAGTTTATGGTACCGGTGACGGTGGCTGCCGGCGCCTGGGACGCCAGCGCCATGCCCAGCCCGGCGAGGATGCAGCGTGAGAGGTGGGTTCGCATCGATATCTCCTTGATGGGTTACCAGTCCAGGGTCACTCTGAGGGTGTCGCGATACAGGCCAGCGGGTAGCGCACGAGGCTGTGCGACCAGCACGCCATAGATGGGAATGGGCATCTGCCGGGTGCTGCTGATGACGAAGGGCCGAGCCTGGCCGACCGGATAGTGGCTGCGGCCAGCAGGATCGACGGCCAGTTGGTAAGGGATCAACTCGCGCCCATTGCTCAGGCGGCGTATCCCGTCGTCGCCGTTCATGCCCGCATTGATGCTCACCCTGAACGCACGCACTTCAGGCGTGCAGCTGATCTGCAAGCTGCCCTGGGTGCCGACGTCATCCACTCGACTGCGCACGGGCTCTTCCCAATTGGGGCCTCGGGCACCGAAATCCATCAATCCAGGGTTGGCCAGTGTCGCCGGTTGCGTTTCATCGCTGCTGATCTGGCAAGCAGCGCTGATGATCAGTTGCGCCTGGATGAAACCGGTGCTGGTGCCGTGCGCCGCCCCGCCCGGTACGATCAAGGGACCAAGGGTCAGCAGCAGCATCGAGGAACGGTTCATGGCCTCACGTCCTTGTGCATGGGTTGACCTACCAGGTGACCGTCACTTTGAGCATGTCGGCATACCGCCCTGCTTCAGGGGCCCAGGCCAGCTTGTCCAGCCTCGCGTACAACGGCAGGTCGACCCAGCCGCTGCCAGGCACCCGTGATGATTGCGGCTCATCGACCAACATCGGCTGCCGCCCGGCCGCATCACGAAATAACCGGTAGGGAATGGGCCTGGCGCTGGAGCCTGACATGGCTAGGAACCGCACCGCTCCGCTCCCACCATGTTGGCCAGCGTCCACGCGTACCTGATAGGGCGTGTCCGGGTTGCACTCCAGCCGCGGCACTGAAGGCCCCAACAGCGTTCCACTTCGAGATGCTTGCGGGCCATCCAATCGTGACACTGCACCAAAGTCGATGCGCCCGAGTGCCTGTGCTCCCGCCTCCCGGGCAGGGTTGACGAGCATGCAGCCGCGCTCCACCAACACCCTCACTTCGACCAGAAAATCTGCCGCCACGGCACTGCCGACTGGCAGCAGGCCCACAAGCGCGGCAAACAAGCGATTGTTCACGTTAGCGTCCCTGCTTCAACACTCGTTTCAAGCCTAGCAGCGGGCTCACCTTCGAACCGGCCGACACGCCTGTTTTTTGGTATTAGCAAAAAAGCAGTAACGGCCATGGCAAGATCTGGACAGCGCGAAGCAGCCTTCATGCAAAGTGGGTTCAACGGCCAAGCACGGCAGGCGAGGCGATATTCTGATAGGGTATATCACCATTATCCTGCCCCAGACTCTTGCGGCATGCAGGGTCCCAAATGACAGGAGCGTTTTCTTCGATGACCACCGACCGAACCCTTGCACAGGCGATCGAACGCTGCGCTCAAGAGCCCATTCAAGTGCCGGGTAGCGTTCAGCCTCACGGTTTTGTTCTGGTGCTCGACCCCGAGCATCTGCAGGTCCTACAGGCGAGTGAAAACATCGTGCAGTGGCTGGGAACGCCCGCCGAATCGGTGCTCGGTTGCAACTTCGGCGAAATCGTCCAGGCCGGCTTTGACTTGCGCCAGCAGTTGGCGAGGCTGCCGGAGGACGAGGTCTTTCCTTTCCATATCGGTGATGTGCGCTTGCACGACACGGCACCTTGCCGGAAGGAGCTCCATCTGCTGGTACACCGGCACGATCAAGTGCTAATCGTCGAGTTCGAGCCGCACAGAGTGCCCGAGGACCTGACGGCCCAAGGTGATTACTACCCATTGGTGCGCACCTTCGTCAGCAGCCTGCACCTGGCGGGCAGCCTGGAAGAGTTGTTGCAGCAGACCGTGATTCAGCTCAAGCGCGTGACCGGCTTCGGACGGGTCAAGGCCTATCGCTTCGATGCCGAGGGCAATGGCCAGGTACTGGCCGAGGTTGCCGACGCAGGTTATCCAAGTTTCCTGGGCCTGTGCTTCCCTGCCTCGGACATACCGCGTCAGGCGCGTGAGCTCTATCGGGTCAACCGCATCCGCGTCATCGAAGATGCCAACTATCAGCCGTCTCCCTTGATACCGCCACTCAACCCAACCACCGGCAAACCGCTGGACATGAGCTTCACGAGCTTGCGTAGCGTATCGCCCGTGCACCTGCAATACATGCGCAACATGGATACGCTGGCATCGATGTCATTGTCCATCGTGGTGGATGGCAAACTGTGGGGACTCATTTCGTGCCATCACGCACAACCGCGATCGGTGGCCCTGCGCACACGTACCGCTTGTGAACTGCTGGCCAGCGTCCTGTCCCTGCAGATCGAATCCCGTGAAGCCCATGCCCGCACTCACCAGTTACTGGAGTTGCGGCGGTACATCGTGCGGATGATTTCTTCCATGGCCGACCACGATAGTGTCAGCGAAGGCCTGCGTACGTTGCCCGATGTGCTCCTGGCGTTTGCAGGTGCTCAAGGCGCTGCGATCATTTCTGCCGAGCATTGCGAGCTGATCGGAGCTGTCCCGCCAGAGGCACAGGTCAATGCGCTGGTCCATTGGCTAGCCCGCCAAGGTGAAGATGTTTTCCAGACGGATAATGTACGCCGTGACGTCAGCGAGCTGCCCGAATTGGCCGAGCATGTCGGCGGCGTACTGGCAGTGGCCATCTCTAAAATCCACTCGCACTACCTGCTGTGGTTCCGCCCCGAACAGGTGCGTAGCGTCCAATGGGCTGGGCAGCCTACCAAGGAAGTCGCACCACTGGGCAACCTCGCGCCTCGCCATAGTTTCGAACGCTGGCAGGAGCAACTGCACGGTTACTGTGCACCCTGGGACCCGTTGGTCATCGAGGGCGTAATGGAGTTGCGCAATGCGGTCCTGGGTATCGTGCTGCGCAAGGCTGAAGAACTGGCGCAGATGGCCAACGAATTGCGCCGCTCCAACAAGGAGCTCGAGGCATTCTCGTATAGTGTTTCCCACGACCTGCGGGCGCCCTTGCGCCATATCGCGGGGTATACGGAATTGCTGGGCGAAATGGAAGGCGACGGTTTGAGTGAACGGGGCAAAAGGTTCTTGCAACACATCGGCGAAGCGGCGCATTTTGCCGGCAACCTGGTCGACAATTTGCTACATTTCTCGCACATGGGCCGCTCTGCCCTGCGCATGTCGGAAGTGGACCTCAACGCTCTGGTCGAAGCCATTCGCGCTGAACTGGCACCCGACTACGCCGGGCGTGAGATCATCTGGGACATCGCGCCGCTGCCCCGGGCCTATGGCGACCCGGCATTCATCAACCTGGCATTGAACAACCTGGTGGCAAATGCCATCAAATACACCCGTGGACGGACACCTGCCCGCATCGAGATCACAGCAGTGCAGCACCCAACCGAGACCGAGGTCTGTATCCGGGACAATGGCGTGGGCTTCGACATGGCCTATGCCAGCAAGCTGTTCGGCGTCTTCCAGCGCTTGCATCGCATGGAGGATTTCGAAGGCACGGGCATTGGCCTTGCCAGTGTTCGCCGCATTATTGAAAGGCACGATGGCCGTGTCTGGGCCGAAGGCCAGATCGACAAAGGCGCCAGTTTTCATTTCACTTTACCGCGCCCATCCGCGACACACTGAGGTACCGCACCTATCATGCTCAAACCCATCTTGCTGGTCGAGGACAACCCTCGGGACCTGGAGCTGACACTCCTGGCACTGGAGCGCAGCCAGTTGGCCAACGAAGTCATCGTGCTGCGCGACGGCGCAGATGCCTTGGATTACCTGTTGCGCCGCGAGGCCTACGCCGACCGCGACGACGGCAACCCTGCCGTGATTTTGCTCGACCTCAAGCTGCCGAAAGTCGATGGGCTGGAGGTACTGAAGGCGCTGCGTGCCTCCCCGGAGCTGCGCAGTATTCCGACCGTGATGCTGACCTCGTCCCGCGAAGAACCCGACCTGCTGCGCGCCTACGAACTGGGCGTCAACGCTTATGTGGTCAAACCCGTCGAGTTCAAGGAATTCGTTGCCGCCATTTCCGACCTGGGCATCTTCTGGGCGGTACTCAACGAGCCTCCACCCGGCTCGTTGCGCCTGAACCGTCGCGGCAACTGAGGCCTGCACCACGATGCAGTCTACCCCGCTGAATCTACTGATGGTCGAAGACAGCTCGATGGACGCCGAGCTCACCCTGATGCGCCTTGAGCGCAGCGGTCTGCGCATCCAGTCTCACCTGGTCTTCGATCACAACGGCGTCGAGCATGCCCTTCGCGAAGGGCGCTATGACCTGATCCTGTGTGATTGCGTATTGCCTGGGTCATCCGGCACCGAAGTGCTCTCGATCGCCCAACGCCTGGCCCCTGATGTGCCCTTCATTTTCCTCTCCGGTATCTACGGCGAGGAACATGCGGTAGAGATGATCCGCCTGGGCGCCACCGATTACGTGCTCAAGAAAAACCTGCCGTTGTTGCCCAAGGCAGTGCGCCGTGCACTCACCGAGGTGCAGGAGCGCCAGCGCAGACGCCGCGCCGAAGAGGCCTTGGCGGAGGTGGAAGCACGCGCGCGCATTGCTATCAACGCTGCGGGCATGGGGACCTGGGACTTGAGGCCCCAAGAGGGAGTGCTGGCGTGGGATGAACGCTGCAAGGCAATGTTCGGCCTGCCGCTGGACACCGAGATGAGCCTGGAGGTGTTCTACGCTGGCATTTATCCAGACGACGTGGAGATGGTTCGCAAAGCTGTCGACCTGGCCATGCTCCCGGAAAGTGGCGGCAACTATCGCATGGAGTTTCGCATCGTGCCGCCCGATGGCCAGGAGCCCCGGTGGGTCCTGAGCAGTGGCCAGAGCCAGTTCGTCGACGGCAAGTGCGTACGTTTTTCAGGTGTTCTTCAGGATGTTCACACCCAGCGCGTGGCCACCCAGGCATTGCGCCAACTCAACGAAATGCTCGGCGAGCGTGTCGAGCGACGTACCCGCGAGCGCGACCGTGCCTGGGAGCTCTCCCAGGACCTGCTGGCCGTGCTCAACCACGACCTGACACCGGTGGCGCTAAACCCAGCCTGGGAAGCCAGTCTGGGCCTTTCGCGTGAACGTTTGAGCCAGTCGTCGCTGTTGCACCTGCTACCAGAGGCGGATCAGGAACTGCTGCTAACCGAACTGGCGTCCCTGGCCCATGGGCGCACCAGCGCGCGTTTCGTTGGCCGGATTCTGCACGCAGGCGGCCAGCAGCGTTGGCTGTCGTGGGTCGTGGTACCCGAAGACACCCTGCTCTATGTGGTCGCGCGGGACATTACCAGTGAGCGTGAAACGGCAATGGGTTTGGCCGAGGCCAATGCCCGCCTGCGCGAACAGATCAGCGAGCGTGAGCGTATCGAGGCCGCCCTGCAACAGATGCAGCGTCTGGAGGCTGTGGGCCAGCTTACCGCGGGCGTGGCCCACGACTTCAACAACTTGCTGACTGTGATCCTGACTGGGGCGAGCTTTCTGGAGCGCGACCTGGTGAAAGCCGATGTCGAGAAGGCACGAACCAGGCTTACTCACATCAGGGAAGCGGGTGAACGCGGCGCCAAGCTGACCTCGCAATTGCTGGCATTTTCCAGGCGCCAACGGCTCGAACCCGTGCCGCTGAACCTGAACCGCACGCTTGATGGACTCGAAGAACTGCTACGCCGCACCCTGGGCGGCAATGTCTCTGTACGCCTGGATCTGGACAAATCACTCTGGCAGGCGCTTACGGACCCGACCCAGACCGAGATGATCATCCTGAACCTGGCGATCAACGCCCGCGACGCCATGCCCGAGGGCGGCCAGCTGACCTTGTCCACACGCAACACGCGCATCGATGACTTGCCACGCCGCCCGGAAGATCCAGACCCTGGCGAGTACGTCATGATGAGCATCCGCGACACGGGGTGCGGCATGAGCGAGGAGGTACTGGCCAAGGTCTTCGAACCGTTCTTCACCACCAAGGACATCGGCAAGGGCTCCGGCCTGGGCCTGGCGCAGGTCTTCGGGTTTGCCAAGCAGTCGGGCGGCGGGGTGCGCATTGATACCGCACCGGGTAGAGGCACCGAAGTGGCCGTCTATTTGCCTGCGGTGAAGGATCAGATCGTGAGCGAACCGGAACCGCTGCCATTGACCCATACCATCACCGAGAGCGGCTACAACCGTAATGTGCTGCTGGTGGATGACGACCATCTGGTGCGCGACATGCTAGGCGATGTCCTGCGTCAGTATGGGTATCAGGTTCGCCAGGCACACAGCGGGGAGCAGGCACTGGCCCTGCTGGACGATGATATCGACTTGCTTCTCACCGACTTCGCCATGCCTGAGTTCAATGGCGCTCAGCTGGCCATGGCGGCCAGAGAGCGCTACCCCAACCTGCGCGTGGTGTTCCTGACGGGTTATGCGGAGCTCCAAGGGCTGGACTTGCCCGATAGCCTGGTCATTCAAAAGCCGGTACAAGCTGACGAACTTGCCAGGGCACTGAACGAGATGCTGGGTACAGCGAGCTGACGCATAGGTTGAGGATCCGCCAGGGACGGCTTTTGAAAAGAGGCGCTTTGCAGGATGCGCCTCTCGATCAAAGGAAATCTGCCGGAAAATTGCGAATCTCAGAAACGACGAATTCAGCGCCGGTAGCCCATGCACTGAAAATAGAAATGTAGAAAATGGCAGGGGCGGCTGGATTCGAACCAACGCATGGCAGGATCAAAACCTGCTGCCTTACCGCTTGGCGACGCCCCTGTATCGGATGCAGCTGAAGCTGCTCTGACAACTCCAAGTAACTGACAACGCGTTGTTGTCTTGGAATGCGCGGCACTTTATCAACAATGTTGAAGCTTGGGAAGCCCTCTGTTAAAAAAATTACCGAAAAACAGCGAGTTAGTCGTCAGCAACAATGCGGCAATACCGTTCGTCGCATTCCTGCCCCTTCTCGTCAACGCAATCGCAAACCTTCATTCCAATGGTTATCGCCACCGTCATGCTTCTGGAGGATGCCATGCCTGTTTCACACGATCTGTATCAAGACCTGCACTACCCTCGTGAAATCGTTCAACAACGCCGTCAGACCGATAAAGCCCTGGACCGCTTGCTCGACGAATATGTCGACATTGACAACCAGGTGCTGGCGGCCGAATCCATCTCGGCAGGCAATTTCGAGGACGAAGACCTTCGCCGTCTCAAGGAGCGCCGGTTGACCGTGAAGTACATGATCGAGCGTCAACTGCAACCCAAGGCATAAGGTGCCCGGGTGCGGTGACCTATCGCAGCAGGTGATCACTGACGGTCACTTTCTCGATTGGTCATACAGCCAAGGCTAGTGCAAGATTCTCGCTACCGCCTGTTACAAGGAAACGAGCCTTTGCCCGCCTGGATACCTGCCCCGCTGCGCCACCTTGGCAAGCGCTTTAGTCACTGTGCAGCAGCGCCCAGTAATGACTTGGCTGGCGCTTTCGATGACAAGGCCCGCCGATGCGGCTTTACGCTTAGCGAGAGTCAACGTCAGGCCATCACCTGCATGTCGCAGCAGGTTGAACAGCACAGAGCGGGGCACGCTACGGGCGTGTACCTGCACGGCCCGGTCGGTCGTGGTAAAAGCTGGTTACTCGATGGCTTCTTCCAGTGGGTGCCCAGCCCAGCCAAGCTGCGCTGGCACTTCCATGATTTCTTCGCCCGCTTGCATCAGGGCGTGCATCGCCACCAGGCAAGTGGTGACGCCATCGGCATCACGCTCGACGAATTGATCGGACAGAACGACATCCTGTGTTTCGATGAATTTCATGTGCATGACATTGGGGATGCCATGCTGTTGACGCGGTTATTCGAGGCCCTGTTCGCACGGGGCACATTGCTGATGCTCACCAGCAACTACGCACCTGAAGGGTTGCTGCCCAATCCGCTTTACCACCAGCGATTCCAGCCTGTGATCGACCTGATCAACCACTGCATGGTCATCAAGGAAGTCGGCGGTGAAACGGACTTTCGCAGCCTGCCAGCCAATCGTGCGCTGCAACGCTTCACGCAGGGCCGTTACATCTGGCCCGGTACCGATATGCAGCGCCAGGCCCTGCATATGCCGAAAGCCCAAGGCGATACCCTCATGGTCAACAATCGTCCGCTACGCCTGCAGGGCGCTGAGGGCGACCAGATCAGGTTCACCTTCGAAGACCTGTGCGAGCAGCCCACCGCCGTGATCGATTACCTGCCACTTGCCCAGCAATACTCCCACTGGATCATCGAAGGCCTGGGCGACCTGGGGACATGCTCGCTTGCTGCCCAGCAGCGTTTCGTCAACGTGGTCGACGTGCTCTACGACCAGGACCGGCAACTGACTCTCATTGGCTCGCGCCCGCTGGCAGAAAGCCTTGAGGGATCGCTTGCAGACCTGATGCGCACGCGTAGTCGCCTGGGCCAGCTACAGCAAGTGGGCCCCGCCGGCGCCGAAAGCTGAGCGGGGCCGGGCTAGCCGTCTTAGCTCGCCCTTGCAAGCCCTGAGAGCACCGCTTCGATTTCTTGCAGGACTGCCGGATCGTCCACCGTAGAGGGAGGCGTGTACGCTTGTCCATCGGCGATCTTGCGCAGTACCGCCCGCAGAATCTTGCCTGACCGGGTCTTGGGCAGACGCTTGACCAGCCGGACCTGATTGAAGCAGGCCAATGCGCCAATCTCCTCACGTACGCTGGCCACAAGATCGACGAGCAACTGCGACTCCACAATGCCGGCGCCGTCCTTGAGCACCACCAACGCGAGTGGCACCTGCCCTTTGATGTCATCGTGAACGCCGATCACTGCGCACTCGGCGACAGCAGAATGACGCGCGACCAGATCCTCCATCTCGCCGGTGGAAAGACGATGCCCGGAAACATTGATCACATCATCTGTGCGACCCATGATGTAGACGAACCCGTCCTCATCCAGATAGCCGCCGTCACCTGTGTGGTAGTAGCCGGGGTACGTACTTAAGTAAGCCTGGACATAGCGCGGGTGATCGCCCCACAACGTCTGGCTGCAGCCTGGCGGCAACGGCAGTGCGATGACGATCGCGCCCTGGTGATTGGGCCCGGCCAGATGGCCGTCGTCATCGAGCACCTGCACATGGTACCCGGGCACCGCGCGATTGCTCGACCCTGCTCTTGCCGCGCTACCCTCGAGCCCCACGCAGGGCGCAGTCACCGGCCAGCCGGTCTCGGTCTGCCACCAATGATCATGCACCGGCTTGCCGCTTACCCGCTCCAGCCATTGATGGGTACTGGAATCGAGTTTTTCGCCTGCCAGGAACAACTGGCGCAACGAACTCAGGTCATGCTTGCGTATCAGTTCGGCGTCAGGGTCCTCCTTGCGGACGGCACGCATGGCCGTGGGCGCACAGAACAGCGCATTGACCTTGTACTGCTCAACCACCCGCCAGTAGGCAGAAGCATCCGGTGTGCGGATGGGCTTGCCTTCGTAAAATACACTCGTGCAGCCGCACATCAGCGGCCCGTACACGATCAAGGAGTGCCCCACCACCCAGCCCACGTCGGAGATGCCCCACCAGACATCGCCTGGCTGCATGCCGTAGACGGTGCGCATGGCATAGTGCAGCGCTACGGCATTGCCGCCATTCTCGCGAACGATGCCTTTAGGTTTGCCGGTGGTACCTGAGGTGTACATGATGTACAGCGGGTCTGCCGCACCCAGTTCAACAGGCGCCACTGGCTGCGCATCGGTTACGGACTGAGCCCAATCCAGGTCTCGCCCTGCCTGCAATGGCGCTTGCGCCTGGGGCCGCTGCCAGACCAATACGTTGCGCGGGCGGTGGCGGGCCAGCGCCAGGGCGCGATCAACCAATGGCTTGTACTCGATGACCCGCTCGAACTCCAGCCCACAGGAAGCGGTCAGCAGCAACACCGGGCGCGCGTCATCGATGCGCAACGCCAGTTCATTGGCCGCAAACCCGCCGAATACCACCGAGTGAACAGCACCAATGCGCGCGCAGGCCAACATGGCCATGGCGGCCTGGGGCACCATCGGCATGTAGATGATGACGCCATCGCCTTTTTGCACCCCCAGCTGGCGCAGCAAGCCGGCCAGCCGCGCGACCTCTTCGCGAAGCTGAAGGTAAGAGAATGACTGCTGTGTGCCGGTCACCGGGGAATCGTAAATCAGCGCCAACTGATCCCCCCGACCCTGCTCGATCTGATGATCCAGAGCCAGGTAGCAACTGTTCAAGCTTGCGTCAGGGAACCACTGGTGAGTGCCATCGGCATTGTTCTCGAGGACTACGGTGGGTTCGCGGTACCAAGTTACCGAGCGCGCCTGCTCTGCCCAGAAGGCGGCGGGGTCGGCAATGGATTGGGCGTAACTGTGCTGATAGCTCATGGTGAGTTGACCCGATGTTGTTGTTCTTGAAGGGCGAACGCTGAGTATGGATGCCCTGTACCCAGACGCCAGACGCGATATGGCCTAACCGACCTGCATTTTTGCAACGTGGGCAAAAGTCGTTCAATGCGGCGACGAACTCACTAGAATAGCGACCAGTTTTTTACGGTGAGCACCTCAATGGACATCGATCAGGCCTGCACTTTTCTGGAAGTCGTGCGCAGCGGCAGCCTAGTGGCGGCTGCGGAGCGCCTGTACGTATCGCAGACAGCGGTCACCGCCAGGTTGCAGCGCCTCGAGCAGCAACTGGGCTGCACCCTGTTCATAAGAAGCCGAAGTGGCGCCCGCCTGACCAGCCACGGTGAAGCCTTCGTCGGGTATGCCAACCAGCTGGTGCAGACCTGGGAGGCGGCACGACGCGACTTGCCCTTGCCGCCTGGCTACCAGCAGGTACTGCACCTTGGGGGCGAGGTGAGCCTTGGTAACCCGATGATGCTTGACTGGGTCACGGCGCTGTATCAGGAGCTGCCTGGCCAGAGCATCCACAGCGAAGTGAGCGACGGCGAGTCGTTGCTGCGCAAGGTGGAGATGGGCGTGCTGGACGCTGCTCTGGTGTACCAGCCGATCTACGGGCCAGGCTTGCAGGTCGAGCAGCTGATGGAAGAAAAGCTGGTGCGAATCCGGCGGGTCGAACGGCCGGAGCCGTACATCTATATCGACTGGGGTGAGGCCTTCCGCCGGCAACATGACGCCGCCCTGCCCGACTGCGCCCGTGCCGCGCTGCGTTTCAACCTGGGGCCGCTTGCCTTGCAGTTCATCCTCGACAAGGGCGGTAGCGGCTATTTTCGCACGCGGGTGGTGCAGGCTTATCTGGACAGTGGCGTCTTCGAGCGCGTACCGCAGGCGCCGGAATTCACCTATCCCACCTTTCTGGTCTACGCCCGCGAGCGTGACAGCGAAGCGTTGCAACAGGCCCTGGGCATCCTGCGCCGGCTTATCGCAGCCGAGGCCAGCGACTGGTCACAACGCTGGGACCCGACGCTCTGAGGCATTGGCGCTGCTGAGCAACTGGCGCTTGAGCCCGGCGATCAGGTCAGTCTGGGTGACCACCCCTACCAACACATCACCGTCGAGCACCGGCAGGCAGTGCAGCCCCTGCTCGCACAGCAGCGGCAACAGGCGCTCCAGCGGGTGCTGGCTGCTGACACTCACGACCCGGCGGCTCATCACCTGCGCCATGCGCACGGGCTTGCGCCCGAACAGGCCCCGCCAGCTCAAACGCGCCTGCTGCATGGCCGGGCCTACCAGGTCGCTCAGGCTGACGATCCCCACCAAGGCGCCGTCCTGCAGCACCGGCAGGGTCTTGACATGGTGGCTGTCGAGCAGCTTCCAGGCCTGCTGCAAGGTGGTCTCGGGGCTGACGAACTGCACGTCCTTCGACATCACCGACGCCGCCGTTATGCCACCGAGACTGCGCTGCAGCGCGTGCTGCTCGGTGGCGAGAATGATGCGCTCCAGCTCGTCGCGTGTGACGTCGACAAACTCGCCCAACTCTTCCAGCGCCTGATCCAGGTCCTCACCGCGGATGCCGACGCGCTCACTGGGCAGCGGATCGTGGGTGTGGTGCAAATCCTTACGCGGTGCAGGGCCTTTCGGGTAGCGCACCCCGGTCAAGCGGTTATAGAGGGTAGCCACCGCAACAAGAATCAGCGCGTTGAGCAGCACTGGCTCAAGCAGATGGTCACCCAAGGCGGTCAGCCCTGGGTCGGCCAGAACCGCACTGACCGCCACTCCCCCACCGGGTGGATGCAGGCAGCGCAGCAAGCACATCACCAGGATGGACAGACACAGGGCAGCGGCGGCGACCCCAAGCCCTGGACCAAAACCGTCTCGCATTGCCAAGCCAACGATCGCGGCCAGGGTATAGCTGCCAAGCACTGGCCAAGGCTGTGCAAGGGGACCTGAATGAACGGCGAACACCAGCACCGCGGAGGCCGCTAACGGCCCGAGCAGGTGCAAGGCGATATCCGGGCCATACGCCAGGCTCGTCAGCCAGCCTGCGAGAAACAGGCCGACCAATGCGCCGATACCGGCGCGCAGCCATTGGGTGGGGGGGATGTTCAGGGACGGCGGTAATAACCACTGCAAAAGACGGTCGGTACGCGAGGCAGGCATGTCGTTTCGGGTTCTGTAGGTCTGGACGGAAGAAGAAACGTAGGCCTTGGCCCATCGGCCAGTGAAGGCTACATGCAGCGATTCTGCCGAGCGACGTCCATTTGGGCTAATTCAAAAAAATGTGGCAGTGATGCATTTTTTTTGCAGTACAGCCGTTTGCCAGCGGCAACGGGGCCGACCTGTGTGACGCCGCGCTGGTCACAGGCTCCGGCGCGGCAACTGGATATCCACACGCAATCCACCCATCGGACTCTCAAGCAGTTGCAGTTTCCCGCCCCAAGCCTGGACGATGTCACGCACGATGCCCAACCCCAGACCGTGTCCATCGACTTCTTCGTCAAGCCGAGAACCCCGTTCAAGCACTTGCACACGCTGCTGGTGAGGGATACCAGGGCCGTCGTCGTCAACCCACAGCTGATAGTGTTCCTCGGTGGCTGCGATGCCCAAGTGCACCTCGCTGTCCGCCCATTTGCAGGCGTTGTCCAGCAGGTTACCCAGCAGTTCCAGCATGTCTTCGCGATCCCAGGGCAGCAGCAGGCCAGGTGGCACGGCGTGGCTCAGCAGCAGGCCCTCGCCATGGATCATGCCCAAGGTGCTCAGCAACCCCGGCAACTCGTCATCACAGGCAAATTGCGCACCCGGCAACGCATCGCCTGCCAGGCGTGCGCGGTTGAGCTCACGGGCCAGGCGCTGCTCGATCTGCTGCAACTGCTCGCGCATCTGTGCACGGACCTCAGGCAAGCCCTGCAGGCGCTCGCTGGATGCCAGGCTAAGCAGCACCGCCAGGGGCGTTTTCAGGGCGTGGCCCAGGTTACCCAGTGCATTGCGCGAGCGTCGCAGACTGTCTTCGGTATGGCTGAGCAAATGGTTGATCTGCCCAACCAGCGGCACCAGCTCACTGGGCACTTGGGCATCGAGCTGGGAGCGTTGCCCCTGCTGCAACTGGGCGATTTGCTGGCGCGCCCGCTCCAGCGGGCGCAGCGAGCGGGTGACGGTCATGCGCTGAAGGACCAGCACCAGGGCCAGCGCGACCAGGCCCATGCCCAGCCCAATTTGCTGAAGGCGCCGGAAGCCTTGTCGCACAGGTGAGTAATCTTGGGCGACACTGATGGATATGTCCTGCCCCAGGCGCCGGTAATCGGCACGCAGCGTCAGTAACTCCTGCCCTTCTGGCCCAAGCTCGTGCCGGTCCGACAGACCAGGGGCCGACGGTTTGGGCAGGTTCATGTCCCACAGGGAGCGTGAACGCCACGTGCCCTGGGCAAAGTCGATGCGAAAGTAATAGCCGGAAAACGGTCGCTGATAGGCAGCCGAGATGCGTTGCTCGTCGAGCTGCATGCCCGCAGGCCCGCGCACCAGCGCCACCAACAGGTTCTCGCTTTCATTGCGCAGGCCGTTTTCCAGGTAACGTTGCAACCCGGCTTCGAACAGCCACAGCGTCAGTTGCGCCAGTACCACCCCTACTACCACCAACACAGCCACCAGGCCCAGGCTGAGCCGCGCCTGGATCGACTTCACGCAGCGCTCCCGGCATACAGGTAGCCCTGGCCGCGTCGTGTCTCGATCACCGTACGGCCAAGTTTGCGGCGCAAGTGGTTGACGTGAACCTCGAGCACGTTGGAGTCGCGCTCGGTCTCGCCGTCGTAGAGGTGCTCAGCCAGGTGGCTTTTGGACAGGATCTGCTGGGGGTGCAGCATGAAGTAGCGCAACAGGCGAAATTCCGCGGCCGTAAGCTGGATATCGACGCCCTCGCGGCTTACGCATTGACGACGTTCGTCCAGATGCAAGCCGGCAGCCTCGAGCTTTGGCTGGTTGGCAAGTCCACGCGCGCGGCGCAGCAGCGCCTGGATGCGTAACTGCAATTCTTCGGGGTGAAAGGGTTTGCTGAGGTAATCGTCGGCGCCGGCCTTCAGCCCTTCGATGCGCTCGGCCCAGGAGCCACGCGCCGTCAGAATCAGCACAGGCGTCAGCAGCCCGCCTGCACGCCACTGAGCCAGGACTTCGAGGCCAGGCAACCCTGGCAGACCAAGGTCCAGGATGATCAGGTCATAAGGCTCGCACTGGCCCTGATAGACCGCATCTCGGCCATCGGCCAGCCAATCGACGGCGTACCCCTGACGCTGCAGCGCAGTGGTAAGTTCGTCGGCCAGCGGGACATTATCCTCGACAAGCAACAGGCGCATTCAGTCATCTTCCTCGTCTTTGAGCAGGGCACCGGTGGCAGCATCGAGCTTGACCTCCCGTACTACGCCGTCCACCGTCAGCAACTCGACCTCGTACTCATAGCGGTCGTCGTCTTCTTCAAGCTCTGCCTCCAGCAAACGCGCCCCTGGGTGACGGGCCATGGCCGTTTCCAGCAAGTGTTCGAGCGGTAGAATCACGCCCTTCTGGCGCAAAGCCAGTGCCTCATCCTGGTCCAGGTCCCGGGCAGCGGCCAGCGAGCACGCTGCCAGCAGAGCGAGGGCCAGGTAGCGCGCTGCCCGTGGAGGTGGGTTCATCAGTTGTCTCGCTCATCCTTCAGCAGTTCACCGGTCTTGGCATCGAAAGCCACGTCCCACTCCACATTCTGGGTATCGCGCAGTTCGACCTTGTACACGTAGCGGCCGTATTCGTCTTCAAGTTCCGAGTCCGTGACGGTGGAACCCGGGTGCTTGGCAATGGCGGCCGCCTTGAGTTCGTCCAGGGACTTGATGGTCTTGGTGTTGACCAGTTTGACCACTTCGTCAGGCTGCACATCCTTGGCGAATGCAGCATTGGCACCCAGCGACAGGGCAGCGGCGGTGAACAGTGCAGTCAAGGTTTTCATCGTTCGTTTCTCCATAATGCTGTACACGTTGTCTACGCAATCAACATTAACCAGCAGTCCTTAACTCAACCTGAAAACAGCTGGCCGCATGATAGCGTAGCCGGCAGGTCAACAGGGCACGTCTCGAACGGCTGCATCACTCTATAATGCGGCGCCCGTCGCCGCAGAGGTCCGCCATGAGCGCTATACACGTCAAGTACCCCGCCCTTACCCTGAAGGCTGGCCAACGCGCCTTGAGCCAAATTAGAGAGCGCGGGCTGCAGGCTGCCGACGTCGGCGTGCTCCCGGGCGCAGCAGGTGGGCCAAAACCGCTGGGCATTCAGGGCCTGGACTTGGCGCTGTTCGGTCAGTTCCTGCCATCGGCCCCTCGCCCGCGCGCACTGATTGGCGCATCGATTGGCGCCTGGCGCTTCGCAAGCGCCTGCCTTGACGACCCGGTTGCCGGGCTGCGGCGGCTGGGAATGCTCTACACCGAGCAGGATTTTGCAAAAGGCGTTACCCCAGCCCAGATAACACGCAGTTGCCAGTGCATGCTCGACGAGCTGTTGCAGGGGCGCGACGGCCAGGTGCTGGCGAGCCCGGCGTACCGGTTGAATATCCTGGTCGTCAAAAGCCATGGCCAGCTCGCTCACGATCATCGCGGCCGACTGGGTATGGGCCTTGGCTCGGTGATCGCCAGTAACCTGTTGGGCAGATCCCGCCTGGCCCGACATTTCGAGCGGGTCATTCTGCACGACAGCCGCAGCCTGCCACCGCTTGATGCCCTGACGGATTTCCCGACGCGCTGCTTGCCGCTGGACCTGGCAAACCTGCGCCATGCCCTGCTTGCCTCGGGATCTATCCCCATGGTCATGGAGGGGGTACGGGACATCCCAGGGGCCGGGACCGGCATGTACCGCGATGGCGGGCTGCTGGACTATCACCTCGATCTGCCCTACGGCGGCGATGACCTGGTGGTTTACCCGCACTTCACTGACAAAGTCGTCCCTGGCTGGTTCGACAAGGCCCTGCCGTGGCGCAAGGGCGATGCCAGGCGCCTGCAGAACGTACTGCTGCTGGCGCCCTCGCCGGCCTACCTGGCAACCCTGCCCCATGGGAAGCTGCCCGACCGAAACGACTTCAAGCGCTTCATGGGCGACGCACCGGCGCGCCAGCGCTACTGGTACAAGGCCATCGATGAAAGCCAACGCCTGGGCGACGAGTTTCTGGAATTGGTCGCCACCGGGCGGCTGCATGAACGACTGCAAGCCTTGTGAGAGGCATGCTGGTAAACTGCGCGCATTACTGATTCAGACAGAGTTTGACTGCGTGGAAATCTTTAAAGAATTTACGTTCGAATCCGCCCACCGCCTTCCCCATGTGCCCGAAGGCCATAAATGCGGGCGTTTGCATGGGCACTCGTTCAAGGTCGGCCTTCATCTGACGGGTCCGCTCGACCCGCATACCGGCTGGATTCGCGACTTCGCCGAGATCAAGGCCGTGTTCAAGCCCATTTACGAGCAGCTCGATCATAACTATCTGAACGACATTCCCGGCCTGGAAAACCCCACCAGCGAAGTCATCGCCAAATGGATCTGGGATCAGGTCAAACCGTTGCTGCCAGAGCTGTCCAAGGTGCGTATTCACGAGACGTGCACCAGTGGCTGCGAATACAGCGGCGACTAAGCCCAAAGGCAGGCTCTTAACGCGCTGACGCCTCCGTCCACGGCGCCTTGCCCAGCCTGGTCCGGCGGCGCAGTTGCACCGCTGCAGACCTGCGCGTGGCAACGTGCCACCGGATCAGCACCGGGCCGCGGTCTCAAGCACTTGAAGCATTAGCGAGCCCTGCTGCCCCTGGACGCCTGCGATCAACCGACGGCGTTGATGGGGCAAGTGCAAAGTCACAGGTCCGCTATTCACTTGCTGCAACTGCGCATTGTGGACAGATGCCCCTTCTTCCAGGGTGGTGGGATCAAGCCCCTGGAGCTTCCAGAGAAAGTCTGGGAGGGCTCGCCTGCTGGTCCAGCGCTTGGCCAGGCTTGTCGTCCAACCGCGCTGTTCTTTAAGGGTAGAATCAAGCCGTCTGCCGTGACTGTCGAGCGGCCACAGCTCATAGACATGGCTTTCTCCATTGCCGTAGGCGGCAAAACAGAGGCGGTCGCATGCCATGCGGAATTCGCCGATGCGCCAGCGATCCTCGAAATAATCGCTCGTCTCAACGGCCAACCCGGCCCTCGGAGACCATTCGCTGCCTTCGTCGAACCTTGCCGTGACCAAGCCTTGTTCCGTTGATTCACCTTCAGGCCGCCACCAAGCACGTCCAATAAAACTGTATTGAGGCTTGAATGCGTACCGGACACCAGCACTTGCCAGTCCTGCTCCCCACGCCCACTCGCGGGCCTGATGCGCATAGTCGAGGATCTCTAGCGCTATCCGGCCAGGTTGGCCGCTGACCGTATCGATCAACGATACACCGTCTTTTTCACAGCGCCTTACGCTACGCCCTTGAGCATTTTTCAAAATCAGGTTGCACAGTCGTGCACCGCGCTTGATGCCGGCATAGTCCATTGCTTCGACGGACCATAGATGGGTGGGATTGGCAAGACGCGACTGCCCGGCGCTCGGCTCATTCGCGCTTGACCGCCGCATAGCCCGACAATGAGGAGGGATTGTTGTAAAGGACTCGGTTCAGCGGTCGCCAGTCTCTGTCATAAGGCCGGATCTCGTAGGAGCCTTGCCCCATCCTCCCCTGAAGCGGCAATGTAGGCACCGAACCAGAACAGCTCGCCATACTGATGACCATCCTTGGTATAGTCCTCTGGCGCCAGTCGCAGTGGCCCTTGCCCCTCAGGCTCGGCCCGCCAGTAGTTGTACCAATGATCGTTGTGGATACTTGCTACGTCGACGTGAAGCCACATTGGGGCGAGCTTGTCCTGGCAGTCCCACCATCGATCCGGGTGAATCAGCTCTTCGGTCAACTGCCATCAGCAGCGGGCAAGAAACGAGAGTTCAGGGTGATGAATGTAGTCGGTCATGCTGGCTCACTCTTGAGTCGGAATGTGAGCCTAACGCTAAGCAACGCCGGCCGCGCATTGCAGAAGGAAGCGCTCTACATCAAGCCGGTCGAATCGATCAACACGTGTTGACCTAACTCGCCCTGACCGTAGTGGTTATTCCAACGGCCTGGGATGAGGAGGCACAGGGCGACCGACCACCTCCAGACTGAGTGCACCTCGTCGCCCCTGGTGGGTGGCGAGGTAAGAGCGACCAAACTGCTTGTAACGCCTGACTGCTGCCCCGGCAGGGTCAAACAACAGTAGATTGCTTTTACGCTGCCCAACCTTCAGATGCCGGGGATCAAGGCCATCAATGCCCCAGAGCGGCGCGTTCTCCGTTCCTGCCGCCTGGGGACTACCGGACATACCTATAAAGCCGAAGTCTTTAGCCATGACATACTCAAGCCTGGGCCACAGATCAACGGTGGACTCGAAATAGGCCGGCCTGATCTCGTAACTGTACAGATCGCGAACATGGTACACCCCAAACCACAGGACAGGGCACAAGATGCCAACGCCCCTGAAAGGCGGGCTGGGAGACGGTTCCAATGCGCCTTCAGGCTCTGTCCGCATCCAGCCATCATCACCGTCACCACTTTCGAAACCCACCCACAGCGGGGCCAGATGCTGCACGGCCGCGTGCCAAGCACCCTCTGCAATGCGGGCCCCGTCTATCTGCCACCAGCAACGTGCGTGAAAGCACAGATCGGGTTTGAAGGTATAGCTGTCCATCGAGATGCTCCATTAGATCGTCGGAAGCACCACGCTAGAGGCCAGCCAAGCAGCGAAATAGAGGGAAAGGTGACTACTCCAACGCGCTGTTGAGAAACGATGGCGCGATGTAGCGCTGGTAATGCGCCTCTGACAACAGAAAGAACTCACGATCAATTGCATCGCGCAGTTGTGGCAGTTCCCAGTCGCGGAACTCGGGCAGCAATGCCATGCCGTAGGCCTCCAGGTCCCGAATCATGCGCGCGCCCCTGGCGATGAGCTGGTAGGCCCAGCAGTACTCGGACTGCTGCTCGACATACCGTATGGCACGTTGTTCAAGTTGCTGGCGCAACAAGCCTTTGTCGAACACCTCGAGCTTGGCCATCATCACCTGAACCAGCAGTTGCTCCAGGCGTAACCAGACCGCGCGTTTTTGCGCATCGTCATAGCCATTCCAGTGGATGACCTCATGGTGGAAGCGCTTGCACCCTCGGCATACCGTGTCTCCGTAAACCGTGGAACACAGGCCGACGCAGGGCGTTTTGATGGACTTGTTGGACATGAAATACAACGGCTTGAAGGTGGAGTACGCGGCCATGTTAGCCCTTTGTCTAACCAGGGTCACCCGTTAAAGTCATCATCGCCGCCTTACCTTCCAGCGTTTTTTACCGTAGAATCATCCGGCCTTTTCGAAGGCAACAATGTCCGTTGGAAGCTGTTTTCAAAGCGTCACGAGCACAGTTGATCCGGCAGAACGACGTTGGTCCGGGCCTGCATCCCCGCAGGCCCTAGCCAGCCCTCATCAGATGCTCGTTCTGCAGGCGTAAAACTTTGAAAGCAGCTTCCGCAAGGATTCCTTGCGACCCTGGCCAGGCGGCCCAAGAAGCTATGACGGCGCATGGGTGCAAGGAATGCTGGATGAGCGTCCCGGACCCCTTAAAGGGGCCACTGATGAGGGAAATAACTGTGCTTGAAGCCTACCGCAAACACATCGAAGAGCGCGCCGCTCTGGGTATCGTGCCCCAGCCGCTGAACGCCGAACAAACTGCAGGCCTGGTCGAGTTGCTGAAAAACCCGCCGGCCGGCGAAGAAGCCTTCCTCGTAGACCTGCTCACCAACCGCGTACCGCCTGGAGTCGATGAGGCCGCCTATGTCAAGGCAGCCTTCCTTTCGGCCGTCGCCAAGGGCGAAGCCACCTCGCCGCTGATCGATCGCAAGCACGCCACCGAACTGCTGGGCACCATGCAGGGCGGCTACAACATCGAGACGCTGGTCGCGCTGCTGGATGACGCCGAGCTGGGCGCCGTCGCGGCCGAGCAGCTCAAGCACACCCTGCTGATGTTCGATGCCTTCCACGACGTGGCTGAAAAAGCCAAGGCCGGCAATGCTCATGCCAAGGCCGTGCTGGAATCCTGGGCTGCCGGCGAGTGGTTCACCTCGCGCCCGGCCATCGCCGACAAATACACCCTGACCGTGTTCAAGGTGCCTGGCGAAACCAACACCGATGACCTGTCCCCTGCCCCGGATGCCTGGTCGCGCCCTGACATCCCGCTGCACGCCCTGGCCATGCTGAAAATGGCCCGCGACGGTATCGAGCCGCAGCAGCCGGGCTCAGTAGGCCCGCTGGCTCAGATCGAAGCGGTCAGGGCCAAGGGCTTCCCGGTCGCCTACGTGGGTGACGTGGTGGGTACCGGTTCTTCGCGCAAATCCGCCACCAACTCGGTGCTGTGGTTCTTCGGCGACGATATCCCGTACGTGCCCAACAAGCGTGCCGGCGGTTTTTGCTTCGGCACCAAGATCGCCCCGATCTTCTACAACACCATGGAAGACGCCGGCGCCCTGCCGATCGAGTTCGATTGCACCGACCTGGCCATGGGCGACGTGATCGACGTCTACCCGTTCAAAGGTGAAGTACGCCGTCACGAAAGCAATGAGCTGGTCACCACATTCGCGCTCAAGACCGAAGTGCTGCTCGACGAAGTGCGTGCTGGTGGCCGTATCCCACTGATCGTCGGCCGTGGCCTGACCGAAAAAGCCCGTGCCGAGCTTGGCCAGGGCCCATCGGACCTGTTCAAGAAGCCAGAGCAGCCTGCCGACACCGGCAAAGGGTTCACCCTGGCGCAGAAGATGGTCGGCCGCGCGTGTGGCCTGCCGGAAGGCCAAGGCGTACGTCCAGGCGCCTATTGCGAGCCGAAGATGACCACCGTGGGTTCCCAGGACACCACTGGCCCCATGACCCGTGACGAGCTCAAGGACCTGGCCTGCCTGGGCTTCTCCGCTGACCTCGTGATGCAGTCGTTCTGCCACACTGCGGCCTATCCGAAGCCCATCGACGTTACCACCCACCACACCCTGCCAGACTTCATCCGCACCCGTGGCGGCGTGTCGTTGCGCCCAGGGGACGGCATCATCCACAGCTGGCTGAACCGCATGCTGATGCCCGATACCGTGGGTACCGGTGGCGACTCGCACACCCGCTTCCCGATCGGCATTTCCTTCCCTGCAGGCTCCGGCCTGGTAGCCTTCGCGGCCGCCACCGGCGTGATGCCACTGGACATGCCAGAGTCGATCCTGGTGCGCTTCAAAGGCAAGCTGCAACCTGGTATCACCCTGCGTGACCTGGTGCATGCCATCCCTTACTACGCCATCCAGCAGGGCCTGCTGACCGTCGAGAAGAAGGGCAAGAAAAACGCCTTCTCCGGTCGCATCCTTGAAATCGAAGGCCTGGACGAGCTGACCGTCGAGCAGGCCTTCGAGCTCTCGGACGCTTCGGCTGAACGCTCCGCCGCCGGTTGCACCATCAAGCTGCCGGAAAAAGCCATTGCCGAGTACCTCAAGTCCAACATCACCCTGCTGCGCTGGATGATCGGCGAAGGCTACGGCGATGCACGCACCCTGGAGCGTCGCGCCCAGGCCATGGAAGCCTGGCTGGCCAACCCAGAACTGCTGTCGGCCGACGCCGATGCCGAATACGCCGAAATCATCGAAATCGACCTGGCCGACGTCAAGGAGCCTGTGCTCTGCGCCCCGAACGACCCGGACGATGCTCGCCTGCTGTCCTCGGTACAGGGTGAGAAGATCGACGAAGTGTTCATCGGTTCGTGCATGACCAACATTGGTCACTTCCGCGCCGCTGGCAAGCTGCTGGAAAAGGTCAAGGGTGGTATTCCGACCCGTCTGTGGCTGGCTCCGCCGACCAAGATGGATGCTCATCAGCTGACCGAAGAAGGCTACTACGGCATCTACGGCAAAGCCGGTGCGAGGATGGAAATGCCAGGCTGCTCCCTGTGCATGGGTAACCAGGCGCGGGTGCAGACCGGTTCGACCGTGGTGTCGACCTCGACCCGTAACTTCCCGAACCGCCTGGGCGACGCCACCAACGTGTACCTGGCATCGGCCGAGCTGGCTGCGGTGGCTTCGATCATCGGCAAGTTGCCGACCGTCGAAGAGTACATGCAGTACGCCAAGGACATCGACAGCATGTCTGCCGACGTCTACCGCTACCTGAGCTTCGACCAGATCGCCGAGTTCCGCGAAGCGGCCGCTAACGCCAAGATCCGAGTGGTCCAGGCGTAAGCCAGACAGCCATCCACTGGCTCCATGAAAAAAGCCCCGGCAGTGATGCCGGGGCTTTTTTTTCATTCAGAACAGTCAGGCACCGACTAAATCACGCCCAGACGCCTTGTTGAACGTGACGGGCCGGCGATGGCGAGCACGCCTGTCAGAAACTATCGCCAGGAACGCGTACCCAGCCCTCCATCAACACACGCGCGCTGCGACTCATGATCGCCTTGGTCACCGACCACTGCCCATCGATCAGGCACGCCTGCGCACCTACCCGCAAGGTGCCCGATGGATGCCCGAAGCGTACAGCGCTGCGCTCACCGCCGCCTGCAGCAAGGTTCACCAGTGTCCCCGGGATGGCCGCAGCCGTACCGATCGCGACGGCGGCAGTGCCCATCATCGCGTGATGAAGCTTGCCCATGGACAAGGCGCGCACCAGCAAGTCGATATCTTCTGCCCCCACCTGCTTGCCACTTGAGGCGAGATAAGCCTGTGCCGGCGCCACGAATGCCACCTTGGGGGTATGCTGGCGTGCGGCAGCCTGCCCTAGATGTTCGATCAGCCCCATGCGCAGCGCACCATGGGCCCGTATCGCCTCGAACCGCTCAAGGGCAGCCGGATCCCCATTGATGGCATCCTGCAACTCCATGCCGCTGTAACCAAGATCGGCTGCATTGAGAAACACCGTTGGGATACCGGCATTGATCAACGTCGCCTTGAAGGTGCCAACCCCCGGTACTGCAAGCTCGTCGATCAGGTTGCCGGTAGGGAACATCGCCCCACCTTCCCCATCATCGTCGGCTGCCGGATCAAGAAACTCCAGCTGCACTTCGGCGGCAGGGAACGTGACGCCATCAAGCTCAAAGTCGCCGGTCTCCTGCACCTGACCGTCGCTCATCGGCACATGCGCTACGATGGTCTTGCCGATGTTGGCCTGCCAGATACGCACCGTGGCGACACCGGTTTCGGGTACCTGCGTGGGTTCTATCAGGCCACTGCCGATGGCGAACGCACCCACTGCTGCGGAAAGGTTGCCGCAGTTGCCGCTCCAGTCTACGAAAGGCTTGTCGATACTGACCTGGCCGAACAGGTAGTCCACATCATGATCAGGGCGCTTGCTGGCGGATAGGATCACGACCTTGCTGGTGCTGGACGTCGCCCCGCCCATGCCGTCGATCTGCTTGCCATAGGGGTCGGGGCTGCCGATTACCCGCAGCAGCAAGGCATCGCGTGCCGGGCCGGGCGTTTGCGCCTGCGCCGGGAGGTCCTGCAAGCGGAAGAACACGCCTTTGCTGGTGCCGCCACGCATGTAAGTAGCCGGAATCTTGATTTGAGGTGCATGTGCCATGGATTGAAGCCTCTTGGATGGCCCGGTGGTCCGAGCCAGTGCGGGCGACTGGGGGCCGCAAGGCGGCCACGTTGTGTTAAACGGTCGCTTCGAGGAAGTCCTGGGCAAAGCGTTGCAACACCCCGCCCGCTTCGTAGATCGACACCTCTTCGGCTGTATCCAGACGACAGGTCACCGGCACGTCAAAACGCTCTCCTGTGCGACGGGTCACCGCCAGGGTCAAGGTAGCGCGGGGAGTACGGATGCCTATCACGTCATAGGTTTCGCTGCCGTCCAGGCCCAGCACCTTACGGTCGGTACCCGGCATGAATTCGAGGGGCAAGACGCCCATGCCCACCAGGTTCGTGCGGTGGATGCGCTCGAACCCCTCGGCGACGATGGCCTCCACGCCCGCCAGACGCACCCCTTTGGCAGCCCAGTCGCGTGAAGAGCCCTGACCGTAATCGGCACCGGCCACGATGATCAGCGGCTGCTTGCGCTGCATGTAGGTTTCGATCGCTTCCCACATGCGCATGACCCGGCCTTCGGGTTCAAGGCGTGCTAGCGAACCCTGCCTTACGCTGCCATCTTCATTGCGCACCATCTCGTTGAACAGCTTGGGGTTGGCGAAGGTGGCGCGCTGAGCCGTGAGGTGGTCCCCACGGTGGGTGGCATAGGAGTTGAAGTCCTCTTCAGGCAAGCCCATTTTGGCCAGGTACTCCCCCGCCGCGCTGTCGAGCATGATGGCATTGGAGGGCGACAGGTGATCGGTGGTGATGTTGTCCGGCAGCAACGCCAGCGGGCGCATGCCACGCAAGGTGCGTTCTCCCGCCAGGGCGCCTTCCCAGTAGGGCGGGCGACGGATGTAGGTGCTCATGGGGCGCCAGTCGTACAGCGGCGCTACCTTGGGCCCACGGTCTTGCTCGACGGCGAACATGGGGATGTAGACCTTTCGGAACTGTTCGGGCTTGACCGCAGCGCGGACCATCGCATCGATTTCTTCATCGCTGGGCCAGATGTCCTTGAGGCGAATTTCACGGCCATCCGATGCCACGCCCAGCACATCTTTCTCGATATCGAAACGGATCGTACCCGCGATGGCATAGGCCACAACCAAAGGCGGGGACGCCAGAAATGCCTGTTTGGCATACGGGTGAATACGGCCATCGAAGTTTCGGTTACCCGACAACACCGCGGTGGTATACAGGTCCCGATCGATGATTTCCTGCTGGATGGCCGGATCGAGGGCGCCGGACATGCCGTTGCAGGTGGTGCAGGCGAAGGCGACGATGCCGAAGCCCAACGCTTGGAGCTCCGCCTCCAGGCCCGCCTCTTCCAGGTACAGCTGCACTGCCCTGGATCCAGGGGCGAGGGATGACTTGACCCAAGGCTTGCGCGTCAGCCCCAGCCTATTGGCATTGCGCGCCAGCAACCCGGCAGCGATCACGTTGCGCGGGTTGCTGGTGTTGGTGCAACTGGTGATGGCTGCAATGATCACCGCCCCGTCCGGCATCTGACCGGGTACCTGCTCCCAGGCACCTGCGATCCCCTTGGCGGCCAGCTCGCTGGTGGCCACCCGGGCATGGGGGTTTGAGGGGCCCGCCATGGTGCGCACCACGCTGGCCAGATCGAAGTCCAGCGTGCGCTCGTAGACCACCTCGGTAAAGCTGTCAGCCCACAGACCCGCGGTCTTGGCGTAGGTCTCTACCAGTGCGACCTGCTGTTCCTCGCGGCCTGTCAGGCGCAGGTAGTCGATGGTTTGCTGATCGATGGCGAACATGGCCGCGGTGGCGCCATATTCAGGGGCCATGTTGGAGATGGTGGCGCGGTCGCCGAGCGTCAGGGCACGGGCGCCTTCCCCATGGAATTCCAGGTAGGCGCCGACCACCTTCTGCTTGCGCAAAAATTCGGTCAGGGCCAATACCAGGTCGGTTGCCGTCAAGTTGGGCGCCAGTTTACCAGTGAGCTGGACGCCGACGATTTCCGGCAGGCGCATCCAGGAGGCGCGCCCGAGCATGACGTTCTCGGCCTCAAGCCCGCCCACGCCGATGGCGATGACGCCCAAGGCGTCCACATGCGGGGTGTGGCTGTCGGTGCCGACACAGGTGTCCGGGTAGGCCACGCCGTCATCGCTGTGTACCACGGGCGACATCTTCTCCAGGTTGATCTGGTGCATGATGCCGTTGCCAGGCGGGATGACATCGACGTTCTTGAACGCTTTCTTGGTCCAATTGATGAAATGGAAACGGTCTTCGTTGCGGCGATCCTCGATGGCCCTGTTGCGTTCGAACGCCTGGGGGTCATAGCCGCCACACTCGACGGCCAGTGAGTGATCGACGATTAGCTGCACTGGCACCACCGGGTTGACCTGGGCAGGGTCACCGCCCTTGTCGGCGATGGCATCGCGCAAGCCGGCCAGGTCGACCAGCGCGGTCTGACCCAGGATGTCATGGCAGACGACCCGGGCCGGATACCAGGGGAAATCGAGGTCGCGCTTGCGCTCTATCAGCTGGGCCAACGACGCCTGGAGCGTGCCAGGGCTGCAGCGGCGCACCAGGTTCTCGGCCAGCACACGCGAGGTGTAGGGCAAGCCCTGATAGGCGCCGGGCTTGATGGCCTCGACGGCAGCGCGGGCGTCGAAGTAATCCAGGTCAGTGCCTGGCAAGGCTTTGCGGTAGGCAGTATTCATATCGTTATCAGGCTCGGTCACGGATGGCGTTCAAGGGTGCGCGTGCGGGCAGACATGCTGGGCCACCCCGCGAGGCCAACAAAGTCTGCGCGGGGTGGGCGACCATCAGCGCTGCTCGATCGGCACGAACTGACGCTGTTCGACGCCGATGTATTCGGCACTCGGACGGATGATGCGGTTGTTCTCACGCTGCTCGAACACGTGCGCTGCCCAGCCGGTAAGCCGCGAGCAGACGAAGATCGGGGTGAACAGCTTGGTCGGTATGCCCATGAAGTGATACGCCGAGGCATGGTAGAAATCGGCGTTGGGGAATAAGCGCTTTTGCTCCCACATGGTCTTGTCGATGGCTTCGGACACCGGGTACAGCACCGTGTCGCCCACCTCATCGGCAAGGCGCTTGGACCACCCTTTGATCACCTCGTTACGCGGGTCGGACTCTTTGTAGATGGCATGGCCAAAGCCCATGATCTTGTCTTTGCGCTCGAGCATGTGCAGCAACTCGGTCGTCGCTTGTTGCGGGCTCTGGAAGCGCTCGATCAGCTCCATGGCCGCCTCGTTGGCGCCGCCGTGCAGCGGGCCGCGCAGCGAACCGATGGCGGCGGTGACGCAGGAGTACAGGTCGGACAAGGTCGAGGCGCACACGCGGGCGGTGAAGGTGGAGGCGTTGAACTCGTGCTCGGCATAGAGAATGAGCGATACGTTCATCACCTTCACATGCAGCTCACTGGGCTGCTTGCCATGGAGTAACTGCAGGTAGTGGCCGCCCAAGGTGTCCTGGTCACTGACACAGTCGATGCGCACGCCGTGATGGCTGAAGCGGTACCAGTAACACATGATCGCTGGGAAGACGGCCAGGAGCCGGTCGGTCTTGTCGCGCTGGGCATCGAAGGTGAGCTCGGGCTCCAGGGTTCCGAGCACGGAGCAGCCCGTGCGCATCACGTCCATCGGGTGAGCGTCGCGCGGGATGCGCTCCAGTACTTCTTTCAACGCCTGGGGCAGGTCGCGCAGGCCCTTGAGCTTGTGCTTGTAGTCGGCAAGCTCGGCCTGGCAGGGCAGCTCGCCATACAACAACAGGTAAGCCACCTCCTCGAATTCGGCGTGGGCAGCCAGGTCGCGGACGTCATACCCGCGATAGGTCAGCCCTGCGCCGGCCTGACCTACCGTCGACAGGGCCGTCTGACCGGCAACCTGACCGCGTAGGCCTGCGCCGCTGAGTACTTTTGCTTCGGCCATGGTGCTTCTCCTTTCTTGAACTTGTTATGGAATGCAGGCTGGCTAATCCTTATCTACCCCTGAACCAGGGCGCTGCAGCGCGCGCAGTGGGCAGGTCAGCCTTTTTTCTGGGCAAACAATGCATCGAGACTTTGCTCGAAAGCGTGATAGCCAATGGCGTCGTAAAGCTCCATGCGTGTCTGCATGGTATCGATCACGTTCTTCTGCGTGCCATCACGGCGCAGGGCGGCGTAGACGTTCTCGGCAGCCTTGTTCATGGCGCGGAACGCCGACAGTGGATACAGCACCAGCGACACATCGACCGAGCCCAGCTCTTCGGTGGTGTACAAAGGCGTGGCACCGAACTCGGTGATGTTAGCCAGGATGGGGGCCTTGACCCGGTCGGCGAACGTCTTGTACATCGCAAGTTCGGTGATGGCTTCGGGGAAGATCATGTCCGCGCCGGCCTCGACACAGGCGGCCGCCCGATCCAGCGCCGCATTGAGCCCCTCGACCGCCAGCGCATCGGTACGGGCCATGATCACGAAGCTGTCATCAAGGCGGGCATCGACCGCCGCCTTGATGCGATCGACCATCTCCTGCTGGGTGACGATTTCCTTGTTCGGACGGTGGCCACAACGCTTGGCGCCCACCTGATCCTCGATATGAATGGCCGCGGCGCCGAACTTGCTCATGGCGCGCACGGTGCGGGCAACGTTGAAGGCCGAGGCACCGAACCCGGTGTCCACGTCCACCAGCAGTGGCAGGTCGCACACATCAGTGATGCGCCTGACATCGGTCAGCACGTCGTCCAGGCCACTGATGCCCAGGTCAGGTAAACCCAGGGAGCCTGCTGCCACACCGCCGCCGGACAGGTAGATGGCCTTGAAACCGGCACGCTTGGCCAGCAAGGCGTGGTTGGCATTGATGGTGCCGACCACTTGCAGCGGGCGCTCGGCGGCCACTGCGTCGCGAAAACGTTGGCCTGGGGTACTCTGGACGGTCATTGTTCACCTCGTGTGCTGTGGGTGTGGTCGCCTTGGTAATGGCGCTCGATGTTGCGTTTGGACGCAGCGATGTGACGACGCATCAACAGCTCGGCCAACTCGCCGTCACCCTCGGCGATGGCGTCCAGGATGCGGTGGTGCTCGGCGAAGGCCTGACGCGGCCGATTGGGTGTGGCCGAGAACTGGATACGGTACATGCGCACCAGTTGGTACAGCTCTCCACAGAGCATCTTGACCAAGGTCTGGTTGCCGCTGCCCTGGATGATGCGATAGTGAAAATCGTAGTCACCTTCCTGCTGGTAGTAGCCCACGCCCGCCTGGAAGGCAGCATCGCGCTCATGGGTTTCCAGCACCTGGCGCAGCTCGTCGATGTCGGCTCGGCCCATGCGCTGGGCCGCCAGGCGGCAGGCCATGCCTTCGAGCGACTCGCGGATTTCATAGAGCTCGATGAGTTCGGCGTGACTCAGTGAAACCACCCGTGCGCCCACATGGGGCACACGAACCAGCAGGCGCTGGCCCTCGAGGCGGTGAATGGCTTCACGCAGCGGGCCTCGGCTGATGCCATAGGTGCGGGCAAGCTCCGGCTCGGAAATCTTGCTCCCCGGGGCTATGTCCCCCCGTACAATGGCCGCCTGAATCCGCCTGAAGACATGCTCGGACAGGGTTTCCGATTCCTCGTTGCCAGTCGGGTTACCCGTTGAGAGCGCCTGCATATTGTTGACACCTTTTACAAAACTTGGCGTTAAATCTAACGCCAGGTCTCGTAATAGTCAAAGCCCTAGACAACATTGTCAACAATGCACTCAACAAGAAACTACCCTCTGATCCAACTGTCAGATCGCGCACCGCTGGCGTCAATACGTCGGCGTGATAGAATGCCGCGCCTTCGATGGAGTATGGATAGCCCGTCTGCCCCGCCCGCATGGTGCCGGCAGATCAACGAGGAAGCTTGTGCAGCCGTTGCCAGTCGCCTTACCCCGAACTTTGCACAATACCGCGCCAGGACTATGAAACTGACACCCTTTGCTTTGCTGATTAGCCTCCTCCTGTTGCCGGCCCTGAGCCAGGCAGCCGGCAAGACCGTGTACGGTCTGAACGAATATGCTCGCCTGGGCGACCTCGACCTCGAAGTGGCGGCCAAGCTCGACACCGGGGCCAAGACAGCCTCGCTCAGCGCCCGCGACATCAAGCGTTTCAAGCGCAATGGCGAAAGCTGGGTGCGCTTCTACCTGGCCATCGATGCTGCCCATTCCCACCCCATCGAACGCCCGCTGGCGCGCGTGAGCAAGATCAAGCGCAGGGCGGGCGACTACGACGCCGAATCGGGCAAGGCCTACACCGCACGCCCCGTCATCGAGCTGGACATCTGCATGGGCCAGGCCAGGCGCACCATCGAAGTCAACCTCACCGATCGCAGCGCTTTCCAGTTCCCACTGTTGATCGGCTCGGAGGCTTTGAAGCATTTCGACGCCCTGGTCGACCCAAGCCTTAAATATGCGGCCGGCAAACCTGCCTGTGCCACCGACGCTCCCAAAGCAGAGTAATTCCGATGCGCTCTCTTACCCTCCATCTGAAAGTCCTGATCACCGTCCTGGTGTTGCTGGGCGTAGCGGTCACGGCTTATCAGATCTTCGTACTCGGCATCCCGGTGACCGAGGATGAAACGGACGATCTGTGGAACATCGATGCCAAGATCGAATTTGTGGCCAGCACCAAGGACCCGGTAAAGGTCCAGATGTTCGTGCCGCCCCTGAATCGGGATTACGTGAGCCTCAACGAAAGCTTCATTTCCAACAACTATGGTGTGAGCGTCAACCGCGCCGACGGCAACCGCAAGGTCACCTGGTCCGCGCGGCGCGCCAGCGGCAACCAGACCCTTTACTACCGGCTGGTGCTGACCAAGCGCTATAGCACCGAGAAAGCCAAGGTCAAGGGCCCGACCTTCCGCGACAGCCTCGCAGTAGAAGGCCCCGAGAAGATCGCCGCCGAAGCCTTGATGGCACCGATTCGTCAGCATTCGGCCGATGTCGAGACGTTCGTCAGCGAAACCATCAAGCGCGTCAACAACCTCAACGACGACAACGTCAAGCTGCTGCTGGCAGGCGATACCTCACCGATGAAGAAGGCGCAGGTCATTGACCTGCTGCTGTCCATTGCCCACGTGCCGATGGAGAAGGTGCACACGATCCGCCTGGTGGCCGACACCCCGCAAACCCCGGAACTGTGGCTGCGCAGCTTCAACGGCAACGACTGGCTGTATTTCAACCCCGAGACCGGTGAGCAAGGCCTGCCCAACGATCGGCTATTGTGGTGGACCGGGGATGACAACCTGATCACGGTCGATGGCGGCAAGCGGGCCAACGTCACCTTCAGCATGAACAACAGCGAGATGAACGCCATCCGCCTGGCCAAGCTGACAGACGAGAACACCGACGCCGACTTCCTCGAATACTCCCTGTATGGGCTGCCGCTGCAGACCCAGCAGACCTTCATGATCATGGTCATGATTCCCATCGGCGTGCTGGTGATTCTGGTGCTGCGCAACCTGATCGGCATCCAGACCCTGGGTACCTTCACACCGGTCCTGATCGCCCTGGCCTTCCGCGAAACACAGCTGGGCTTCGGGATCGTGCTGTTCACCGTCATCACCGCGCTGGGGCTATCGCTGCGCTCCTACCTCGAGCACCTGAAGCTGCAGATGCTGCCCCGCCTTTCGGTGGTGCTGACATTCGTCGTGGTATTGATTGCCGCCATCAGCCTGTTCAGCCACAAACTGGGCCTTGAGCGCGGCTTGTCGGTCGCGCTGTTCCCGATGGTGATCCTGACCATGACCATCGAACGCCTGTCGATCACCTGGGAAGAACGCGGCGGCGGTCATGCCATGAAAGTGGCCATCGGCACCTTGTTCGCCGCCTCTCTCGCGCACCTGCTGATGATGGTACCGGAGCTGGTCTACTTCGTGTTCACCTTCCCGGCCGTGCTGTTGATTCTGGTGGGCTTCATGCTGGCAATGGGTCGCTATCGCGGCTACCGCCTGACCGAGCTGGTCCGCTTCAAGGCATTCCTGAAGAAGGCGGACGCCTGATGTTCGGCCTGATCAAGACGTGGAAAGCCCTGGAGGCCCGGGGCATCATGGGTATCAATCGGCGCAATGCAGACTATGTACTCAAGTACAACAAGCGCCACCTGTACCCGATCGTCGACGACAAGATCATCACCAAGGAGCGCGCCCTGGCAGCCGGCATCCATGTGCCGGAAATGTACGGCGTCATCGAGACGGAAAAGCAGATCGAGAAGCTTGACGAGATCATCGGCGGGCGCAGCGACTTCGTGATCAAGCCGGCTCAGGGCGCCGGGGGTGATGGCATCATGGTCATCGCCGACCGTTTCGAAGACCGTTACCGGACGGTGTCCGGCAAGATCATCAGCCATGAGGAAATCGAGCACCAGATTTCCAGCATCCTCACCGGGCTGTACTCGCTCGGCGGCCATCGCGACCGCGCCCTGATCGAGTACCGCGTCACCCCGGACCAGATCTTCAAGAGCATCAGTTATGAAGGCGTACCGGACATCCGCATCATCGTCCTGATGGGCTACCCGGTCATGGCCATGCTGCGCCTGCCCACCCGCCAGTCCGGCGGCAAGGCCAACCTACACCAAGGCGCCATCGGTGTGGGCGTGGATTTGGCCACAGGCGTGACGCTGCGTGGCACTTGGCTGAACAACATCATCAGCAAGCATCCCGATACCACCAACGCAGTGGACGGCGTGCAGCTGCCGACCTGGGACGGGTTCATGAAGCTGGCCGCCGGCTGCTATGAGCTGTGCGGCCTGGGCTACATTGGCGTGGACATGGTGCTGGACCAGGAAAAAGGCCCACTGATCCTCGAGCTCAACGCTCGCCCAGGGCTGAATATCCAGATCGCCAACGATTGCGGCCTGACGCAACGCACCCATGCGATCGAGGCGCATCTTGAGGCACTGGCCAAAGAGGGTGTCACCGAAGATGCCGAGCAACGCGTGCGCGTTGCCCAAGGCCTGTTCGGCCACAGGCCCGGTCACTAAGGAGCGGGGTTGGCCACCAGCCCCGGCCAGATGAAGATGGCGAATGTCGCCCTGACGCTAGGCGCAATGCCTGCACCGGACTACAATCGCCGTCCTCGCTTTTAATCGCCGTCCCTACTGATGCCGACCTGCACGTTGTACGCCCTGCCCTACCAGCCTGACCCGGCTACCTACTTTTCCTGCTTGCGTGATGCTCCAGGCGCCATTTTGCTCGACAGCGCTCGCCCCGGCGCTGAACGCGGCCGCTTCGACCTGCTGAGCGCGTGGCCAGTACAGCAGTTGCAGGTGCTGGCGGACGAAACAGGGCGCGTCTTCCTGCAGCGGTTGCGCGCTGCGCTGGCTCGCTTGGGCGCTGCACATCTACCGCCAGAGAGCGAGCTGCCGTTTGCCGGTGGGTTGATCGGTTACCTGAGCTACGATTTTGGTCGTCGGCTGGAACACTTGCCGACCCAGGCGGTGGACGACCTCGGCCTGCCGGATGCCCAACTGGGCGTGTACGCATGGGCGTTGGTTACCGACCACGCCACCCGTACCAGCCAACTGGTGTTTCACCCAAGCCTGGGCCGTGAAGAGCGTGAGCGACTGGTGCGCCTGTTCGAGGGGTGTGAACCTCGGGCCAGCGGGGCTTTCAAGCTGCTCGCCCCAATGGCTGGTGACCTTGCGCCCAAGCAGTACCATGCAGCCTTCGAGCAGGTTCAACGCTACATCCAGGCAGGTGACTGCTACCAGATCAACCTGACCCAACGGTTTCGCGCTGCTTGCCAGGGCGATCCCTGGCGAGCTTATCAAGCCCTTCGCCAGGCATGCCCAACGCCCTTCTCCGGGTTCCAGCAATTGGCAGACGGCAGCGCCTTGTTGAGCTTCTCGCCCGAGCGGTTCATTCGGGTCAGCAAGGGTCATGTGGAAACCCGTCCGATCAAGGGCACCCGTGCGCGGGGTCACGATGCGGCCGAGGATGCGCGCAATGCCGAGCAACTGCAGCAAAGCCCCAAGGACCGGTCGGAAAACCTGATGATCGTGGACTTGTTGCGCAATGACTTGGGCCGCACGTGCGAGATTGGCTCCGTCAAAGTGCCTGAGCTGTTCAGCCTGGAAACCTACCCCAACGTGCACCATCTGGTCAGCAGCGTGACAGGCACGCTGGCGGCTGGCAGGGACGCACTGGATCTGATCGGCGACAGCTTTCCTGGCGGCTCGATCACCGGCGCGCCCAAGATCCGCGCGATGCAGATCATCGATGAGCTTGAACCCACTCGCCGAGCGCTTTACTGCGGATCGCTGCTGTATGTCGATGTACGCGGCGAGATGGACAGTTCCATCGCCATCCGCAGCCTGTTGATCAAGGACGGCCAGGTCAGTTGCTGGGGCGGTGGCGCCGTGGTGGCCGACTCCGAATGGCAGGCCGAGTACGAGGAGTCAATTGCCAAAGTGCGGGTGCTGATGCAGACCTTGCAGGGGCTTTGAAAGCTGGCTTACCCGTGAACCGCTGAACGCAGCTTGGCGTGCCCCGCAACCAGGATGGGTTTTTTGTTACCATTGCCTCACTACGAGCGCCCAGCGCCACAGCCAAGATGGAAACCGCCTGATGAGCCAACCTTTCGACGTCGCTGCCCTGGCAGCGGCTTACGCGGACAAATCCCCACAGGACATTCTCAAGCTTGCCTTCGAGCACTTCGGCGACGATCTGTGGATCTCCTTCAGCGGTGCCGAAGATGTGGTACTGGTGGACATGGCCTGGAAGCTTAACAAACAGGTCAAAGTATTCAGCCTCGACACCGGGCGCTTGCATCCGGAGACCTATCGCTTCATCGATCAGGTGCGCGAGCAGTACAACCTGCCCATCGAAATCCTCAGCCCCGATCGCAGCAAGCTCGACCCGTTCGTCAAAGACAAAGGCCTGTTCAGCTTCTACCGTGACGGCCACGGCGAGTGCTGCGGCATCCGCAAGATCGAGCCCCTGCGCCGCAAGCTTGCGACCGTCAGTGCCTGGGCCACGGGGCAGCGCCGCGACCAGAGCCCCGGCACGCGTAGCCAGGTCGCAGCCCTGGAGATCGACACCGGCTTCTCCACCCCGGAGCGCACGCTCTACAAGTTCAACCCTCTGGCTCAGATGAGCAGCGAAGAAGTCTGGGGCTACATCCGCATGCTCGAGCTGCCCTACAACAGCCTGCATGAGCGCGGTTTCATCAGCATCGGTTGCGAGCCCTGCACGCGCCCTGTGCTACCTAATCAGCACGAGCGCGAAGGCCGCTGGTGGTGGGAAGAGTCGACCCAGAAGGAATGCGGCCTGCACGCCGGCAACCTGATCACCAAGGCCTGAAACGCGGGCGATACCTTTGAAAAGGGCCGCGTGGCGGCCCTTGCGTCCGAGGATCAGTGCACCGGTAACTCGACACCTTCGAACAATGCCTCCAGCTCCTGCTTGTTGTGACACTGGATGGCCTTGGCCATCACTTCACGGGTCAGGTGCGGCGCAAACTTCTCGATGAAGTCGCACATGAACCCGCGCAGGAAAGTGCCACGCCGGAAGCCGATCTTGGTGATGCTGGCTTCGAACAGTTCGCTGGCGTCCAGGGCTACCAGGTCACCGTCCAGCTTGGCGTCAACTGCCATGCCTGCAACGATGCCCACGCCCAAACCGAGGCGGACGTACGTCTTGATCACGTCCGCGTCCGCCGCCGTGAACACCACCTTGGGCGTCAGGCCGCGGTTGCTGAAAGCTTCGTCCAGCTTGGAGCGCCCAGTAAAGCCGAACACATAGGTAACGATGGGATATTCGGCCACCGCTTCGAGGGTCAGCTTGGGAAGCTTGGCCAATGGATGGCCCTGCGGAACCACCACGCAACGGTTCCACTTGTAGCACGGCATCATGATCAGGTCGCCGAACAGCTCGAGCGCTTCTGTGGCGATGGCGAAATCCACCGTACCGTCTGCGGCCATCTCGGCGATCTGCATCGGGGAGCCCTGATGCATGTGCAAGGACACTTCCGGGTACTGCTTGATGAAGCCACTGATCACCGGAGGCAAAGCGTAGCGAGCCTGGGTGTGGGTGGTGGCGATGGAGAGCGTGCCCTTTTTCTCGTTGGAAAACTCCTGGGCGATCTGCTTGATGCTCTCGACCTTGCGCAGGATTTCGCCAGCGGTGTTGATGATGCGCTCCCCTGCTGGGGTCACACGCGTCAGGTGCTTGCCGCTACGCGCAAATACCTCGACGCCCAACTCGTCTTCGAGCAGTCGGATCTGCTTGCTGATCCCCGGCTGCGAGGTATACAGGCTTTGTGCTGTCGCAGAGACGTTGAGGTCATGGTGCGCTACTTCCCAGATGTAGCGCAGTTGTTGAAGCTTCATAAGGTTCCCTCAGTTCAGCGTGGGTCAGCGGCAGCGGGCAGCGGGCAGCGGGCAGCGGGCAGCGGGCAGCGACGATATATAACTATATTAGTGGTAATCGTAATAAATCTAGAACTATTTTGTTACACCGCCCGGAATATTCCCACAGCGTGATTCAGCCTTTCCTACGACCTAGATGCTGTGCCAAGGGGACCATATAGACCGGTACAGGCGAGAGCTGGAGCAATCTGACCGCCGTCCTACCCAAGGGCACGTCCACGCCCGCCCCGGCGCTGTGACTGCCGAAGACAAGCAGGTCGACGCTCAGGCGCTGGGCCTGATCCAGGATGACTTGCGCAGGGTCGCCCTGGCGCACGCGCACCGCCTTGAGCACCGCCAGATCGGCTTGCTCCCCCAGCTCCTCACGAAAATTTTCCAGTACACGCTGCTCGATGTTGGCCATTACCGTACCCACACCCTGGCTGTGCAGCTGGTCCAGGGTGTGTTCGTCCAGGTAACTTTGCAGGAGGGATTCGGCAAACTGGCCCATCGGTTCGACCGCATGAATGACGTACAACTCGGCACCGAATGTGCGCGCCAACGCAAGCGCATGCTGCATCACGAATGGCGCATAGACGCCGAGGTCTGTGGCGTACAGCAGAGAGCGGATCATTCGACCTCCTCGACTGCCATGGCGGCAGGGCAAACTTGAGCTTAGCAGCGCATCGGCGCCTCGCTTGCCCAGCCCGGCGCATGACTGCGCCTAGAGCATGGCCCCTTCACTGTTTTTACCGAGGAACCTCAGCGACTGGTACAACATCTCCATGCGGGGCAAATGGCAACCCGCGGACTGGGCGCGGGCCAGAGGCGCTGCATAGATGGCCTCTGTCTCTAGAGGTCGATGATGAACGTGGTCGTGGTACATGCTGGGCCAGTAATCAGGCATGCGCTCGGTCATGCTCAGCAGTTGCTGAGCATAGCCTGCGGGCATGGCATGACCACAAGCGACAGCGCCCACCATCACCTCCTCCATCAAGGCTTGCACCAGCGTGCGGGCATGGCTGTCGCCCAGCAGCTGGGCAGTGCTGGCGCCGAGCAACACTGACAGGCCGTTAAAAGGCACGTTCCACACCAACTTTTGCCACCGGGCGCCAGCCAGATCAGGCATGCCCACAGAACTCACCCCCGCAGCCTGGAACAATGAAACCCCCTGCTCCACCAGGCGGCGCCCGCCATCGTCACCAGGACCACTGTGATAACCCACGTTCACGGTACCCAACGCCTGATGGCGAATCACTCCGGGTGTCTGGCGGTCGGCGCAGACGAAGCACAACCCGCCAAGCAGGTGCATATCAGCCCGCAGTAACGGGCGCAGTTGCGCTTCGACATCCAGTCCGTTCTGCAGTAGCACCACTTTCGCATCCGGTGCACCGGCCTGCACGATCAATGGCGCCAGTTGCGGGTTGCCGGTGGCTTTGGCGCCTATCAATAGCCAATCGCAGGGTGGCATTTGCGCGGCGTCGGCGTAGCAATTTACTTTGGCGTGCAGCCGACCATGGACAGCGCTCTGGACGGTCAGCCCGTGATGACTGACCGCTTCATACTCGCTTCTGAGCAAAAAGTGCACATCGAAGCCGGCCTTTGCCAGCAGCAGCCCGTAAAAGCCGCCTATGGCACCGCTGCCGATGATGCCAATCCGGGGGTTGCGCGCGTGCATGCGGTTCTCCTTCTCATGTCAGCCTGCTTATTACACCGGTTGGGCACCTTCGCGCAGATCGATGCTCGCCGTCGACCCCTGCTACCGGGAAAAACCCCGCCTGCACGGGGCAATGCCCATTGTGGCGCAAACGCTAACGCGCTAAGGTTCGGCTCCCCGCTGCGATTATTCTTGCTGCTGGGCCGCACGGGGATAGCTGGCGGCCGGCACCCGTGACCTGACGAGTAACACGATGGCTGATTTACCGATCGATGACTTGAACGTTGCATCCAACGAGACGCTGATCACCCCCGACCAGCTCAAGAAGGAAATCCCCCTTAGCGCCCAGGCCCTGCAGACCGTGACTGCTGGCCGAGACGTGGTGCGCAATATTCTCGATGGCAAGGATCACCGCCTGTTCGTCGTGGTCGGCCCCTGCTCCATCCACGACATCAAGGCCGCGCATGAATACGCAGCGCGCCTGAAGGCCCTGGCCGAAGAAGTGTCCGACACGCTGTACCTGGTCATGCGGGTATATTTTGAAAAACCGCGTACCACCGTGGGCTGGAAGGGCCTGATCAACGACCCATATCTGGACGACTCCTTCAAGATCCAGGATGGTTTGCATATCGGTCGCAAGCTGCTGCTGGACCTCGCCGAAATGGGCTTGCCCACGGCCACTGAGGCACTGGATCCGATTTCCCCGCAATACCTGCAGGATCTGATCAGCTGGTCAGCCATCGGTGCCCGTACCACCGAGTCGCAGACCCACCGCGAAATGGCCTCTGGCCTGTCGTCGGCCGTCGGCTTCAAGAACGGTACCGACGGCGGCTTGACCGTCGCTATCAACGCCCTGCAGTCGGTGTCCAAGCCGCACCGGTTCCTGGGGATCAACCAGGAAGGTGGCGTCTCCATCGTGACCACCAAGGGTAACCCCTACGGGCATGTCGTGCTTCGCGGCGGTAATGGCAAACCCAACTACGACTCGGTCAGCGTCGCCCTGTGCGAACAAGACCTGGCCAAGGCCAAGATCAAGGCCAACATCATGGTCGATTGCAGCCATGCCAACTCCAACAAGGACCCGGCCTTGCAACCGCTGGTGATGGAAAACGTGGCGAACCAGATTCTGGAGGGCAACCAATCGATTATCGGGTTGATGGTCGAGAGCCACCTGAACTGGGGCTGCCAATCCATTCCCAAGGACTTGTCCCAGCTGCAGTATGGCGTTTCGGTGACGGACGCCTGCATCGACTGGTCGGCGACCGAGAAGACGCTGCGCAGCATGCGCGCGAAGTTGAAGGACGTCCTCCCTCAGCGCAATCGCGCCTGAGACCTTTGGGGGCCGTTCAGGCCCTAATGTTCAAAGCAGCGATCACACCTTGCTGGCGTGACGCTGCTGACGCTCCATGTAACGCTCCACGTACGAGCAGGACGGTATCACCGTGTAGCCCATCTGCTCGGCATATTGCAGCGCGCGCTCGGTAAGGGCAGCTGCGATCCCACGCCCGCGCAAGGCGTTGGGTACGAAGGTGCGGTAGATGTCCAGCGTCTGCTTACCCAAGTCCATGTAGGTCAGATAGGCACGATGACCGTCCACATTGGTCTCGAACTGATGACCCGCCTGGTCATGGTGGATGGTCAGCGCTTCGCTCATCACTACTCCTCGCGGGCCTTTTTGGCAGACCCATAGCCTAACCGATGGTCAATACCCGGCACACTTGGCACATGCATCGTCTATTGCGCGTTGGACCGCTGGACGTCTGCGTTCGTTCGGGTTTTCTGTAGACCCACATACTAGGCGCTTACCGAAGGATTACTCAAGTAAAGCGCTCGGATGAAAGCCAGCCATTAACGGCTTACGCTGTTAAGTGTGACATTGACAGTGCCGGCAAATCATGTAGGACTAAGACGCGCAAAGACAGTAGAAGTCACCCTTAGTTCAACATGAAAGTTGCCGTTAGTGCAGAGTTACCCTGCTGGCTCGGGGCGATGAGCCGCGCCCCTCGGCTGGCGCAGAAACTGCGCACTGTTTTTTTTTTGCAGTTCTTGCGTTCAGTCAGTTTACTTACTACAAGTAATGGGTACTATGTACGCCGGCCAGTTTCTCTTTTCTGAGAGATGGCTCATTAATAGAAAGTCCTTGAAGGGGAACACGATGAACAACGTTCTGAAATTCTCTGCTCTGGCTCTGGCCGCAGTTCTGGCTACCGGTTGCAGCAGCGTCTCCAAAGAAACCGAAGCTCGCCTGACTGCAACTGAAGACGCAGCAGCCCGCGCACAAGCTCGTGCCGATGAAGCCTACCGCAAGGCTGACGACGCACTGGCAGCCGCTCAGAAAGCTCAGCAGACCGCTGACGAAGCCAATGAGCGCGCACTGCGCATGCTGGACAAAGCCAGCCGCAAATAATAGTCCCTTGGGGCTGTTATGAAGCCGACCCCTTTGGGGTCGGCTTTTTTTTGCGATTTTTTGACACCGAGGCGCGATTGCGCACTACGTTGCCGTCAACGCAGTTCGCAGAGAGGGTTACTGTATCTCCTCGGGAAGCGTCGAGACCATGGGCGTAGCGCTCTGATTGTCGACGGGCACGGCAATCTCCACCGGCATGCCATCTTCGGCAGCCACGACGTCGCGGACCATGTCCCAGTTCATGCGCAGGTTATTGGCCAGGTCTTCACGCTTGAGCAACGCGTTGATGACCGCCGTATGCTTGTCGACCACCGACGGATTGCCCTGATCATCCAGCGGCGTGTGGGCTTCGAGGTATACCTTGCCCCCGCTCAACCCGAACTTGTACGGTTCGTTGATGATGCGAACAGGAGTGCCCACCGGCACCATGCCCGACAGTTCCAGTACGTTGTTGTTGAGCATGCGGAAGCAGCCATGGCTGGTACGCATGCCGATCCCGAATTTCTTGTTTGAGCCATGGATCAAGTAACCCGGTACACCCAGGGTGAACTTGAAGGGCCCAAGCGGGTTGTCCGGGCCTGCTGGAACCACGGCAGGCAAGATGTCGCCATCGGCTGCATGCTCGGCCCGGATCGACGCCGGCGGCGTCCAGGTAGGGTTTGGCGTCTTGGCGATGATCTTGGTATTGGCAATCGGCGAGCCCCAGCCTTCGCGACCGATCCCCAACGGGAAGGTGTGCACCACATTCTCGCCTTTGGGGTAGTAATACAAGCGGTACTCGGCAAGGTTGATGACGATACCTTCACGAGGACCCGGTGGCAGGATGTAGCGCGTGGGCAAGATGATTTCGGTGCCTGCGCCAGGCAGCCAGGGATCGACACCCGGGTTGGCGGCGATCATCTCCAGATAGCCCAGGTCATTGGCCGTACCGATATCGGCGAATGTATCTTCGTACTTGGCCTTGATCACATGCACCTGACCGACGATGTCGTCCCCAGGTGGCGGCAGTGGCAACTCCAGTGCGACAGCGGGCCCCGCTACCAGCAAGGCGGCCAGGGACAGGCTACGAGTGACGGCGGGAAAGCGCGGCGACATCCGGTAAATCCTTTGGGAGGTGGGACGAAAGGCATGATTGTACACCCCCACCCCAGACAGCGGGAGGCATCCTGAGCCGGACGCGGTTACAGATGATGAAAGGTGCGCGCCTCAGACCGCCTGCAATTGTGGCCAGACCGGTCGCATGCCTCGCCGCTGCGCATCGAGAATGGCGCGGCACAGCTCGCACAGCCGGGTATCGCGATAGATGGTGCGTGGCACGCCGGACCAGCGAGGGTGCGCAGGCAACAGCCCCCCGCACAATGTTCTGTCCACCGGCACGCCGAGTTCGAGCTGCCGCGCGACCAGGTGAACGCGACTTTCCTGGCAGGCGAACAGGTCAAGCTGTTCGTCGGGCTCGATCAATTGGTAGGCGAAAAGGGACCAGGCAGGGCGCGGCATCGGGGGTACTCGGAACGGGGGGCGCAACATTAGCCCAAACCCGCCCCCGTTTAAAGCGTCAGAGCAAGGGTTTGAGCGCCGGCCAGGCGTTTTCCAGCAGCCGCTGCTGGGCGCCCTGGGCAGGATGGATGCCGTCTGCCTGCATCAACTCAGGAACGCCGCCAACCCCTTCCAGGAAAAACGGCACCAGTGCTACCTGCTTGTCCTTGGCCAACTCCTTGTACACCTCGGCGAAAGCAGTGGTATAGCGGACGCCATAGTTGGGAGGCAACTGCATGCCCAGCAGCAAGACCTTGGCACCTGCCTGGCGCGACTGATCGATCATCGCGGCAAGGTTCTGTCGCAGTTGCGCTGGCGGCTGGCCGCGCAACCCATCGTTGCCCCCCAACTCCAGCACCACCACCTCGGGCGTGTGCGCCGCCAGCAACGCTGGCAGCCGCGCTTGCCCGCCGGCACTGGTGTCGCCACTGATCGAGGCGTTGACCACCTTGTCGTCGAAACCTTCCTGACGCAGGCGGGTCTGCAACAAGGATGCCCAACCTTCGCGGGTATCCAGGCCAAAACCTGCGCTGATACTATCACCGACAATCAGCACCGTTCCCGCAGTCGCGCTCTGGGCCAGGCAATACAGGGCCAGACCGGCACTCATCAACCACATTCGCATCGGATTCTCCATGGGCCCCAGCATGCTCGTTGCGCAGCACCTTAGCAAAGTGGTCACCAGCGCGGAAGGTGAACTCACCATCCTGCACCCCATGTCGCTGGCGCTGGCCGCAGGGGACAGCCTTGCCATCGTCGGCGCCTCAGGTTCAGGCAAATCGACCCTGCTTGGGCTGCTGGCCGGGCTCGATCAGCCCAGCCAAGGTTCGGTGACGCTCGCCGGGCACGACCTAGGCGTGCTCGATGAGGACCAGCGGGCCCGCATCCGGGCCGAGCACGTGGGCTTTGTGTTCCAGTCGTTCCAGCTGCTCGACAGCCTCAATGCGCTGGAAAACGTGATGTTGCCGTTGGAACTGCATGGTCGCGCAGACGCGCGCGATCACGCGCGCACCTTGCTCGAACGCGTAGGGTTAGGGCAACGGCTTACCCATACGCCGCGGCAACTGTCGGGCGGTGAGCAACAGCGGGTGGCTCTTGCCCGTGCTTTTGCTGCTCAGCCCGCCGTACTGTTTGCCGACGAACCGACGGGCAACCTCGACAGCCATACCGGCGAGCGCATCAGCGACCTGCTGTTCGAACTGAATCAGGAGCGCGGCACCACCTTGATCCTGGTGACCCATGACGAGCGGCTGGCTCGCCGTTGCCACCGCCATATCCGCCTGGATGCGGGCCAGTTGGTCAGCCCCTTGGAGGCCGGATGAAGGGCATGCCGGCGGCGCGCCTGCTGGGGCTGGCCTGGCGACAGCTGCTGCGCGATCTTCGGGCCAGCGAAGTGCGGGTATTGTTCTTTTCGCTCCTGGTCGCCGTGGCGGCCAGTACCGCCATCGGGTATTTCGGCGCCCGGCTCAATGCCGCCATGCAATTGCGCGCCACTGAGTTCCTGGGCGCTGACCTGGTACTGCAGGGCAGCGCCCCAGCCGCGGCGCCACAGATTGCAATCGGCGAGGCTTTGGGGCTGCATCACGCGCAGGTGGTCGAGTTCACCAGCGTGGTGGGCGCAGATAACGGTATCCAGCTCGCGGGGGTCAAGGCCGCCGATACCGCCTACCCATTGCGCGGCCAGGTGCGCAGCGCCGCCGAGCCTTATGCCGAGGAAAAGCCAGGCGGTGGGCCGGCAGCCGGCGAGGTGTGGGTAGAGCCACGGCTGCTGGCGGCATTGGGCATGAACATCGGCGACAGCATCGATGTGGGCATGAAGACCCTGCGCATGAGCCGCGTGCTGACCTATGAACCGGACCGGGCAAACAACTTCTATAGCTTGACCCCACGGGTGATGATGAACCTGGCGGACCTGCCAGCGACCGGCGTGGTGCAACCCGGCAGCCGCGTGACATACCGTGACCTGTGGAGCGGCCCTGCCGAGGCATTGGCGCAATACCGCGCCAGCGTCGAGAACACGCTTTCGGCCAGCCAGCGGTTGCGCGACACCCGCGATGGCAACCAGCAGATCGGCGGCGCATTGGGCAAAGCCGAGCGTTACCTGAACCTGGCCAGCCTCGTTGCAGTATTGCTGGCCGGTGTCGCCGTGGCGCTGTCTGCCAGTCGCTATGCCGCCAGGCGCCTGGACGCCAGCGCCCTGCTGCGTTGCCTGGGCCTGTCGCGGCGCCAGGCGCTGCTTCTGTACAGCCTGCAGCTGGCCATGCTCGGGCTTGCAGCTGCGATCGTTGGCGCCGCAGTGGGCTGGCTTGCGCAGCTGGGTTTGTTCAAGCTGCTGCACGGATTACTGCCCAGCGACGTACCGCCAGGGAGCCTGTGGCCGGCCTTGGCTGGCGTCGCCACGGGGCTGGTCGCGCTGGCAGGCTTTGCTCTGCCGCCGATTGCAGCCTTGGGTAAAGTGCCCCCGTTGCGGGTGCTGCGTCGTGACCTGCTCCCTGTACCTCCCAGTAGCTGGCTGGTCTACGGTGCAGCCCTGTTCGCCCTGGGGCTTATCATGTGGCGATTGAGCCTTGACCTGCTGCTCACCTTCGCACTCCTGGCAGGCGGCCTGGCGGCAGCCCTGGTGCTGGGCGGGTTGCTGTGGCTGGGTTTGCGCAGCCTGCGTCGACTCCTGTCAGGGGCGCCGCTGGCCTGGCGCCTGGGGCTGGGGCAGTTGCTTCGCCACCCCACGGCCGCCGCCGGGCAGGCCTTGGCTTTCGGGCTGATCCTGCTCGCCATGGGCCTGGTCGCGCTGCTGCGTGCGGAGCTGCTCGACACTTGGCAGGCACAGCTGCCTGAAGATGCCCCGAATCATTTCGCACTCAATATTCTGCCTGACGACCAGGACCGCTTCGCCCAACAGCTCAAACAGATCAACGCCGCTGCGGCTCCCCTGTACCCAGTCACACCTGGGCGGCTGATCAAGATCAACCAGCAGCCGGTCCAACAGATCGTCACGAAGGACTCTGCAGGCGAACGCGCCGTACAACGGGACCTGAGCCTGACATGGGCGGCGCAGTTGCCTGACGGCAATCAATTGACCGGTGGTCATTGGTGGCAAGGATCACCAAGCGATGACGATGTACCTGGCGTATCGGTGGAGGCCCAGCTCGCCGAAAGCCTTCAGCTGAAACTGGGGGACAGGCTCACGTTCGATATTGGGGGCCAGCAGCGCCAGGCCAAGGTGACCAGTCTGCGCAGCGTTCACTGGGACAGCTTTCAGCCCAATTTCTACATGATCTTCCAACCCGGTACGTTGCAAGGGCTGCCTACCACCTATCTGACGAGTTTTTACCTCGCACCCGGGCATGATCAGGAAATCGTCGCCCTGTCACGCGCATTTCCTGCGGTGACCATCCTTCAGGTCGATGCATTGCTCGCCCAGCTACGCAGCATACTTGCTCAGGTCACGCTGGCTGTAGAGTACGTGCTGCTGTTCGTACTGGCCGCAGGAATGGCCGTTTTGTTCGCAGGCCTTCAAGCCACCTTGGATGAGCGCATTCGTCAAGGTGCACTGTTGCGTGCCCTGGGGGCCCAACGCCAATTGCTGACCAGGACACGGCGCATCGAATTCGGCTTGCTGGGTGCACTGAGCGGTTTGCTGGCGGCGCTGGGGTGCGAACTGATCACCTTCGTCTTGTATCACTACGCTTTCGCACTGCCGTGGAGCCTGCACCCGTGGTTGCTGCTGATGCCCGTTGCAGGCGCGCTACTGGTCGGCTGCGCGGGTGTGCTCGGCACTCGCCGCGCACTTAACGCCTCACCGCTGGCGGTCCTGCGTGAAGGGTGAAGCGAGGACGGTTCTGCGTGACGCAGGACCGTCTTGGCGACATGCCAGGCTTACAGCGAGCAGCTGCCCAGGCCGTGCTTCTCCAAATACCGCTGCTGGTCCTGGTCAGCCAACTGAAAGTCACCCAATGGCAAGATGACGGTCGCCACTGGCTTGCTCAGTTTCCCTGAGGCCTCCAAGTAGTGCTTGGCGGCTTGTGCCAATTCAGCCTGAGCAAGGTTACTCACGAAAAGCGCAGAGCGATATTTGACGCCAATATCCGTGCCCTGACGGTCGACCGACGTAGGATCATGCAGCGCCCAGAAATGCCCCACCAGTTGGCTGTACGACGTCAGGCCTGGATCGAAGTCGACCTGGACCACCTCGATCATGTCAGCCTCCCCTTGGGCCGATCGCGCAAAGCCCACTCGGCTGTCTACTACACCCGGCAAAGCCCGGAAGGCCGATTCGGCGCCCCAGAAGCAGCCCGCACCAAAAGTCGCCTGCTCCACACGTTGCTGTGGTTGTCTGTCCGTCATGAGGTGATGCCCTCTGGCTCAATCGCGAAGTGTCTATGAAGTTGTTCGATATGTTCAGGGCCGATACCACAGCACCCGCCTATGATCGTGGCGCCTGCGGCGACCCAGATTCTGGCCCAGTCCAGGTAGGGCTCAGGCCCGAGGTCTGCACGGATGTCCAGTAACGTAGTGTTGGCCTCGGCCTCTTGCGACACAGGCGGGAAAGCGTTGGCATAAACCCCCAGCTCCACACGCTGCTCAATACCGCCAAGGACGGCCTGAGCCTGCTCCAACGCAGCCCCCATGACCTCAGGCTGACTGCAATTGAACAGCACTGACTTGGCTCCGACCGAGAGGGCGCAGCGCACGCCATCAGCCACCGACTCCCCTGAACGCAAACGTGGCGCGTGATCGGCATCATCGATCAGCGTATAGGACACCCACAGCGGCTTGGAACGCTCACCCAGCGCCTGGGCAGCGGCCTGCACTTCGGCCGTTGAGCTTTGCGTTTCAGCCAGCCATACGTCTACATGCTCTTGCAGCCCTGCAATCAGCTCCTGATGGATGGCCACAGAAGCCTGATGGTCGAACAGGTCGGGTCGATAAGACCCGAGCGCCGGCGGCAGCGAGCCGGCGACGCGTACAGGGACAGCGCTTTGCGAAGCCGCTTGGCGAGCAAGCCGCCCTGCGCGATCGGCAAGCGCTCGCCCCTGCTCGGCGAAGCGCGTCTGGCCTAGGTGAAAAGGCACCACAGCATAACTGTTGGTCGTCACGACCCGCGCGCCGGCCCTTATGAACGCCTCGTGCGCCTGGAGCACGTGCTCTGGGGACTCGATCAGCGCGAGCGCTGACCATTCCGGTTGCCTGAAAGGCGCTCCGCTGCGCTTGAGTTCCCGCCCCATTCCGCCGTCAAGCAGGTGAATCGGACTCTGGCTCATTGGGCTTGGCCCTGTGCGGGAGCTGCGGCCAGCCATTGATCGACGGTGGCCTGATGATCCTGGATCCAAGCTTTGGCTGCGACATCAGCAGGTACCTGTTCCTTTTCGATCTTCAGTATCAACGCATTGAGATCGCTGGGGTCAATGGCGAAATTGTGCAGGAACGCTGCGACCTTCGGCGCGCGTTTTTGCAGCCCAGCGGATGCAAGCACATAGACCTTGGCATCGGGGAACGCGCAGGTGATCTTGCTCTTGTTCAGCCAATCGGCGTCTACTGTAGGGCTTATGAACTTCCAGCATCCATCGGCCTTGTAAAGCGGGTCACCCTTCTTGTTGTCCTGGGCATAGCCGTCAAACGCCGGCTCTTCCAGGCGCCGCAGGTCGAATGCCGAAAACACCCAATCGGGCGTGTAGGCGTAGAACACCACACCGCGCTGCGCTTTGTAGGCTGACGCCAGCTTGGCGTACGTCACCGAGGCCTCGGTCGAGATCGCTTCGAACTTGTCGGCAAAGCCGTAATCCTTGGCCTTGATCTGGCCAATGTAGGTGGACTCCCAACCCGCAGGGCCCACCAGCAATTGCGCCTGGCCACCGCCCAACGGCTCGAACAGCTTGGCCACTTCAGGCTTGTTGAGATCGTAGATGGACTTGACGCCGTATTTGTCCTGCAGGTAACCCGGGATGTAGAAGCCCTGAACACCGCTGTAGGGATGGGCATTGGGTACCAAGGACTTGGTCCCACCGCTGACGTACTTGGCCCAGGCCGCCGACTGGTTCGGCAGCCAGATGTCGGTCAGCACGTCAACCGAGCCATCCCCTTTTGCCGCAGCGCTCAATAGCACAGGCACATCGCCTGCCAGGTAAGAAACTTCGCCATCCAGACGGCTCTGAATGACTTCGCCCAGGATGTGTTGAATGGCAATCGCGCCGGTCCAGTTCTGCTCACCGATGACGATCGATTCCTTCGCCGATGCTGCTGCAGGCAAGATAAGGGAAACCAGCAGTGCGGCGGTCCCCAGTTTGCTGGGCAGGTGTCTGTTCATGTGGGTTCTCGCTGTGTTCAGGTACGAAGAGGGTCTTGCTGGCGCAAGCTCGATTGAATGATCCGGTCGGGTATGAGCGCGCACAGCACTATCGCCACGCCTGCCAGCACGCCCTCCCCGCCTTTGATGTTGCGCAGCGCAGTCATGACGTCGTAGCCCAGCCCACCAGCGCCGATCAGCGCGGCGACCACGACCATCGACAGGCTCATGACGATGGTCTGATTGATACCCAGCAACAGTGACCGGCGTGCCAACGGCAACTCCACCTTGAGCAGCGCTTGCCAAGGGCTTGCGCCATGGGCGAGCGCTGCCTCGACGGTTTCCTTGGGTACTTCCTGGATGCCCAGCGATGTCAGACGGATCATCGGCGCCAGGGCGAAAACCACCGTGGCGATCACGGCCGGGGTCTTGCCTACCGAGAAAAAGGCCACTGCAGGGATCAGATAAACGAACGTTGGCAGCGTTTGCATCACATCCAGTAGCGGTGTGACCAGCCGTCGCACCCGCGCGCGCTTGGCCAGCAGGATCCCGGTCGGAACGCCGATGAGCAATGCAATCAATACCGAAGAGCCGACCAGCGCCAAGGTGGAGACAGTGCGCTCCCAGAAGCCGAACAGACCGATGTACAAGACTGCCGCAGTGCTGGTCAGCGCAAGCGTCGTTCCAGCCGAGCGCCAAGCCAGAAGTACCAGCGCCAAGGCAGGAACGGGCCAAGGCAGCCAGCCCAGCCCACTCTCGATACCGTCGATGACGCCGCGTACGATGTAGATGACCCCGATGAAAGCACGCTCGAAGTTCACCTGCGACCATGCGATGAACTGGTCGATGCTCTGGGCCACCTGCAACATCAGCTGGCGGTCAGCCGGAAACTGCTGCAAAACGTGACCTGTCTCGGGTGCAAACACACGCCAGATCACCAGCACCTGACTCACCATCAGTACTGCAAGCGGCACCGCCCAGCCTGACTCGGAGAGCGACACCGGTTGGCGACTCAACGAGGCCGCTATGATTCGGTTCGTCACGAATACGGCCAGGGCCGCCAGGGCTGCCAACGTCGATGAACCGACGATGCTCTGGGCCAATACCGCAAGCGCTGCGAGTTCAGTGGCCAAGCAGAGCCAGAAGGCGCCGCCTCTGCCGGCGGCGGCCAGCGCCGCAGGCCCCATCAACAGGGCTTGCCAGCGGCCAACGACGGTGCGGCCAGGCATTGCTCGGGGGTTTTCTTTCGGAGCCGCAGGGGCGACGGAACGTGCGCGCGGCATGACCTTGGTGTGGTCCTGAAAGAAGTCGGCCACTTCGCTGTCGGCCGGTGCTTCCAGCAATTGCGCTGGGGTACCGACCTGAACGAGGCGACCTTGGCGCATGATCGCGATCCTATCACCCAGGCGCAGGGCCTCTGCGGGGTCATGCGTAACCAACAAGGTGGTAATACCGCGCTCACGGACTAACGCCATGAAGTGATTTTGCAGGTCTCGTCGAATGGTAGGATCGAGCGCGCTGAAGGGCTCGTCCATCAGCAGGATGTCCGGTTCGCTCACCAAAGCCCGCGCCAGGCCGACCCGCTGCTGCATGCCGCCGGACAGCTGGTGGGGATAATGCTCGGCCCAGCCCTCCAGCCCGACTGCGCGTAGCTGCACCTTGGCCGCTGCATGACGAACCGCTTCTGGGGTACCCCGCAATTCCAATGGTAATGCGATATTGTCCAGTACGGTGCGGTGGGGTAACAGCCCGAAGTGCTGGAAGACCATGCCGATACGCCGGGACCGCAACGCTCGCAGCGCCCTTGCGTCCAGGTCGCCGATGGCCTGACCATCGACCAGGACTTCGCCACTGGAGGGCTTTATCAGGCGGTTGATGTGCCGAAGTAACGTGGACTTTCCGCTGCCGGATGTGCCCATCAAGCACAGCACCTCTCCCCGCCGCACTTCCAAGTTGACCTGATCGACAGCGGGCAACACGGATGCGCCGCCAGGATAGGCCTTGGTAACGCCCCTGAACTCAAGGACGGCATCGACGCCACGCCCTCTGTCGTTGTCAGGACGAGCGATAACGTGGCGAGACGGAAGGGACTTCTCGGCCAAGGCACTCTGATTGATTGTCACGGGGGACTCCGAGCATGAAACCACTGTTGCAAGCAGGCGCTGGCTTCAGGGGGTGAGATGGATTAAGCCGCTAGCCTGCGACCTGAATGATCGAGCGGCTGCAAGCTGATCGGCGAACGCAGCGAATCGCGCCGATCGAGTTAAATCTAATCGATCTTAAAAATCTTTTATAAATATCTTTTTGGAATTAGCTTAGGCGCAGGCCCAGGCTTGCGCCAAGCCTATTTGCGTTGGTTGCAAGCGCACCCAATGGGAAGGTCGCCAAGCGTGACGTGCCTGGCGCTTGAAGGGTCGAGAAGCCTCGCAGATCACCAGGCTTTCGAATCAAGACCGCGCATTGTTCAACGGCGGTAAACGGCTACCTGAAGAGGCATTGAAGACTAGGCGGCCTTGCAACCGAGGCTGCGCATCAGATCGCGGGTTGCGTCGAGAAAGACGTCGTTGATCGCCTCGACACACTCTGGCGTCAAGCGGCTTGAAGGGCCTGACAGCACCAATGCACCGACCAATTCATCACCTGCCCCGTAGACGGGAAAGGCTACCGAAGCCGCATGCGGGTCCGTGGCCCCCATCGAGAAGAACGGCTGCTGCATGGTGATGCCGCTGGCAAACGGTGTGCGCAATGCCTGGGCGCCGGCAGCATCGTCCATCGGACGCATATCGCCAGGTTGAACGTGCATGCGTAGACGATGGGGGGAATTCACCCGGTACTGACACATGCGGTAGGCCCCGTGGCGCACGTAGAACGACGCCGTTTCACCCGTACGCTCGGCCAGAAGGTGCAGCCTGGGCATCACGTGCCGCTCCAGATCGATACCCTCTTCGTACACGGCGTTAAGTCGCATCACTTCACTGGCCAGTTGATAGCGACCGTCGGCCATGCGGTTGACATAGCCGTGATTCTCAAGCGAAACCATCAGGCGCATGATGGTACTTTTGATCAGCCCGGTGCGCTCGACAAGCTCGACCAGCGTCAGCGCCGTGTCCCCCACCTGAAACGCAGAAAGCACCGTCAGCACGCGGTCGGCCGAAGCCACTCCATTAACCGCTGGACGCGGCCGGACATTTACCATCGAAAGTTCCTCACCTGTGAATGATGCAAGTCATTGGCGGCATTGAAAGCGTCCATTATCTGGCAATGCCCCGACGACCGCCATCACAGCTGACCACGTCGGTTGCAATGTTGCGAATTCTGCATCGAAGGAACGCCGGCTGAACGAGCCCATCTGGTTGGGAGCTGGCCTGCAATCAGGTGAATCAACCGCTCAGCTCATGAGCTGATAGGTCTCACGGGCAGTCCCGCTGAACAGCCGATTCTTTTCAGGTTCGGTAAAGTCTGTCACTACACGCTTGAACGCGTTCCACAACACGTCGTAGCCGAACATGCCCTTGTCCACCGGGAAGTTGCTTTCGAACATGCAACGCTCCACGCCGAAGCAATCTATGGCATGCAACAGATAGGGTCGCCATTGCTCCGCCAGGATGACCGAGCTTGGCGGTTTTAGGGCAAGGTGGTAGTCGAACCCCGCGACTTTCATACCCAACCCCCCTAGCTTCAGTCGCACATTCGGACATTGCGCCAACCGGCAAAGACCTGCTGACCACTGCATGAACACCGCATCGCGTTGACCGACGTATGGGCCAGCCCCCAGCGGCCCGCCGAGGTGATCAACGACGATCAGCAGGTCGGGAAAGGCTCGGGCGACCTCAAGCACTTCATCGAGCTGGGTGTGGTAAGCCCAGACATCCAGTACCAGCCCACGCTGTTGAAGCTGAGCAACACCTCGGTGAAACGCAGGTTCCAGAAGCACGCCGGGAGGTGGCGGCTTGGGGTTGGAAATCAGCCTCGGATCGGCATGCCAGGCAGTGGTGTTGCGAATACCGCGCAGGCGCGTCCCAGCACGGGCCAGCATCTCGTCGAGCACCGGCGCTACCGCATCGCCAAGCGACAGATTGGCGCCTGCCACAATGGCCGCACATAGCCGCAAGTCCTGCAGCAGGCCGCTGGCACTGTAGGCAGCGACACCGTTGACGTATTCCACCTCACCTACCGGCTGGAAGGCCTCTGGACGATCGACAGCCAGCATCGAGCGGCACTGCACGTAAATGGAACCCACCACCCGATGACCACACGCCAGGTCGGCCAGGTAGTCTTCGGCAAGGTAGCGCTGGCCGGGGCGGTCCCACAGGTGGTGGTGAGCGTCGATGATGACGCGCTCAGGCTCCAGGGCGGCTTCGCGCCACTGGGCAAGCCACTGCGGCCGCACGGGGGCGTGGGGTGTTTGCATGTTCATCTCCTGTTCGCCGCACCGATATCCCTCCATGCCATCCGCTGGGGCTGGCATGAAGGGGCATCGATGCGGTGAAGCACTTAGCCCTGCATGCCCCAGCGGCGCACGGTGACAAGTTCGATGCTGCGAAATACCAGTCCTTCGACCACCAATCCGATGACGATGACCATCAGCAAACCGGCAAAGACGTTAGGCGTTTCCAACGCGTTGCGGTGCTGGAAGACATACCAGCCCAGGCCTCCGGAATTACCGGACACCCCGAATACCAGCTCGGCGGCGATCAGGGTGCGCCAGGCAAACGCCCAGCCGATTTTCAGTCCCGCCAGAATGGACGGTACAGCAGCGGGGATGAGAATACGCGTGACCAGGCGCAAGCCGCGCAAGCCATAGTTACGCCCTGCCATGCGTTGGGTCTGGCTGACAGATTGAAAACCGGAATAGGTATTGAGCGAGACGGCCCACAGTACCGAATGCACAATCACCAGCATGAGGCTCTGTATGCCCAAACCGAACCACAGCATGGCCAGGGGCAGGATCGCAATGGCTGGCAGCGGGTTGAACATCGCAGTGAGTGTCGCCAGTACGTCCGTGCCCAAGCGGGTCGACACGGCCAGTGAGGTCAGGATCGCTGCCAAACCGATGGCCACGGCATAGCTCATCAAAAGTACCTTGAGTGAGCTGAACACGGCCTGGGGCAGTACACCATTGAGCAGGTCCCCAACCATCGCCACTACGGTCTCGCTGAAGGCTGGGAACATCAGCGGGTTGTCCAGATAACGGGCATAGAGTTCCCATATCAGGGCCAACATCACCAGCACCAACGCCCGGCGTATCCCGGTATGAGCGAGAACACGCTCTACCAGCCCCAGTTGCCGAGCGATGTCCCCTACCTGTCCCGGTGGCACCGGTGCATACTCCACATCGGCGCGTGGCTGGATCGAAGGCTTATCCATGGGCTGTCTCCGTGTGGCCGAAAAGCATATGGCTGATACGCTGGTGCAGTTGAGCGAACAGCTCGCTGCCCTGGTCGGCGAAGCCAAATGCGCTGGCATCGAGTTCTGCGCGTACCTGCCCAGGGTGTGGCGTCAGGACCAGGATTCTTGTACCCAGAACAATGGCCTCGTCGATCGAGTGGGTCACGAACATCAGGGTGAACGGTGCTTGCTCCCACAGTTCCAGCAGCTCTTGCTGCATGCGGCGTCGGGTCAACGCATCAAGCGCGGCGAAGGGTTCATCCATCAACAGCATCGCAGGCTCCATTGCCAGCGCTCGGGCGATGGCAACCCGCTGCTTCATCCCGCCTGACAACTGGTGCGGATAAGCATCCTTGAATTTTTCAAGGCCCACCTTGGCGGCGGCACGCGCCGCGCGTTCGGTAATTTCGGTGCGTGGAAATCGCCTTGTCATCTGCATCGGGAACATGATGTTGGCCATTACCGTCTTCCATGGCATCAACTGATCGAACTCCTGGAAAACCATCATGCGATCAGGGCCAGGCTCCCGGATTACCTGTCGATCCAGGCAGATCTGGCCTGCCACGGGTTCGATAAATCCTGCGACGCTCTTGAGCAGGCTCGATTTGCCGCAGCCTGATGGCCCCAGCAGGACAAAGCGGTCATTGCGCTGTACGTCAAAAGAGACCTGGTGAGTCGCGGTGATCAATTGGTCACGGGTCTTGTACTGCAACGTCACGTTATCCACGCAAAGCACCGCACGGGTCTTTGCCTGTGAGGGGGCGGCGATGGGAGATAACAGACTCATCAGCTCCCCTCCCCATCAGCGACCGGTGCGAAGAAAACCGACTGCCAGTTGTCCGGGGCTTTTTTCAAGGCCCCCGAACGCACCATGAACTCGGCCAAGGCCATGACGCCGCTCGGCTGCACGGACCACTCACCGCTGACCTGGCGCAGCATGTCTTCGACCTGATCGAGCGACAGACTGGACGGCTCGCTGGCCAGGAACAGCTCTGCGGCTTTGCGTGGTTCCTTGCGGATATACGCATTGGCTTCGTTGATCGCCGCTACTACCGCGGCACTCAGTTGGGGGTTGTTCTTGACGAAGCGCCCTGTGCTGGTCAGGACACCGCTGGTCATACGCTTGTCGAGCTCACTCGAGAAGTCGAACAACTTGCTTACTCGAGGGTCCTGGGCCAGTTGATAGCTGTACGGATTGGGCCCGATATAGCCCTTGATCCCAGCCTTGTTGAGCAGGCTGGACATTGCATCGGGGTGAGGCAGGCTCACCATCAAGTGATCGAGCTTGTGTATTTGATCAGGGCCAAACTGTCGCTGCGCAGCCATCTGCAGCAACAATGCCTGCTGGCCACTGGGAGAGCTGACGGCGATCTTGTCATCGGCTTTGAAATCGGCGAGTGACTTGATCGCAGGGTCATTCACGAACAGCGCGTTGTCCCCTGCCACCAGTGCGCACAACGCTCGCACATCCAACGATCGACGCGTCTTTTCCCAGGCGATCAGCGTGCCTGACAAACCATAACCACCGATATCGACGTTGCCACTGATCAGCGCGTCATTGATCGCTGGCGCACCACTGATGCGCTTGATCTCGAAAGAGGCTTGCGGCTGACCATGGGCCTGGGCTTGCTGACGGAACAAGCCCAGTTTGTCAGCAACGGTGACTGGCAAGTAGGCGTAGCCGTACTGGATCGCCAGGGTTACGCGGTCTTGCTCGGCCAGTGCGGGGCTGCCGAGCGCGCCTAGGGCCAAGACCCATGAAAAGGCCTTCAAGGGCCGCGTCAGGCGACGACTCAAACGCAATGAGCGCTTCTGCATAGCAATCTCCAGTTGTTTTTATTTTGGAACGCCATTTCCTTTAGAGAAACTCATAAACGGTACAACCATGTCAAGCGTGAAAATCACGGATCAAGCCTCTCGCATTTTTTCAAATCATGATTTATTTTGAAATGACGTTGCATTAAAAACATAAAACCCAACGATCCTGTCCTTTTGTGCCCTCAGCGGCCAGGAGCCTGAGCATGAGCTTTTTCGCTGCCCCACCGACTGTCGAGACCACCGTTTTCACGCGCCTGCCCGATCATTTCCGAAGCCCACGGCCTACCGCCTGGGCCAACGCCAATCGCCAGGGTCGGGCCATCGATTCGTTCCTTGAAGGCCCTTCGTTTGATCGATCAGGTCGGCTTTACGTGACGGACATACCCAACGGCCGAATTTTCCGCATCTCACCTCAAGGCGAGTGGGAATTGGTGTGCCAGTACGACGGCTGGCCCAATGGCCTGAAAATCCATCAGGACGGACGAATCTTCATCACGGACTACAAGCGCGGGCTCATGGTGCTCGACCCGCACTCCGGGACCATCGAACCGCTGCTCGATTCGGCCGGTTCTGAAGGGTTCAAGGGCGTCAACGACCTCGTGTTTGCGCCCAACGGCGACCTGTACTTTACCGACCAAGGCCAGACTGGCTTACAGGACCCCACCGGACGGGTCTACAAACTCGATGCCCAAGGCAATCTGAGCTGCCTGCTCAACACTGTTCCCAGCCCCAATGGCATCGTCTATGACCCCAATCTGAACCACCTGCTGATAGCGGTCACCCGCGCTCAGCAAATTTGGCGCATCCCGCTGGGCAACGGTTCGATGATCGGCAAAGTTGGCGTCTTCGCGCAGCTCCACGGTGGGCTCGGGGGCCCGGACGGTCTGGCCCTGGACGCCCAGAGCAATCTGTACATCGCCCATACCGGGTTCGGCTCGGTGTGGAAGCTGTCCAGGGTCGCCGAGCCCCTGCAACGCATCGTCTCCTGCGCAGGTATCAGCAACACCAACCTGGCATTTGGTGGCGACGATGGCCAGACGCTGTTCATCACCGAATCCGAGACCGGCAGCATCCTGCAGGTCCGTACCCACACACCAGGATTGCCGATGTTCTCCCACAGCTGAACGCGCCTGTCAGCGCACACCACAACTACAAAAAGAGTGACGACATGACTTACGAAAACCCTAGCGCACAAGCGCCGCTCAGTGACGCCGAGGGTGAACGCCTGATGCGCCGGATCCTCTGGCGCCTGGTGCCATTCATCTTCATCTGCTACGTGATCAGCTACCTCGACCGCACGAACGTGGGGTTCGCCGCCATCAGCATGAATCAGGACCTGGGCCTGACAGCGACGATGTTCGGTTGGGCGGCGGGCCTGTTCTTCTTCGGCTATTTCATGTTTGAAATCCCCAGCAACCTACTGATGCAGCGCTTTGGCGCGCGGGTATGGATCGCACGGATCATGATCACCTGGGGTCTGATCTCGATGGCCACCGCATTCGCCACCGGGCCCATCAGCTTCAGCATCGCACGGTTCCTTCTGGGGCTGGCCGAAGCAGGCTTCACCCCTGGGGTCTACCTGTATTTCACCTACTGGTTCCCAGGCAAGTGGCGGGCCAAGGCCACGGCGGCGTTCCTGCTGGGCATCCCTGTGGCCAACATTGTCGGCTCACCGTTGTCGGGTTGGCTGATGGAGCAGCACGGTGTCTGGGGGCTCAAGAACTGGCAGCTGCTGCTGGTGACCGAGTCAATGCCGGCAGTGCTGCTGGGCATTGCCTGCCTGTTCGTGTTGGTCGACACCCCGGCCAAGGCCAAGTGGCTCAAGCCCCGGGAGAAAGCCTGGCTCACTCAGCGCCTGGCTCAGGAGCAACAAGCGATAGGTGCATCCCACGGCACGACCCTGCGCGCTGCACTGACCAATCCGAAGGTGTTTACGCTGGCTGCGATCAATTTCTGCTGCATCGTGGGCTCCATTGGCATCGGCCTGTGGCTTCCACAAATCATCAAGAGCCTGGGTATTTCCAGCGGGACCGTAGGTTTCGTGGTAGCACTGCCTTACCTGCTGGGTGCAGCGGCCATGACCCTATGGGCACGCCTGGCCAACCGCAGCGAGCACCGTCTTCCGTACGTCGCCAGCGCGCTCGCTTTTGCGGCCTTGGCATTGGTGGGCGCAGCGTTGATTGAGCAGCCGGTGATGAAGATCGCCTGCTTGTGCATGGCGGTCTCCGGGATTTTGTCTTTCCAGGCGACCTTCTGGGCCATTCCATCGACCATTCTGACTGGCCGTGCGGCCGCTGGCGGCCTGGCCATGATCGTCTCGATCGGCAATCTCGGCGGGTTCACCGGCCCATTCCTGATTGGCCTGATCAAAGATGCCACGCAAAGCTTCACGCTGCCTTTCTTCGCGGTTGCATCGATTCTTTTGATCGGTACCTGCCTGATGCTGTGGCTGGGTGATCCTGCCAAGCGCCAGACGCCACAAGGCCACGGCCAAACGGCCTGATGCCCAGGAGCTGCGCCCTGACCGCCCCCGTCCGCAGTAAGCGGACGGAGGCTCTGCCGGCCCAAGCCATCGCCCCTTCTTCCAACCACAGTACCCAGTGCTTGTACATGGCGCTGCTGGGCGGTTAACGTCTGTAGCCTCCCGGCTACCCTGCGCCGCCTCCCCGTGCGCGCAGCGACCCTGTCGGCCAGGTTCGAATACGGAAAAAGGCACACATGGCGACTGACCTCATCACCGAAGCAGGCTACCAAGCCCTTAAAGATGAACTGGACTGGCTTTGGCGCGATGAGCGACCGGAGATCACGCGCAAAGTGACCTGGGCAGCGTCCCTAGGCGATCGAAGTGAAAATGCGGACTACCAGTACAACAAGAAACGGTTGAGGGAAATCGACCGGCGTGTGCGCTACCTTAGAAAGCGCATCGAGAACCTGCGCGTGGTGCCCTACTCGCCCGCGCAGGAAGGAAAAGTGTTCTTTGGGGCGTGGGTAACCATCGCCAACGAGGAGGACGAAAGCAAGCGGTTCCGAATCGTCGGCGCGGATGAAATCTACGACCGCAAGGACTTCATTTCCATCGATTCACCGATGGCCCGGGCCTGCATAGGCAAATGCGTCGGGGACGAGATCACGGTGCGCACGCCAACGGGGGAAGCCTACTGGGACGTCACCGACATTCAATACGACGCACACGAAACCGCGCCCCGGTTCGTCAAACCCTGATTCTTTTGCACCGCCGCGGGACGGCAGGCTTTTCAGCGTGCCGTGATCAGGCCTTGGCGTGCGATACGGACCAGGTGGCCGATCACTTCGGCCGAGGCCTCGGGCGCGGGTGCTTGAATTACGGCAAGGTCGAACCGGTCATCGGCATACTGGGCGAAATGCTCACCGGTCTCGGCGAACTGAATCAGGAATGCGCGGGCCTGGCCCCTTCGACGGGACAAACCTTCGAGGTGGCGCAAAAGTGTGGGCTGGTGCGGCCCCCCAAGCAGGATGCGCGGGGTACGCGATGCCTGACTGACAGGCAGAGGGCTTAGACAGACGCTGGTACGTGGGCAACTCATGGTGCATTCTCCGCCTCGCCAATCTCGCTGGGCAGCGGTGGGAGGCGTCACCGAACCAGCGCTTTAGCGGTATTTCGGGACACCCCTGGGGCGTCTCTGCGCCCCGCAAGTAGCTGTTTAAATCGGCGCAGGCGTCATGCTAGAGCGATTGAACCGAACATGCAAGCGCCCGATTCTGGCCAATTGCCTGCTCCGGTGCGGCCCTACTCAGTGCTTGCCCTTGGGCTCCAGCACCCGCCGTTCCCGATTGAACGCCAGGAAGTACTTGTTCACGCTGTTGACGAAGTTGACCGGCCCCATGCCCACCTGCTCCATGGCGATGCGTTCGGTCTGGAAGAACCATTGGTTACCGTTGAGCCCACGCTTGCGCGCTTCGGCGCGCATGGCTTGCACGCGCTCGGGGCCCAGGTTGTAGGCGGCCAATACGAACGCCATGCGCTCACGCTCATTGATGCGGGGGCTGGAGAAGAACTTGCGCCGGATCAGGGCCAGGTAACGCGCGCTGGCCTGGACATTGCCGTCCACCGTCTTGATGTTGCTGACCCCGACCCGCTGGGCAGCTGCCGGCGTGATCTGCATCAACCCGTGTGCGCCCCCTGCCCCGCGCGCGGCCGGGTTGAGGGTCGACTCCTTGAATGCCAAGGCGGCAAGGTTGAGCCAGTCGATCTGCTGCGCTTGGCCATGCTTTTTCAACACGGCACTGACCGAGGCTAACCGCTGGCGGTCCTGACGGGCGAGCGGGTTGTGTACCCGGTACTGACGCCGATAGATGCGCTCGAACGCTGCATCCTCGTTGTCAGGGGCACGATAGTTTTGTAGGAAGCGGTCGACCGATGCCTGAAACTGCGGCGAGTTACGCCCAACGTACCAGCGCATGGCTTGCGGGGGCCCCAGGTGCACGCGTGGGTTGACACGCAGCTTCGGCATGACCTTTGACCAGCGGCGGGCGATTGGCTGCTCGACCACGGTCAAGTGATAGATCCCGGCCTGGACCATCTCCAGCACATCCTCGATGGCCAGGGTCGGATCCACCCACTCGACCTTGACCGCAGGGCGCTTGCGCAAGGCCAGGCGCTGGTTCAGTTGCTCAATCACCGGGCCCGCGGCACTTGCGCTGGTCAGCGCGATGGTGCGGCCTGACAACTGTTCTGCCTGGCTGAAGGTGCGCTCCCCCTTGCGTCCGACCAACACCAGCGCCACCTGATCACGTACTGGGGCAGTCGCCACGACATTACGCACCGTGGCAGGATCGAGCAGTTCGCCTGGGGCGGCCAAATCGCCCTCCCCGCGCCCCAGCGCGCCCAGGAGTTGCTCCTTGGCGCGGGGGATCAGTTTGAGTTCGATGCGCTGGCTGTCCTGTGCCCGGGCATTGAGGAAGTGCTCGAGCGCGCGCAGGCGGTAGTATTCGACGCCCACCGGCTCGCCCTTCACTTCGCCGGAGCTGTTGCGGCTTTGATTGACCAGCACGCGCAAGACCTTGCTGCTGCGAATGTGCTGGAGATCGCGGGCATTGGCCGGCGGGATGTGGTGCTGCGGGCCCGGGGGACGTACCTGCGTCTGCGCCTGGCTGGCCAGGGGCAGCCCTAACAGCAGCATGAACATGAGCCAGTAGCGTGGCATTCAAGGTATCCGTCGTGAGTGGGTAGCCAAATGACGTTCGCCACGTTTGGGCTTGAGGTCAAAAAGACCATGCCCTGGACTCGAAGTTCTTGGACAGCCAGTTCGGCACGGGCTTTTGCTATGCTGGCGTCCCTGCGGCACGAGGTAGCACCATGCAATTGATCGATATTGGCGTCAACCTGACCAACAGTAGTTTCCATGACCGCCAAGCGGAAGTGGTCAACCGCGCCTTGGAAGCGGGCGTCGCGCAAATGGTTCTGACAGGCACCAGCCTGCCTGTGAGTGAACAGGCAATTGACCTTTGCCAGCAACTGGACAGCGCGCAAACTCACCTGTTCGCGACGGCCGGGGTTCACCCGCACGATGCAAACAGCTGGAACAGCCAGAGCGAAGCGCACATGCGCCAACTGCTCGCCGAGCCGCGGGTGCGCGCTGTGGGCGAATGCGGCCTGGACTTCAATCGTGACTTCTCTCCACGCCCTGCTCAGGAAAAGGCCTTGCATGCCCAGCTGGCATTGGCCGTGGAATGCCAGCTACCGGTGTTTCTCCATGAGCGCGACGCCAGCGAGCGCCTGCTGGCCATCCTGAAAGAGTATCGCGACCAGTTGAAAGCAGCCGTGGTCCATTGCTTTACCGGGGAACGTGCTGCCCTGTTCAGCTACCTGGACCTGGACCTGCACATCGGCATCACCGGTTGGATCTGTGACGAACGACGTGGGATGCACCTGCATGGACTGGTGGGCAGTATCCCAACCGGCCGCTTGATGCTGGAGAGCGATGCGCCATATTTACTGCCGCGCAGCCTGCGCCCTAAGCCCAAGAACGGGCGTAACGAGCCCGCGTACCTGCCTGAAGTGCTGCGAGAAGTGGCGCTGCACCGCAAGGAAACCCTGCAAGAAACCGCCGCGCACACCACTGCCACGGCCAAGGCATTCTTCAAATTACCGTAGCTACCCTGATATCTCTTGATACATATCAACACCCTCCGAGTCGCTCTGGGCACAATGATGGCACCTTGCCAATATTGTTTTCGCTCAACTCAGAGAAGACCTGCCCATGGGTGCCTGGCTTAGCAATGTTTCACTGAAATACAAGTTCTGGGCGGTCAACGCCGTAGCCTTCGTGACCACGTTGCTATTGGTGCTGTACGCGGTTCACCTGGAGCAACGCGCCCGTGCTGAAGGGGCTGTACACCAAGCCACCGCCCAGGCAAGCCTGCTGGCGGCGTGGCCCGAAAGCCAGCCTTTGCCTCTTTCGCCAAGCATCATCACCTGGCGTGCTGGGCAGACGCCCTCCTTCGCCGGCGAGCCTCTGGAGGCCCTGCGCGGCGCACAGGGCTGGGTAGCACTGCCCTCCAGCCAACTGTTGGGACAAGACCCATTACAGGGTGCTCATGTGCTGCAAAGCGGTGATCATTACGTCGCAGTACTTGCCCAGTCACCCAGCCTGCGCCAGGTCTTCATCGATCGATTCTCGCATTATGCGGTGTGCGTGCTGATTCTGATGCTGGCCATGCTCGCCGCTTCGCAACTGCTGATCCGCTTTCTACTCAGCCAGCTCAACACGCTCAAGGACGTGATGCTGCATGTGGAAAAAACCGGCGATCTGGCCGCTCGCGTACCCCTGGCCGGCGGTGACGAAGTCGGTCAGATGGCGGGCGCCTTCAATGCCATGCAGGGTACCTACCACCGTATCGTCAGCACCGTTGCCACCACTGCAGCACAGCTCGACTCAGGTGCTGCGCGTCTTGCGGCCAGCATGAACGACGTGCGCCACGGCATGCTGGGGCAGCAGAGCGAAACCGACCAAGCCGCGACAGCCATCAATGAAATGTCCGCCACCGTCTACCATATCGCCCAGCATGCAGGAGCGACTCGCGATCTCTCCCAGACTGCCGACACGCTCGCCGGCAGTGGAAAAGACGTGGTCACTCGTGTGCAGACGTCCATTGCCGGGCTTTCCAGCGGCGTCCAGCAGACCGCCGAAATGATCCGTCAACTGGCCGAAGACAGCCAGAAGATCAATGGCGTGGTGAGCGTCATTCACAGCATTGCCGAGCAGACCAACCTGCTGGCACTGAACGCGGCCATAGAAGCGGCCCGTGCCGGTGACCTGGGCCGCGGGTTCGCCGTGGTGGCCGATGAGGTGCGCAACCTAGCCAAACGCGTTCAGTCATCAACCGACGAGATCACCACCATGGTGTCTGCCCTGCAGTCAGGCACCCGGGATGCGGTGGAGTTCATGCAGGAAAGCTCCTACAAAGCCGACGATTGTGTAAAACAGGCCCAGGAAGCAGGTGCGGCATTGGCCGAGATCACCGGCGCAGTGGCGCAGATGCGTGAAAGCAACACCCAGATCGCCGTGGCTGCCGAACAACAGAGCCAGGTGGCAGAGGAAATGAACCGCGCCGTGGTCAGCATCCGTGATGTCACCGAGCAAACCGTGCAGCAGACCGTAGGTTCGGCCACCACCAGTTCGGAACTCGCGACACTGGCCGGCGCGCTTAACAAGGCCATAGGTCAACTGAAGCTATAAGGTTCATAGCCAGCGCCGATTGGCTCTGCGCGCGCCTGCACACTAAGCTTTGGGCATGATCGAGAGGAAGTGCCCATGAACAAACGCCTACCCAATCTGCTCGCCTGGCAATGGCGCGGCTACCCGCAGAGCCATCGTCACCCTGCAAACCTGGTGCTGCATTTGATAGCGGTTCCGCTCTTCATTCTAGGTGCGTTGTTGATCGTGTCTGGCTTGTTAGGGCTGGACATCGTGCAGCTGGCCGTCGGTCTGCTCGCCCTGGTCGCGGCCATTGGGCTTCAACGTCACGGCCACCGCCTGGAGGCGGACATTCAAGAGCCCTTCATCGACCGTACTGACCGGGTTCAACGCGTGCTCAGCGAACAGTTCATCACATTCCCGCGTTTCGTCCTGAGTGGCGCGTGGTGGCAGGCCTGGCGCGACCGTCATAAGCCTCGAAGGTGATGGCCTTTAGGCAAATACCGTTACCGTTTGCCTGCTCAAGGCCAACAACGCGCCATCGTCACTCCATAATGCGGCGGCGGCATGGCCATAGCCCTCGTGTGCGTATTCGGTCTCCACGCGGTACTGGCACCAATCGCCAGCGTTCAGTGAACGTACAGGCTGCACGAACTCGATGGTCCAGGTAAGCGTACTGCCGGCCGCTGGCTGTTTCAGCATGGGCAGTACGCTAGGTGGCCATGCGTCTACCAATGCCAGCAGGTGCGCCTCGCTCATTACCCCGCCCTGCATGTCACGCAAGCGCACCCAGCCCCCCATGACGCGCGAGTCATTGCCGCTGAACGGCAGCCCACCGATTGCCCAGCGCAACTCCAGGTTCTTCATGAATTCCGGGGTCACTCCCGGGATGTGAGGCAAGGCTGCCGCGCTTTCCTCAAGGGCTGGCATCTGCGGCGCAGGTAGGGGCAGTACGGACACCGCAGAGCTTCGTGCGGCGCCGAAACTGCCCTGTACCAGCGTCACCACCTGCCCCTGCTGCACGGCGCGGCCCAGCAGCGTGCTGACACCCGTGCCCTGGCGCAATACTTCGACCTCCAGACAAATCGGAGTATCTGCCGAAGCAGGGGCGACAAAGGTAATGGCCAGCGAACGCACCGGGCGGTCATGGCCTAACCGGGCACGCATCGCCTCGAACACCATGGCAGCCATCAGGCCGCCAAAGATCGCTCGTCCCTGACCCCACCCTGCTGGCACGCGTACGCTGTCGGGGTGAGCTCTGGCAGCCTCAAGCACTTGTTCAAACGTCATGGGCAGCTCCTGGACGGGTAACGGATGTCCATCCTAGCCTGCTCTAGCCCCCGCAGCAGCCTTCATATCGGTCATTGTCCGGGCTTGTGGTGGGCCAACGCCTCACCCAAGGCGTCCAGCGTGCTGTCCGACCGACGCTCGGCCGCTTCCAGTTCGTGTGCCCATCCGCTCATGCAGCCAGCCAGATCGGCATGCTGTTGCGCTTGCAGCAGCCATTGCAGACGGTCATGCCAATCCCCCAGATCGCCCTGCGCGCGTTTCAGTGTGCGCTGAAGCTTCTTCGGGGCGTGGCCGAACTGGGGGTAGGCTTCGTCTGCGTACCGCGCCCGTTTGATCAGCAACCGCAACCGGTGGCGATCGTGCTCGGGATCTTGCAAGGCCGCGGCCAGTTTGCGCCACTGTTTGCGCAGGCGTTTCTCGATATGCTTGTCCAACCCCTTAATCAGGCCATCGCGCTCTGCGCCACGCACAAACGCGGGAAACGCATCAACCGTCGCCAGCAGCCGGGTCAGCTGCGGGCTGTGTGCGACGCTGGCATAAGATGGTCCTCGCCCTTGCAGACGCCTGCGGCCAGCTTGCTCGGCCCCCTGGGCAATGAGGGCGGCGCCCAGCACCTCGCCATCGCGCAGCGGCGTGGTGAGCGTTCCAAGAGCCTTGGCAGCACTTTCGAGTGGCTCCACACCCGGCAGCCCGCGTAGCGGTCGCACCAGGCTGCGCAGGCGGCGCACGCTGGTGCGCAGATCGTGCAAGGCTTCACTGTCGGTGTCGACCGCCAGGCGTTCGCGGCACGCCAGGAGCCGGACGTGCAAGGTGATGATCTGAGCGATGAGGTGATCAATCATGTCAGACACATGGCAACCCTCGATCAACGGCCGGCACGGGACTCACGGATGTAGAAGCGTGCTTTTTCAGCCTTGCGCGTGCAGCTCTCGTAACCCTCGAATTGCTGTTGCGTCTTGGCGCCAGTGAGCAGCGACAGCGCCTTGGAGTAACTCACGGCCCCGGCGAAGCCTTCAGCCTTGGCCAGATCGAGCTCCTTCCAGGCGGCGTCCAGTTGTGTGGCACAGCTGTCACGGTACGCCGTCTTGCCAGCGCAACCGGCAAGGGTCAGGGCAATCAACGGCAGGCAGATCCAGGCTTTCATCGGTTAAACCTCTGAGGGAAAGAAACAATGCACGTTCGACGCCAACCCGTTGCAAAAGTGCCCGCTTGGCTTCGCAAGCCACATGCTCGACAGGTTGCGCATTGATGCCGAGGGTGCGATGCGTGCATTGTAGTGTTTAAGTCGCGAATGCTGAGGGAAGTTGATGAACAAACGCGTGGCATTGGTGCTCGGATCAGGCGGGGCCAGAGGGTATGCGCACATCGGCGTGATCGAGGAACTCGAACGTCGCGGATACGAAATCGCCTGCATCGCCGGGTGCTCCATGGGAGCGGTGGTTGGCGGCATCTACGCTGCAGGCAAGCTTGAGCAATACAAGCGCTGGATCGAGAGCCTGGACTATCTGGATGTCCTGCGCCTGGTGGATGTGAGCTTCAGTCTGGGCGCCATCCGAGGCGACAAGGTCTTCGGCCAGATCCGCAAGATAGTAGGCGACATCGACATCGAGCAATTGCGCATTCCCTATACCGCCGTTGCCGCTGACCTGACCAACCAGCAGGAGATCTGGTTTCAGGAAGGCTGCCTGCATCAGGCCATGCGTGCCTCGGCTGCCATACCCAGTCTGTTCACGCCTGTCGTTCAGGGTAACCGCATGCTGGTCGACGGCGGCATCCTCAACCCGTTACCCATCGTGCCCGTGGTATCGAGCCATTGCGACCTGATTATTGCGGTCAACCTCAACGCGACCAACCAGAAGCACTATCAACTTCCGGTGATAGAGCGGCCTGCAGCCTTCAAGATGCGATTCGATGCATTGATCAACTCGCTTGGCTCGCACCTGCCATTTCGCCGCAAGCCCGCCGAAGAGTTGGTCCGTATCGAAAAAGGCATGACGCGCGACCGTTTTCCGCCCGTGAACCCTTGGCTGGCCGAGTCGGCAGATCCACAGGCGCAGCAGCCCACGGCTGCACCCGAAAGCGAAGGCGCGCCCAAGTCTGCCACCGGCTCGTTCATCATCGACAACGTAGGGCCCGCCTCGCTGCTGGACTTGATCAACCAGAGCTTCGAAGTCATGCAGACTTCACTGGCGCAGTACAAGATCGCCGGCTATCCGCCTGACGTACTGATCAACGTGCCCAAACGTGTGTGCCGCTTCTTCGAGTTTTACAAGGCGCCCGAGCTGATCGCGCTGGGGCGCGAGATTGCACGCGACACATTGGACAATCATGAGGGCGTCAAACGCTAACGCTAGCGGCGTCTTCGCTCAGGTAAAAAAACAGGCCGCTTGCGGCGGCCTGTCGGGTGTCTCCAAACGGATTTAGTAACGCGTGATGTCCGCGTTGGCCTCCAGCTGTTTGCGGTAGGCGGCGAAGTCCTGCTGGCCAGCACGAGACGCCAGGTAGCGGCGGATCTGCTGCTTCTCTTCATCCGTGGCCGCAGCACCGTCATTGACGCCCTTGAGTTGCAGCACGACCAGGCTGCCATCACGCAGCACAACGCTGCCATACACGGGTTTGTCCTTGGCTTGCGGCTTGCCGAGACGGAACAATGCCTGTAGCTCGACAGGGTCGATACCGTCCTGACCACGCGAGACAGCTTCATAGGGCTTCCAGCCCTGGCCTTCCTGAACGCTCGCAGGGGCGATGGAACCATCACGCAGACCCGCGATCAGCTTGTCCGCCTTGGCCTTGAGGGCAGCGGTGGCTTTCTCCTTGGCCAGGTGCTCGCGAATGTTCTTGGCAACCGTTTCGAGTGGCAGCTGCGCAGGCTTGCGGTGTTCCTTGACGCGCAGTACCACCGTCGTCTCAGGATCAAGCTCGATCGCGGTGCTGTTGGCACCCTCTTCCAGCACTTCCTCCGAGAACGCTGCCTGCACCACAGAGCGGTTGGCAGTGATGCCGTCGCCGCCTTCGCGGCCGAACGGAGCGGACGTTTGGACCTTGAGGTTCAAGTCCTGGGCCGGCTGTACCAGGTCGGAGGCCTCGTAGGCGGCGTCCTGCAACTGCTTGCTGGCGTCCACGTAGCGCTGCTCGACCAGTGGCGTCTTGAGGTCGCGGGTCAGTTTGTCTTTCAGGCTAGCGAAGCTCGGCACCTCGGGCGCCTCGACGCCAAGCAGCTTGATGATGTGATAGCCGTATTCGGTACGAACCGGAGCTGAGACCTGACCGTCGTGCAGCTGATACAGCGCCTGTTCGAACGCCGGATCGTACACACCAGGACCGGCAAAGCCAAGGTCACCGCCGTTATTGGCCGAACCTGGATCCTGGGAAAATTCCTTCGCCAACGCGGCAAAATCTTCACCCTTGGCCAGGCGCTGTTCGATTTCGTCAGCACGCGCTTTGGCTTGGGCATCGGTCGTCTTGTCGTTGACCTCGATGAGGATATGCGCCGCGCGGCGCTGTTCGGCAAGGTTGGCGATCTCCTTCTCGTACTGAGCCTTGAGCGCCTCGTCAGTGACTTTGGCTTGGTCGAAGAAGGACGATTTCTTGAGCTCTACGTAGTCGATGACGACTTGGTCAGGCGACATGAACTCCTTGGCATGGGCGTCATAGTGCTGCTTGACCTCTTCGTCGCTGACCTTGATCGCAGCCGGGTCGGCCTTGAAGGTCAAGGACGCGAAATCGCGGGTCTGCTTTTCAAGGCGTGCGAAAGCGTCGACTTGCTGATCGGTTACGAAGCTACTGCCGGCGATCCCGGCACGTAACTGCCCGATGAGCATTTCCTCACCGAGCATCTCGCGAAACTGCATACGCCCATAGCCCATTTGACGGATGACCTGATCGAAACGGTCGCTGTTGAACTTGCCGTCAACCTGGAATTCCGGCGTTTGCAGCATGACCTGATCCAGCGCAGCGTCGGAAAACGCGAACTTGGCGTCTTTGGCACCCTCGAGCAACAGCTTGCGACTGATCAGCCCCTTGAGGGCCTCTTCGCGCAGCAGCTTGTCGTCAAGCAGCGCAGGATCGAAGTCCTTACCCAACTGTTGCACCAACTGGCGGCGCTGCATGTCGGCCGCCTGGCTCAACTCGTTCTGGCTGATCGTTTCGCCGTTTACCTTGGCAGCATCCTGACTGTGGCTGGCGGCTTGGAAAATGGCTTCGAACCCGGTCAATGCCATCAGCACGACAATGAGACCGATGATGGTTTTGGCAATCCAACCTTGTGAATTGTCCCTGATATTTTGCAGCATGCGTCCCCCAGAGACGGCTGTACCACTGCGTCGACAACCGCGGAGCGTGGGTAGAGTCCTGATAAAAGAAAGGCGCATCCGAGGATGCGCCTTTTCTTAGCATACGAATCAGGCGGTAACGTTTGCGTCCCGCCTTCAGCGTGCTCGGACCTGGCCAGGCCGGGTCCGGCTGAAAGAGACGACTTAGTTGACGGCGTCTTTCAGGCCTTTACCTGCCTTGAAACCTGGCACCTTGGCGGCAGCGATCTTGATCGCCTTACCGGTCTGCGGGTTGCGGCCGGTACGCTCAGCACGATCCTTGACAGTGAAGGTACCGAAGCCGACCAGAACGACATCGTCGCCTTGCTTCAGGGCGCCGGTGACGGATTCGATCACTGCGTCCAGCGCTTTGCCAGCGGTGGCTTTCGAAATGTCAGCTTGTGCGGCGATAGCGTCAATCAGTTCCGACTTGTTCACTCGTAAGTCCCCTTGTGCTCTATTGAGTATGTTTCTAAGTATGTAAAGAAAGCGTGTGAAAACGGTGCTGGGTGGCCTGATGACAATAACGTGCCGCTTTATAGCAAGGCGCCGAAAATACTGTCAAGAAAGCCCCCCAGACTAAAACTGCTAGTGCGTGCTAATTCTTTCCTTTGCCTCAGTGTCGCGCTTATCGTCCTTCGCGACAATGTCGGAAGCCACATCTGGCAAGGGCTCCGGGGCGTATTGCAGCGCAATTTGCAGGACTTCGTCAATCCATTTGACCGGTTTGATCTGCAGATCCTGTTTAATATTTTCTGGAATTTCCTTGAGGTCGCGCACGTTCTCCTCAGGAATGATCACCGTCTTGATGCCGCCCCGGTGAGCGGCCAGCAGTTTTTCCTTGAGCCCGCCAATGGCCAGAACCTGGCCACGCAACGTGATTTCGCCTGTCATCGCCACATCCGCACGTACGGGTATTTGAGTCAGGGCCGACACCAGCGCGGTGCACATACCGACACCTGCACTTGGGCCATCCTTGGGGGTGGCGCCTTCGGGCATATGAATGTGAACGTCGTGCTTTTCATGGAAGTCGGCTGCGATCCCCAGGCTGCGGGCGCGGCTACGCACCACTGTCTGCGCAGCCGTAATCGACTCGACCATGACGTCACCGAGCGAGCCGGTTTTGATCAACTGACCTTTGCCAGGAATGACCACGGACTCGATGGTGAGCAACTCGCCCCCCACTTGCGTCCACGCCAGACCCGTCACCTGGCCGATCTGGTCCTGCTGCTCGGCAAGGCCGTAGCGGAACTTGCGCACGCCCAGCAGGTGTTCGAGCTGCTCGCCGGCGACCTTGACCTTGACCTGCTTCTGCCCTGCGTGCTCCTTGACGACCTTGCGGCAGACCTTGGCAATCTGACGTTCAAGACCGCGCACACCCGCCTCGCGCGTGTAGTAACGAATGATGTCGCGGATGGCCGAGACATCGATCTCCAGCTCTTCTTTTTTCAGGCCGTTTGCCTTGACCTGCTTGGGCACCAAGTATTTGACTGCGATGTTGATTTTTTCATCTTCGGTGTAACCCGGAAGACGAATGATCTCCATCCGGTCCAGCAATGCTGGCGGGATATTCATCGAGTTGGAGGTGCACAGGAACATCACGTCCGACAGGTCGTAATCGACCTCCAGGTAGTGATCGTTGAAGTTGTGGTTCTGCTCGGGGTCCAGCACCTCCAGCAATGCCGAGGCCGGGTCGCCGCGCATGTCGCTGCCCATTTTGTCGATTTCATCGAGCAGGAACAGCGGGTTACGCACGCCCACTTTGGTCATCTTCTGAATCAGCCGCCCGGGCATGGATCCGATGTAGGTCCGGCGATGGCCACGGATTTCAGCTTCATCTCGTACCCCGCCCAAGGCCATGCGCACGAATTTGCGATTGGTCGCAGCGGCGATGGATTCGGCCAGGGACGTCTTGCCCACGCCAGGTGGACCAACCAGGCACAGCACCGGACCACGGATTTTCTTGACGCGCTTTTGCACGGCAAGGTACTCGAGAATACGGTCCTTGACCTCTTCCAGACCGTAGTGGTCTGCATCGAGAATGTCTTCGGCCTTGGCAAGGTCCAGGCGCACTTTGCTCTGGGCTTTCCAAGGCACCTGAACCAGCCAGTCCAGATAGGACCGCACCACGGTGGCCTCAGCCGACATCGGCGACATCTGCTTGAGCTTGTTCAGCTCGGCCTGGGCTTTGGTCATGGCGTCCTTGGGCAGGCCAGCGGCTTCGATACGCTTTTTCAGCTCCTCGAGCTCGTTGTGGCCCTCATCACCATCGCCAAGCTCTTTCTGAATGGCCTTCATCTGCTCATTCAGGTAGTACTCGCGCTGGCTGCGCTCCATTTGCTTTTTCACCCGGCCGCGGATGCGCTTCTCGACCTGCAGCAGGTCGATCTCGGCATCGAGCAATGCCAGGACATGCTCGACCCGCGTTGGCAGGTCGACGATTTCCAGAATTTCCTGTTTCTGCTCGATCTTCAGGGCCATGTGGGCAGCCATGGTGTCGACCAGGCGCCCGGGCTCATCGATGCTATTGAGCGAGGACATCACTTCGGCTGGCACTTTTTTGCCCAGTTGCACGTACTGCTCGAACTGCGAAAGCAGTGTGCGCACGAAGACTTCCGATTCGCGCTCGACAGCCTCGGTCTCGTCGATCAGAGACACTTCAGCGCGCACATGGCCGTCGACTTCACTGAAGCGCTCGACAGTACCCCGCTGCTCGCCTTCGACCAGCACTTTAACGGTACCGTCAGGCAGTTTCAGCAGCTGGAGCACGGTAGCTACGGTACCAACGCGGTATAGCGCGTCTTCGCCCGGATCATCATCAGCCGGGTTTTTCTGGGCGAGCAGGAGAATCTGCTTTTCGCCCGTCATCGCGGCTTCGAGGGCCTCGATGGATTTCTCACGCCCCACAAACAGCGGGATGACCATGTGCGGGTAAACAACGACGTCGCGCAATGGCAAAAGAGGCAAGTCGAGGGTGGTCTTCATGATTTCGCCTCTACAGCGGCCTTAGTGGCCGGAAACCGTGGAATTGATGTTTGGACCTAATGTGGGGGTACACCCGCGAAATTACAAGCGCTGACGCAGGAAAAGCAAAAAGGGGGCCCTAGGCCCCCTCTGTGCTACGCGGTCAGGTGACCTGCCCTGAATCAGGCGTCAGGCGCTGCCTTGGCTTGCGGCTCGCTGTTCTCGTAGATCATCAGCGGCTGCGAGGTACCCTCGATGACGCTTTCATCGATCACCACCTTGCTGACTTCCTTCGCAGAAGGAATCTCGTACATGGTGTCGAGCAGCACCCCTTCCAAGATGGAACGCAAGCCACGGGCGCCAGTCTTGCGCTCCAAAGCTTTGCGAGCAACGGCCTTGAGCGCATCGCTGCGGAACTCGAGGTCGACGCTTTCCATCTCGAACAGCTTGGCGTACTGCTTGGTCAGCGCGTTCTTGGGCTCGGTCAAGATCTGGATAAGCGCTGCTTCGTCCAGCTCATCAAGCGTTGCCAACACGGGCAAGCGCCCCACGAACTCGGGGATCAGGCCAAACTTGACCAAGTCGTCAGGCTCGACCTCACGCAGAGATTCGCCGACTTTCTTGCCCTCCTCCTTGCTGCGCACTTCAGCACCAAAGCCCATACCACCTTTGGTGGAGCGGTTCTGAATGACCTTTTCGAGGCCAGAGAACGCGCCACCGCAGATGAACAGGATATTGCGGGTATCAACCTGCAAGAATTCCTGTTGCGGGTGCTTGCGACCGCCCTGTGGAGGTACGGAGGCAACGGTGCCCTCGATGAGCTTGAGCAAGGCTTGCTGCACACCTTCACCCGAAACATCACGGGTGATGGACGGGTTATCCGACTTGCGCGAAATCTTGTCGATTTCGTCGATGTAGACGATACCCATCTGGGCCTTTTCCACATCGTAGTCGCACTTCTGCAGCAGTTTCTGAATGATGTTCTCAACGTCCTCACCCACATAACCAGCTTCGGTCAGGGTGGTGGCGTCCGCGATTGTGAACGGTACGTTCAACAAGCGCGCGAGGGTTTCGGCGAGCAAGGTCTTACCCGAGCCCGTCGGGCCGATGAGCAGGATATTGCTCTTGCCCAGCTCGACATCGTCACCCTTCTTGTCACGCTGGTTCAAGCGCTTGTAGTGGTTGTAAACCGCCACGGCAAGCACCTTTTTCGCGCGTTCCTGACCAATGACGTACTGGTCGAGGATACCGCTGATTTCTTTCGGCGAAGGCAATTTGTGCGCGCTGCTTTCGGCCTGAGCTTCCTGCACCTCCTCGCGGATGATGTCATTGCACAGGTCGACGCACTCGTCGCAGATAAATACCGAGGGCCCGGCAATCAGTTTGCGCACTTCGTGCTGGCTTTTGCCGCAGAAGGAGCAATAAAGCAATTTGCCGCTGTCCTCGCCGTTACGGGTGTCAGTCATTCGATCGATCCAATCCGGTAGGCTTGCAACACAAGATGAAGGCAATTGCGGGCTTTTTCAAGTCCGCAGGCAGGCGCATCATGCGCCTACCTGCCCTGGCCTCCCGCTTCAGGAAGCCAGTTGCCGCTTGTCGTATACCGAGTCGATCAGGCCGTACTCGGCTGCGCGCGAGGCGCTCATGAAGTTGTCGCGCTCGGTGTCGCGCTTGATGGTCTCCAGATCCTGACCGGTGTGGTAGGCCAGAAGCTCGTTCAGGCGCGCCTTGATGTTCAGGATTTCCTGGGCATGGATTTCGATATCGGTAGCCTGGCCCTGGAACCCGCCCAAGGGCTGGTGAATCATCACACGCGAGTTCGGCAGGCAGTGACGCTTGCCCTTGGCACCGGCAGCGAGCAGGAACGCACCCATGCTGCAGGCCTGGCCGATGCAGATGGTCGATACGTCCGGCTTGATGAACTGCATGGTGTCGTAGATCGACATGCCGGCGGTTACGGACCCACCCGGCGAGTTGATGTACAGATGGATATCCTTGTCCGGGTTTTCCGCCTCAAGGAACAGCATCTGTGCGACGACGAGATTGGCCATGTAGTCTTCGACCGGGCCAACCAGGAAGATCACGCGCTCCTTCAGGAGGCGCGAGTAGATGTCGTAGGCGCGTTCGCCACGGGCGGACTGCTCGATAACCATAGGGACCAGGCCGCCTGCAGCCTGGATGTCAGAGCTCTGCTGAATAAAAGAATTGCGGGACATGTCCTGCGCTCACTCCCAAATAGTCATGGCTTGAATACACACAAGCCAGCGCGAAGGCTGGCTTGTGGGGGCTTCCTGCGAAAAGACCGCTTACTCGGCTTCGTCAGGTGCCTGGGCTGGCTTGACGGCCTCTTCATACGAGACCGACTTGTCAGTCACAGTCGCTTTCTGCAGAACAGTATCCACAACTTGTTCTTCAAGCACAACCGAACGCACTTCGTTCATCTGCTGGTCGTTCTTGTAGTACCAGGCGATGACTTGCTCAGGCTCCTGGTAGGCCGAAGCCATCTCCTCGATCATCTCGCGAACCTTGGCATCGTCTGGCTTGAGGTCGTATTGCTTGACCACTTCTGCCACGATCAGGCCCAGCGCAACACGGCGCTTGGCTTGCTCTTCGAACAGCTCGGCCGGCAATTGCTCAGGCTTGATGTTGCCACCGAACTGCTGAACCGCCTGCACGCGCAGACGATTGACTTCGTTTTCCAGCAAAGCCTTTGGCGCTTCGATCGGATTGGCAGCCAGCAGACCGTCCATGACCTGGTTCTTGACCTTGGTCTTGATGGCTTGGCGCAGCTCACGCTCCATGTTCTTACGAACTTCGGCGCGGAAGCCTTCCAGGGTCGATTCCTTGATACCGAACTGGGCGAAGAACGCTTCGTTCAGCTCAGGCAGCACAGGGGCCGACACGCTGTTGACGGTAATGGTGAACTCGGCGGCCTTGCCGGCCAGGTCCAAGTTCTGGTAGTCCTCTGGGAAGGTCACGTTGACGACGCGCTCTTCGCCAGCCTTGGCGCCGACCAGGCCGTCTTCGAAGCCTGGGATCATGCGGCCGGAGCCCAGCACCAACTGGGTACCTTTGGCCGAGCCACCGGCGAACGTTTCACCGTCAACCTTGCCAACGAAGTCGATGTTGAGCTGATCATCGGTTTGCGCGGCGCGCTCGACGGCTTCGAAGCGCGTGTTCTGCTTGCGCAGCACTTCCAGCATCTTGTCCAGGTCAGAATCGGCGACTTCGGCGCTCAGGCGCTCGACGGTGATCGACTCGAGGCCGGCAACGGTGAACTCCGGGAATACTTCGAAGATCGCGACGAACTCCAGGTCCTTGCCTTTTTCGAACGACTTCGGTTCCACGGACGGCGCGCCGGCAGGGTTCAGTTTCTGCTCGACAATGGCTTCGTAGAAGGAAGCCTGAACCAGATCACCGAAGGCTTCCTGGCGGGCATCGGCCTCGAAGCGCTGACGGATCACGCTCATGGGCACCTTGCCGGGGCGGAAGCCGGCAACCTTGGCGCGCTTGGCAGTCTGCTGCAGACGCTTGTTGACTTCGTTCTCGACGCGCTCAGCCGGAACGGCGATGGTCATGCGGCGCTCGAGAGCGGAAGTGTTTTCAACAGAAACTTGCATGGATATTCCTCGTTGCACAGACGTTAGCCGGCGTTAGCCCGACTCCAGAATCAAGGGCAAGCATTCTAGTGAGTCGCGCAGCAGAAGTCACCCCACTCGGGACGACCTGAAACAACGCCGGTCGATTAACTTTCAAGGGCCGCGCGGCGAACCGCGCGACCTGTTTCCAAGAAGCCTGGCCAGACATTGCAACGATCACTTGCCGCAACATCTTGCTCAACAAATACACCTTGAACTGCACGCCCCTTATTCGGGCTCTATCTCGTTGAACTCGCAGTACTCCTCCCAGGACAACCCCAGCGCATCGGCCACCTCCCGGTGGGTCTCAAGGCGCATGACCCGCAATTGTTCCGGGGTTTCGGCGATCAGCTCAAGTGCGAGCTCCCAGGGCTGGATACCTTGCTCTTCAGCGGCATCCTCGAACGCCCATTGAATTTGCTGCGCCTGCTCACGCGCATCCAGCGCGCGGATCTCTTCGAGCAAGTGAGGGTTCGCTTCGGCGAAACGCTGCAGCGCGGCAGCCTGGCGGGCTTCTTTTGCGATCATTGGCTATGTCCTGGTACTTCCCGCTTCATCGGGTTTCAACCGGCTGAAATCTATCAGCTTTTATTGGGACGAAACCAGCGGATTGCAAGGGCGGCCTGCAATAAATACTGACGCCACGGCCCGAGGCAGCGCTGCCGAGCCATTAGGCAAGCCGGGTGCCTGGGAGCGAGCCAGTCCAGCGCGTTGACCGACCTGATCATCACAGGATCGACCGGGTCGAACACCCACACAGGATCCGGGCGCACCAAAAAACAAAAGGCGCCCGATCTCGCGATCAAGGCGCCTTTCGTATTAAAGATGGGGTGGACGATGGGAATCGAACCCACGACAACTGGAATCACAATCCAGCGCTCTACCAACTGAGCTACGCCCACCATATTGCGGTGTAACGGTACTGCCTTACTGAAGCATGGTGCGGACGAAGAGACTCGAACTCTTACAGCTTGCGCCGCTGGAACCTAAATCCAGTGTGTCTACCAATTTCACCACGTCCGCGTAACGCTTAAAACAAAGGCGCCAGTTACCGCGCGGCGCCTTCGAAGAATATGGGGTGGACGATGGGAATCGAACCCACGACAACTGGAATCACAATCCAGCGCTCTACCAACTGAGCTACGCCCACCATAACGCGTTCAAACACCTTGCTTGCCAAAGCTGCCTAAGTGGCGCACCCGGCAGGACTCGAACCTGCGACCATCCGCTTAGAAGGCGGATGCTCTATCCAGCTGAGCTACGGGCGCTTAAGCTTGAAGCCTAACCGAACAAGACACTGACAGCTCACTGCCAAACGACTCATTCTGCCCGACTTCGCCAACCAGTGCTAGGCTGTGCCCGACAAGTGCGGCGAATCTTATAGCCGACCCCTGGGGTCGTCAACAACTTTCTAAAAAAAATTTAAATTATTGAAGGGGTTAGGGCATTTGCCCGACCGCCCGCCTTTGCCCTCCAGCCATGTCGTGCGAGAATACGCGTTCTTTATTGTTCCCCTTCCGATGGTTAATCACGCGTCTATGACTGCACAACTAATCGATGGCAAGGCGATTGCCGCCAAGCTGCGCCAGCAAATCGCTCAACGTGTCGCGCAGCGGCGCCAGGAGGGCCTGCGCACGCCGGGCCTGGCAGTGATTCTGGTCGGCACCGACCCTGCCTCCCAGGTCTACGTCTCGCACAAGCGCAAGGATTGCGAAGAAGTAGGCTTCCTGTCGCAGGCCTTCGACCTGCCTAGCCACACCACGCAAGAAGCGCTTACTGAACTGATCGATCGCCTCAATGACGACCCGTCCATTGACGGCATCCTGCTCCAACTGCCGCTGCCCGCGCACCTCGACGCGTCGTTGCTGCTCGAGCGCATCCGCCCGGACAAGGATGTGGACGGCTTCCACCCCTATAACGTCGGTCGCCTCGCACAGCGCATCCCGCTGCTGCGCCCCTGCACACCCAAGGGCATCATGACCCTGCTCCAGAGCACCGGGCAGGACCTGTACGGCATGAATGCCGTGATCGTCGGGGCCTCGAACATAGTTGGACGGCCAATGGCGCTGGAGTTGTTGCTCAGCGGCTGTACGATCACCGTGTGCCATCGCTTCACCCAGGACCTGGCAGGGCATGTCGGGCGCGCGGACCTGGTGGTCGTTGCCGCCGGCAAGCCTGGGTTGGTCAAGGGTGAATGGATCAAGGAAGGTGCCATCGTCATCGACGTCGGTATCAACCGTCAGGAGGATGGCAAGCTGGTGGGCGATGTCGTCTACGAAACCGCCCTTCCCCGTGCTGGCTGGATCACTCCGGTGCCAGGCGGCGTAGGGCCGATGACCCGCGCCTGCCTGTTGGAAAACACCTTGTATGCGGCCGAAACGCTTCACGGCGATTGAGGCAAGCGAGCATGGCGGCCCTGCCGTCATTGCTTGAGCGACGGGCGGTTATCTACCGCCCCATCCTCATCCAGGCGAATTCGATTATTGGCCAGCCTGCCCGCCCTGCCGCTGCGTTTAGTCACCGCTAATCGCGCACCTCTGATATCGAACGCCAGACTCCTCTCGGCTCCACCTGCCAGCGCGTGACAATTGGCACTACATGGGTCAGCTAACAATCCATTGCCCCATTGGGTTTCCAATAAACACAGATGCCCTAAACCCGCGGGCCTGCGCAAGCCTCATCACATCCCCTTGGGGTCTGTATCTAAAACGCTTTCGCGTTGAATGCCGCCCTCCATGGCAAGCTTATTGCTGCCTGTAGCATGTTGCCTGAGCGCTAGGCCCTCTGATGGGTGAGCTGACACTTACTGCACTCCAACAGAGCATTGAGCGTTTACATGCACCATGACTGGTCAGACCGGTAAGGCCAAAAAAGCTTGCACTGCGCCGAAAATAGGCGTTTTATGGCCAAGCGCTGAACAAACCGGTAAGACCACAATAATTAAGTCCTGCGCTCATTCGCCCCGTGCGGCCAACGAAGCAAGGACACCGACCTGAGATCACTCCCATGCTCAAATGGTGCTCGCGTTCGATCTTCCTTCAAGTCGTGCTGGGCCTGGCCCTTGGCGTTGCCTGCGGCCTGAGTTTCCCCGACCTTTCCTTGCAGCTCAAACCCCTCGGCGATGGCTTCATCAAGCTGATCAAGATGCTGATCGGCCTGATCGTCTTTTGCGTAGTGGTCAGCGGCATTTCCGGTGCCGGTGACCTGAAGAAGGTCGGTCGCATCGGCCTCAAATCGGTCATCTATTTCGAAGTGCTGACCACGCTGGCGCTGGTCATCGGCCTGGTGTTCGCGTTCACCAGTGGTATCGGTAGCGGCGCCAACATCCACCTCGACCAGTTGTCCGGCGCTGATGCCAACAGCCTGGCCGAGCGTGGTCAGCATATCCATGGCGCCACAGCGTTCTTTATGGACCTGATCCCCACTTCGGTGGTAGGTGCCTTTGCTGACAACAACATCCTGCAGGTACTGTTGTTCTCGGTACTGTTCGGCAGCGCGCTCAACCTGGTGGGCGATTCGGCTGCGGGCATTTCGCGGCTGATCAACGAGCTTAGCCATGTGATCTTCCGCATCATGGGCATGATCGTGCGTCTGGCGCCCATTGGCGTGTTCGGCGCCATCGCCTTCACGACCAGCAAGTACGGCCTGGAGTCGCTCCAGCATCTGGGCGGCCTGGTGGCGTTGTTCTACCTCACCTGCGCAGGGTTCGTGCTGATCGTGCTGGGTACCGTCATGCGTTTGTCGGGGCTGAAATTGCTGCCCCTGATCAAGTATTTGCGCGAAGAGCTGACCATCGTCCTGGGTACGGCTTCTTCCGATGCCGTGCTACCGCAGATCATGCGCAAGCTCGAACACCTGGGCATCGGCAGCTCAACGGTCGGGCTGGTGATTCCAACCGGCTATTCCTTTAACCTTGATGGTTTCTCCATCTACCTGACCTTGGCCATTGTCTTCATCGCCAATGCCACCGGTACGCCCCTGGCGATGACAGACCTGCTGACGATCTTGCTGGTTTCACTGGTCACGTCCAAGGGCGCGCATGGGATTCCAGGCTCGGCGCTGGTGATACTTGCCGCGACACTGACTGCAGTCCCTGCGATCCCGGTGGTGGGCTTGGTACTGGTACTCGCTGTGGATTGGTTCATGGGCATCGGGCGCGCGTTGACCAACCTGATCGGCAATTGCGTTGCCACCGTGGCCATCGCCCGCTGGGAAAAAGACATCGACCTGGAGCGCGCTCAGAACGTGCTCGACGGCAAGCCTGGCTTTGCGCACAACCCGCGTAAGCAGCCTGCAGCCCACCAACAGGAATTCTGAAAGAAAAGGGCCGGCTCGCATGCCGGCCCCTGAAGGAGCGAAACGTGATCAGCTCATCAACCGTCGTCAACGCTGTGGTGGAAAAGCTGCGTCAAGCCCTCGCCCGTGGCCAATGGCGCAGTGGCGACATGCTCCCTGGCCAGCGAGAATTGGCCGAACAATTGGGCATCAGCCGCCCGAGCCTGCGTGAGGCCGTCATCGTGCTCGAGACCCTTGGGCTGGTGCGCGCTTTGCCAGGCAAAGGTGTGCTGGTGCTGGATGCCGATACAGCTACCTCGGCTTCGGCGCCCACTGCCAGTGCACAGGCCAGCCTCGCCGATGTGCTTGAACTGCGCTATACCCTCGAACCCTTCATCGTCGGACTGGTGGCCCAGTCGGCCAACAGCCAGGACATCGGCCAGTTACGGTTGACCTTGATGGACATGCGTGAAGCCCTTGAGGCCGATGACAGCGAAGCGGGCATGAACGCTTACATTGCATTCCACCAGGCGCTGTTTGCCCTGACCACCAACCCCATTTTCCAGAGCGTCGTACAGCAAACGGGCATTGCCCTGAAGCAAAGCGCGGACATGCTGCGCAATTCACCCGAGCACCTGGCTGCCCGTCTCAAGGAAAACGAAGCCGTGGTGCGGGCGATTCGTGAGCGCAATAGCACCCAGGCCAGCACCCAGATGCGGCAACACATTCTCGCCGAGGGTTTGCGCATGGGCATTGCGCTCAATGTGCCGGACGAACATCGGCACCCATAATCCAGGAGAGCAATCATGAAGGGTGCACATCACCTGCCCGACCTGCTTGCAGCCGGTGAGACCCGGCTTTGCGCCGAACAGATCTACCCACGGTTGTTCGATGCCATTCTGGAGCAACGCCTGCCGCCTGGCACTTTGCTGCCAGAGCAAGCGCTGGGCCAGGCATTTGGCGTGAGCCGTACGGTCATCCGCCGAGTGCTAGGCCGCTTGAGCGACCAGCAGGTAGTGGTACAACGCCCAAGCCATACGGCTCATCTGGTTGCGCCCGATCCGCATCAGGCACGCCAGGTACTGAGCGCGCGCCGGCTTGCCGAAACCACGCTGATAACCCTGGCCGTCGAACGCGCCCGCCCCGAGCAACTCAAGCAGCTGCGCCAATTGGTCGAGCGTGAACGCGTGCATCATGAAAAGGGCGAACGCTGCGCCGCTATACGACTGGGTGGTGAGTTTCACCTGAAACTGGCCCAGGTGGCGGACAATGCTCCGTTGTCGCGCTTTCTCAATGGGTTGGTGCCCATGACGTCCCTTATCATCGCGCGATACGAGTCACCGTGCTGTGACCATTGCGCCTGGCAAGAACATGCAGCGCTGATTGAGGCACTCGAGCGAGGCGATGCACAGTCCGCCCTCGCCCTGATGAACGAGCACCTTGACCGGCTTGAAGCCAAGCTTCGACTGGACTGAGCCAGGTGATTTCAGCGAACCTGCTGACAGCAGCGCCTCAAGTTGCTGCCATTGCCGAACTGGGCAGGCCGAACATTTTGTCGAAAGCCCAGTTGTAGGCAAAGGTATAGCAAGGCACCAGCACGATGAATGCCATGTCCACCAGCAGCGCATCGAGCAGGCTCATGTCCAACCACCACGCGATCAGCGGAATCAGGTAGATCACGAGGGTCAGCTGAAACCCTACTGCGTGCACTACGCGCCGAGCCACGCTGCGCCCTCGTGTGGCTTGCCGGCTTTCCCAATATTCAAACAGCGTGTTGTAGACCAGGTTCCAGATCATGGCGATGGTGGTGATCATCACCGCGAGCGGCCCCGTGTGAGAAGCCTGGGTGTCGGACAGGTAGGCAAGACCCAAGGTGGACATGCACAGGCCGATCAACTCGTAAAACGTCACATAAACCAGTTTGCGCTTCAAACCCTGCACTGCATCGACCTCATCTAAATAGCTTGGGCCGGGTATAGTGCGTCATTACATCTGACAACAAAAGTCAGCAGCTTTCAGCCTGACTGACAGGAGAAGCGTGTGTCATTTACCAGTGAAACTATCCAGGTTTTTCTCACCGTGCTGGACAAAGGCTCATTCTCTGCCGCCGCGCGCAGCCTGCAGCGCGTGCCCTCGGCGGTCAGCATGGCAATCGGCAACCTGGAGGCCGAGCTGGGCTACAGCCTGTTCCAGCGCGGAGCTCGCGATGTTCGACCCACAGTCCAAGCCCTTGCGCTTGAGCCCCATGCGCGGCTGATTGCCGAGCAGCTGGGTTTGCTGCAAGTGCATGCCGTAGAGCTCTCCGAGGGCCTGGAAAGCAACCTGACCCTGGCGGTGGTGCCGGACGTCGATCAGCAGCTGCTAATAGCGGCCATTGCCGAGCTCGGCCAACGTTATCCATTGCTCGAAGTCGCGATACTGAGTGCGCCGCAAGAACAAGCGCTGGATTTGCTGGACAGCGGTCGGGCCGACCTGTGCGTGGCATTTGCAGGTCTTCACGTCGACCCGCAACGCGGGTTTCAGCTGATTGGCGTCGAGTCTCTGGTGGCGACCCTTGCTCCTCATCATCCGGCCGCACGGTCTGGTGTAATCCAGAACCTCGAAGACCTTACAGGCGTGCGGCAGATCCTGGTACGCAGCCGCGACCTGCCGTTGACCGACCCGCGCATGGTCATTGGTGCCACCCATTGGACGACCGACAGCTTCGATTTCGCCTTGCAGATGGTCGAGGCAGGCCTGGGCTGGGGTGATCTGCCGCTGTCCAGGGTCGCGCCGCTGCTGGACGCAGGCCGCCTGAAACGTTTGGCCTTCCAGAACACGCGCAACGAGCTGCAACTCCCGGTGCATGTGTTCTGGCGTAAGCAGCAACCGCTGCTCAAGGCTGCCAGGATGCTGGTCGAGCGGCTGGCCTTGAGGTGATCGCCGCTTGTCGAAAGCTGTGAGAAATTTCCGTAGGCGTATCAACCTTTTACCCGCCACGCCGATACCCCTTTGGACAGGGCTGACAGCGCACCACACCCGCGCTGTGCCCTCCCGTTAATGGCTCAAGGTCTCGAAACATGAACCTGAAATTTCGCCACAAGATTCTGCTCAGCGCCAGCGGCGTAGTGGTATTGGCATTCGCCTTGTTCACGCTGTACAACGATTACCTGCAACGCAATACGATCCGGCAGAACATCGAGGCATCGGTGGAACAATCCGGCGCATTGACCGCCAGCAGCGTGCAGAACTGGATGAGCGGGCGCATTCTTGTACTGGAAAACCTGGCGCAAGACATCGCCCAGCTCGGAACGGGGGATACCCTCGCTGGCCTGGTGGATCAGCCTTCCTATACGCGCAACTTCCTCTTCACCTACATGGGCCAGGCCAACGGGCTATTCACGCAGCGCCCGGATGCGCAAATGCCTGCAGACTATGATCCACGCAAACGCCCTTGGTACAGCGCAGCTGCCAACGCCGGCCAGACCTTGCTGACGCCGCCCTATCAAGCGGCTGTGGGTGGCCTGGTGGTGACGGTAGCCATCCCGGTCAAAAGCCGGTCAAACGGCGAGCTGCTCGGTGTAGTGGGCGGCGACGTCAGCCTCGATACACTGGTCGAAATCATCAACAGTGTCGACTTTGGCGGCATAGGCCACGCCTTCCTCGCCGACAGCGATGGCCAGGTGATCGTCAGTCCTGACAAAGATCAGGTCATGAAAAACCTCAAGGACATCTACCCTGGCACCAACCTGCGCGTTACACCCGGTATGCAGGACGTCGTGCTCAATGGCCAGGAACGCTTGATCTCATTTGCGCCAGTAGCCGGCCTGCCCTCGGCCAAGTGGTACATCGGTCTTTCGATCGACAAGGACAAGGCTTATGCAGCCCTGAGCCAGTTCCGTACTTCGGCACTGATCGCCATGCTCATCGCGGTCGCTGCCATCGCAGGCCTGCTTGGCTTGCTGATTCCGGTGCTGATGCGCCCCTTGACCACCATGGGACGCGCCATGCGTGACATCGCCGAAGGCGAAGGTGACCTGACCCGCCGCCTGGCGGTGCAGAATCAGGATGAGTTCGGTGAGTTGGCTACCTCTTTCAACCGCTTCGTTGAACGTATCCATGCCTCCATCAGCGAGGTGTCCTCGGCCACACGGCTGGTCCACGACCTGTCTGAAAAAGTCGTCAGCGCTTCCAATGCCTCCATCAACGGTTCTGAAGAACAAAGCATGCGCACCAACAGCGTGGCGGCAGCGATCAATGAACTGGGTGCCGCGACCCAGGAAATCGCGCGTAACGCAGCCGATGCATCGCAGCATGCGAGCGGCGCCAGTGAGCAGGCCCACGATGGACGTGCCGTGGTGGAGGAAGCGATCAGCGCCATGACCTCGCTGTCGCAGCGCATCAGCGAATCGTGTGCACAAATCGAAACGCTGAACGCCAGCACCGACGAAATTGGCAAGATCCTGGATGTGATCAAGGGCATTTCTCAGCAAACCAACTTGTTGGCCTTGAACGCGGCCATCGAAGCCGCTCGCGCTGGTGAGGCCGGCCGTGGCTTTGCCGTTGTGGCTGATGAAGTGCGAAATCTTGCCCACCGTACGCAGGAGTCAGCCGAGGAAATCCATCGAATGATCACCGGCCTGCAGGTCGGCTCACGCGAAGCGGTGCATACGATGAACACCAGCCAGGTTTCCAGTGAGCAAACCGTTCAGGTAGCCAACCAGGCTGGTGAACGTCTTGCCAGCGTGACTCAGCGCATTGGCGAAATCGACGGCATGAATCAGTCGGTGGCCACCGCCACCGAAGAGCAGACTGCCGTGGTGGAAAGCCTCAACCTGGATATCACCCAGATCAATGCGTTGAACCAGCAGGGTGTGGAGAATCTCAACGAAACGCTGCGCCATTGTGATCAATTGGCCCAGCAAGCCGGCCGGTTGAAGCAGCTGGTGGGCAGTTTCCGGATCTGATTGTTTAACGTTGTATGGGGGCAGTGCCATGATGCGGGCTGCCCCCAGTTATAACCTAATAACGAACAAGTCTATTTGGCTATAAAAAAATCTATATGCTGGCTGCATCCGATAACGGGCAAAGCTGGGCAGTCGAGTAGCGTATGGATGTAGGTTCTTTCGGTTTTACCATTGCAGGATTGGTCGTAGGGTTCATCGTTGGCATGACAGGTGTAGGCGGTGGCTCGCTGATGACGCCAATCCTGCTGTGGTTCGGGATCAACCCAGCAACGGCAGTGGGTACCGACTTGCTCTATGCGGCGATCACCAAGGCCAGCGGCGTATGGGTACATGCGCGTAACAAGAACATCGATTGGAAGATCACGGGGCTCCTCAGCCTGGGGAGCGTTCCCGCGGCTGCACTGACGCTGTGGTTCCTCAGTACGCTGCACACCGACACCACGGCCGTAAACGCGATCATCAAGCAGGGCCTAGCCGTTGTATTGATCCTCACAGCCTTGGCTATCTTGTTCAAATCGCGGTTGCAGGCATTCGCTAGCCGCCACGCCGGTGACCATTACCATCTGAGCGATCGTAGCCTCAATACCCTGACTGTCCTGACCGGCGTCGTATTGGGTGTCATGGTAACGCTCACCTCCATCGGCGCTGGCGCACTGGGCACCGTCGCCCTCTTCCTGCTCTACCCTTTCCTGATCACACGTCGCCTGGTTGGCACCGAGATAGCTCATGCCGTCCCGCTCACGTTGGTGGCTGGGCTGGGTCATGCGGGCATGGGTAACATGGACTGGTCATTGCTCGGCTACCTGCTGCTTGGATCACTGCCGGGTATCTACCTGGGTAGCCACCTGACCGGGCGCATATCGGACCGCGTGCTGCGCCCGTGCTTGGCCGCGATGCTACTGTTGATTGGCTATAAGCTGGCGTTCTGAGGGCAGTTGATCCTCAACCGCCACTGGCCGCTGAAGCTCAATTCGATGCGTGACAATGGCAGGACATCGATGCGTTGGGCTGCCACCATTGGGCAGCCCAGCACCTGTACCAATACTGCACGCATGACCATTGGGTGAGTGACAGCGAACCATTCACCCGGCAGCTCAAAATCCTTCAGCCAAACGCTCATACGATGGCAGAGCGCTTGAAAAGACTCCCCTCCATGCACCTCGCTCGCGGGGTTCTCCAGCCAGTCGGCCAAGGCTGACGGCTGCTCGGCTTGTACGCGCTTTAACGCCAGCCCTTGCCATCGCCCCATGTTGCAATCCGCCAATCCTGACGCAATCGTTGCATCGCCCAAGGCCAGGGCGGTTTGCTGAGCGCGCTGTTCCGGCGCTGTCAGGATCTGAAATGTACCGTGCGGTACGCAGCGGCGGGGTACGGACACCAGCGGCTCTTCCGGTTCAGGGAAATACCCACGCTTTTGAGCCAGCGTTAGTCCATGGCAGATCATCGTCAGGCGAGTGGCTTTCACCTTTTGGGCCTCGAGGGTAGGAATGAATTCAGTTAGCTCCGAAGGCGATCATCCTAGTGACCTCGTCCGGAGCGGTATAGCCTACGCAGGATGATTCATTAATCACACACAGTTGTTGTTTTTCAACGCCCTGCTCACAGGCAGATGGAGAAGCAACGTTGAGACTTTTTGCAGCCCAAAGACAAAACCCCTACCTGCATACGCAGATAGGGGTTTTGCGAAATGAATCTTGACGATGACCTACTCTCACATGGGGAAACCCCACACTACCATCGGCGATGCATCGTTTCACTACTGAGTTCGGGATGGGATCAGGTGGTTCCAATGCTCTATGGTCGTCAAGAAATTCTGTAGCCAGAATGTCCTGTTGGACAGCCCAGCGAATCCGGATATGTGATGTTTGTGATGTGTTGCGAACTTTCGGTTCATGTCATCTTCACCACCGCAATCTGCAGAAGCAAATTGCTTGGGTGTTATATGGTCAAG
>NZ_VEJN01000068.1:0-215 GCF_007678615.1 Pseudomonas sp. DE0157
TACTTTTTGTCGCGTTTGACAAAAAGTGACTCGCCGTAATGGCGAAAAGGTGACTAAGCGTCGCCATCGCAAATGGAATATGCTCTCTTTCAATACCCACGCCAACGCAATCAAACTTGAAACTTGAAAGCGTGGGCACATACAGCAAGTTGATATTCATTGGCGAGGGTGGCGCACAGTCACCTTTCCGCCCTTACGGCGGCTTACTTTTTGTC
>NZ_VEJN01000069.1:0-212 GCF_007678615.1 Pseudomonas sp. DE0157
ACTCCGGGCACGGGTAACCAAGGCGATCTGGTGCTGGTCACTATTACCGCTGACCAGAACTCCGTTGCTGAGAACGTCAAGCCGACGTTCACCATCCAGATCAACAAGGCCTTGGCCAACGACCTGGTCGTTACTCTGAGCAACAATGCTCAGGTCACCATCAAGGCTGGTCAGACTGCCGTGTCCTACGAACATGCCGCTCAAGGCGACGA
>NZ_VEJN01000070.1:0-209 GCF_007678615.1 Pseudomonas sp. DE0157
GTGACGGTGTAAGTGATCACGCCACCTTCGGTCACGCTTGGCGAAGCCGTCAGCGTGGCAGTGGTAGTGTCGATCGAGTCGTTGATCGTAGTTACCGCTGGCGTCGGATTAGGCGTCAGCTGTTCGAAATTACCGCCCGTGGCACTGTCGATGGTCACGCTAACGGTGGAACCGTTGTTGTAGACGTCGTTGGCCGGGGTCTGGAAATC
>NZ_VEJN01000071.1:0-206 GCF_007678615.1 Pseudomonas sp. DE0157
GACAAAAAGTAAGCCGCCGTAAGGGCGGAAAGGTGACTGTGCGCCACCCTCGCCAATGAATATCAACTTGCTGTATGCGCCCACGCTCTGAAGTTTGAAGTTTCAGGCTTCAAGTTTGATTGCGTTGGTGTGGGTATTGAAAGAGAGCATAGTCCATTTGCGATGGCGACGCTTAGTCACCTTTTCGCCCTTACGTGAACTGACCC
>NZ_VEJN01000007.1:0-82007 GCF_007678615.1 Pseudomonas sp. DE0157
CCCTCCGCAAGCCCTGCGCTCGGCCTCCTGAAGTCGCGATCTGCGGCGCCTGAACTACCGCGCGCTTAGAAGCAAGATCAAGATCAAGATTGACGGTCTCGATGGCACTGAGGCTCTTTAGCATGAAATGTCTTAAGTACTAAGAATTCATCTTGCTCTTTGCGGTGCCACTGCCTTGCACAACATTACAGGGCTACCCCATTTCGTGTAGGAGCGGTCTTGTACCGCGATGGGCCGCGCAGCGGCCCCGGTTTTTTGGCTGTACCACTTACACAATTAACGCCGTTGTGCGGCCCATCGCGGCCGGTGCGGTGCCGAAAAATCTACTGCCCAAACGCCCGCCCCAGCCCTCCAGGCACACCACTGCTATCGGTCTGCTGCCAAGGCCCATCCGGGCTCACCGACCAGCTCCAGCCGTTGTCGAACCGGTAATACGTCCGCTGGCGGTAGAACGTGTTGGGTTTTTTGTCCAGCACATACACGCCCAACTTGGGGTCCCAGTGGCTCGCCCCGCCCGGCGGCGGGGCAAAGCTTGCCGAGGTGCGCGGCACTGGTTTGGCTGGGGGTGCAGGCTTGCTCCCAGGTCCAGCAGGCTGTCCACCTGGCAGCGGCTTGACCACCGGCCCTTTGGGCGGGAGCCGTTCGATCGGCGGTTCGGGCTCAGGCTGCGAAGCAGGGCCATGCACCGTACAGGCCGACAAACCCAGTGCCAGGGTGATCAGGCTAAGGCGTACCGTCGCGTGCATAGGGAACTCTCTTACGAATCAGGGCTGTCGATGATCAGGCGCTGCTGGGCCTGGGTCGTGTTGGGCAAAGGCGCGCTCTGGCCAACCCACTCGCCGCGGGTCGGCTGCCCATCCTTGGAAACGCGCGCAACCAGTTGGACTTCGGCGAAATCGGACAGTTTCATCTGCGCCATCATCGCATCCGCATCTGAAAGCTCGACCTCGATGGGCAACTGCGCCACCGTCACCCGCTTGGCGGCAAGTGGCATGGGCGGGCCGCTGCTGGCGCGGGCGAAAATGAAGACGGTGTCCTGTGCCTTGACCTTGTCCCGCAAAGCCGGCGCCAATTCCACCCGCACCTTCAAACGCACCGCAGCAGGTGCCGGCGCCTGAGCAGACTGAGTGCCCAACCGTTCAGCTGCACGGTCAATGCCGCCCTGCAATGCCGCGCGCGACGTATCCCCTTGCGGCAACTGCGCCAACAGCCGCTTCCAGTACTCGATAGCCTCCTGATAGCGCTCACCTTCAAATGCCGCAATGCCACGCAGCCCCAAGCTGGTGACCTCATTGGGATCGGCTTTCAGCGCCTCGTCAGTCAATGCCTGCAGTTGCCCACTCCAGCGCTTGTCGGCCGCGAAATACAGGGCCTGGGCCCACTGGCCCAGCAACTCGGGCTGGCGACCGGCCAGGGCTACTGCGCGCTCGAACGTGCGGGCCGCCTCGGCAGGGCGTTGTTCGGCCATGTAGGCACGGCCCAGGAAGTACACCGCCTCGGCCGAATCAGGTTGTGCCTGAACCACTCGCTCCAGGCGTGCCGTCATTTCTTCCATCGACTTAGGTGCCTGGGCAAATTCCTGGGTAAGGGCCACTTTGTCCGCCGCACCGAAGTGCAGGTACAGCCCCAACGCCAGCAGCGGCACCAGAACCGCTGACAGCAACGGCAAGGCCCTGCCCAATTGACGCTGCCTGGCGGGTTCGGCGCCCTCGGTGTCGGCCAGCAGTTCACGGGCGGCTTCGTCACGGCCCTGACTCAATTGCAGGTCATCGAGCACACCCGACGCTTGCTGCGCGGCCAGCGCGGCGATGCGTTCCTGATAGAGCACCACGTTGAGCGCCGTGCGGTCTTGCTCCTGCTGGTGGCGACGGCCACGCAGGATCGGGATCAGCAGAAAGCTGAGGGCCGCGAGCAGCAACAAGCCCGCGCTAAGCCAGAATTCAGTCATGGGTGCGTTCTTTTTCCAGCAGGTTGGCCAGCCGTGCGCGCTCCTCGGCTGACAATTCATCAGTGCCTTGCACGGCCGCCAGGCGACGACGCCGTACAATCACCGCCAATACGGCGAACCCGCCGACCAGCAGAATGCCCGGCCCAAACCAGAGCAACCAGGTCCGACCGCTCAGCGCAGGCTTATAGCGCACGAAATCACCGTAACGGTCGACCATGAAGTCGACGATCTGCTGGTTGCTCTTGCCCTCACCCAGCATGCGGAATATTTCCCGGCGCAGGTCAGCCGCAATGGGTGCATTGGAGTCGGCGATATCCTGGTTCTGACACTTGGGGCAGCGCAATTCCTTGGTCAGTTGCTGATAGCGCTCACGCTCGGCCTGGTCACGAAACTGATAGGTATCGATGGCGGCCTTGGCCACCCCACCGACGCACAGGCTCAAGGTCAGGGCTGCGAACCAGCGCTTCATGGCGTCGCCTCGTCGAGCAGCGCCTGGTAGCGTGGCGCCAACTGCTCGCGCCAGACACTCGCGTCGACCACGCCCACATGCTTGTAGCGAATCACGCCATCGCCATCGATCAGGAACGTCTCCGGCGCACCGTAGACACCCAGGTCCAGCCCCAGGCTGCCCTGCTCGTCACTGATATCCAGCAGGTAGGGGTTGTGGAACTCGGTCAACCACTTCTGCGCTGCGGCGTTGTCGTCCTTGTAGTTCACCCCATAGATGACCACACCCTGGGAAGCCAGCTGGTTGAGATAAGGATGCTCGACCTTGCACGACGCGCACCAGGTGGCCCAGACGTTGACCAGCGCAGGCCGGCCCTGCAGGTCTGCCTGTGTAAGCGTACGGTCGCCTTGGGTGGAAGCCAGCGAAAAGACCGGGAACGGTTTGCCGATCATGGCCGAGGGCAATTCATCGGGCTTGAGAAACAAACCTTTGTACAGGAACACCGCCACCAGCAGGAACACCGCCAGGGGCACGACCATCAACCAACGTTTCATGCAACTGCTCCAGACACACCCAGGGCCTCACGCACCCGGGACTTGACCTTGACGCGGTAGCGCCGGTCGAGAGCCGCCAGCAACCCGCCCAGGCCAGTCAACAGACCGCCCAGCCAGATCCAGCGGACAAAGGGCTTGATGTGCACACGCACCGCCCAGGCACCGTTTTCCAAGGGCTCCCCAAGGGCCACGTACAGGTCGCGGGTAAACCCTGCGTCTATCCCGGCCTCGGTCATCATCGACTGCTGCACGGTGTACAGGCGCTTCTCCGGGTGCAGGGTGGCCACAAGGCGACCCTCGCGGCTGACCACCACCGTGCCCTTGTCGGAAATGAAGTTGGGCCCTTCGAAGTGCCTGGCGCCCTGAAACAGGAAATGATATCCGCCCAGCTCCACGCTTTCGCCGGGGGCCATGCGCAAATCACGCTCGGCGCTATTGTTGCTCGACAGCACCACCCCAAGGGCACACACCGCAAGCCCCAGGTGAGCGACCTGCATGCCCCAATAGCTGCGCCCAAGACCGAGCAGCCCCCTGAGCAGCCCCTTGTGGCGCGTCTTGTCGAGCACATCGCGCAGCCCCCCGAGCACTACCCAGGCGGCCAGGGCGAACGTGGCCAGCACCTGCCAGTCGAAATCGTCGACGATCAGGCCCGCCACCGGGGCCAGCACCGCGCTACCGACCAGGACCGGCGTCATCATGCCAAGTAGCCACTTGCCAGGCGTATCTTTCCACCGCACCACCACCCCTACTCCCAGCACCAGCATCAGCAGTGCCATAAGCGGCAGGAACAGGGCATCGAAATAGGGCGGGCCTACCGAGAGCTTGGCGCCGGTCAGGGCATCGAGCACCAGCGGGTACAAGGTGCCCAGCAAAATCATCGATGCCGCGACCACCAACACCAGATTGTTCGCCAGCAGCAGGGTTTCGCGCGACCACAGTGCAAACCCCACCTGGCTCTTGACCACTGGCGCACGCAAGGCGAACAGGGTCAGTGAGCCGCCGACCACGAACAGCAGGAAGAACAGGATGAAAATGCCGCGCGACGGGTCGGCGGCAAAGGCATGCACGGAGGTGAGCACCCCGGAACGCACCAGGAACGTCCCCAGCAGGCTCAGTGAGAACGCAGCGATGGCCAACAGGACGGTCCAGCTCTTGAACACCCCGCGCTTCTCCGTCACTGCCAGGGAATGGATCAGCGCCGTGCCTACCAGCCAGGGCATGAACGATGCGTTTTCCACCGGGTCCCAGAACCACCAGCCACCCCAGCCCAGTTCATAGTAGGCCCACCAGGAACCCAGGGTGATGCCCACGCCCAAGAACGCCCAGGCCACCAGGGTCCAGGGCCGCGACCACCGGGCCCAGGCGGCGTCTAGACGCCCGCCGAGCAGGGCGGCGATGGCGAAGGCGAAGGCGACCGAAAAACCGACGTAGCCCATGTACAGCATTGGCGGATGCACGATCAGGCCAATGTCCTGCAGCAGCGGGTTGAGGTCCCGGCCATCGACAGGCACCTGTGGCAGCAGGCGCTGAAACGGGTTGGAGGTGATGATCAAAAAGCTCAGAAAGCCCACGCTGATCATGCCCATGACCGCCAGCACGCGGGCGAGCATCACCTGGGGCAATTGCCGCGAGAACACCGACACGGCGAAGGTCCAGCCCCCCAGAATCAGCGCCCAGAGCAGCAGTGAGCCCTCATGCGCCCCCCAGACCGCGCTGAACTTGTAGTACCACGGGAGTGCACTGTTCGAGTTGCTGGCCACGTAGGCAACCGAAAAGTTGTCGGTCATGAAGGCATGGGTCAGGCACGCGAACGCGAACGTCAGAAAGGCGAACTGCCCCCAGGCTGCGGGCCGCGCCAGGCTCATCCACAAGCTGTCACCACGCCACGCCCCAATCAGCGGCAGGCTGGCCTGCACAGCCGCGAAGCAGATGGCCAGAATCATCGACAGTTGGCCGAGTTCGGGTATCACCAAGGCTGCGTTCATGGCCGCGCTCCCGTCTGGGTTGCCGCCTGGCCGCTTTCTTTCAGCGCCTTGCTGACTTCAGGGGGCATGTACTTTTCGTCATGCTTGGCCAGCACTTCGTCGGCCACCACCACGCCGTCGCCGTTGAGCTTGCCCAAGGCCACGATGCCCTGCCCTTCACGGAACAGGTCCGGCAGGATGCCGCGGTAAGTGATGGGTACGGACTTGTTGAAATCGGTGACCACGAAGCGCACGTCCAGCGAGTCGGAGGAGCGTTGCACCGAGCCCTGTTCGACCATGCCGCCGGCGCGGATGCGCGTGTCCAGCGGTGCCTCGCCATTGGCGATCTGGGTGGGGGTGTAGAACAGGTTGATGTTCTGTTGCAAGGCAGTGAGGGCAAAGCCCACGGCAACCCCGACGCCGACCAGCAGACCGACGATGAGCAACAGGCGTTTCTTGCGCTGCGGATTCACTGCGTTTTCTCCCGGCGCAAGCGGCGCGCCTCTTCTTGCAGGTAGCGGCGCCGGGCCAACACCGGCACGGCGACGTTAAGCGCCAGCACCGCGGCGCAGATGCCGTAGGCCGACCACACATAAAGGCCGTGGTGACCCATGGCGATGAAATCACCGAAACTGGCGAAACTCATGGCACGACCCTCCCAGCCAGGCTGCTCGATATTTCTTCCTTCACCCAACTGGCGCGTGCCTCGCGCTTGAGTACCTCAAGGCGCATGCGCATCAAGAGCACCGCGCCAAAGAAGCAGTAGAAGCCCAGCGCCGTGCACAACAGCGGCAACCACATATCGGCGGGCATCGCAGGCTTTTCGGTCAGGGTAAAGGTGGCGCCCTGATGCAGCGTGTTCCACCACTGGACCGAATACTTGATGATGGGAATGTTCACCACGCCAACGATGGCCAGCACGGCGCAGGCTTTTGCCGAGCTGTCACGATTACTGATTGCCTGGCCCAGCGCAATGATGCCGAAGTACAGGAACAACAGGATGAGCATCGAGGTGAGGCGCGCATCCCACACCCACCAGCTGCCCCAGGTTGGCTTACCCCAGATGGCTCCGGTCACCAGCGCCACGGCGGTCATCCAGGCGCCGATGGGGGCAGCGCATTGCAGGGCGACATCGGCCAGCTTCATCTTCCACACAAGTCCCACCACACCGGCCACCGCCAGCAGAACGTAACAGGACTGGGCCAACATCGCGGCCGGGACATGGATGTAGATGATGCGAAAGCTGTTGCCCTGCTGGTAGTCCTGGGGCGCGAAGACCAGCCCCCAGACCACGCCGACCACCAACAAGAGCCCGGCAGCGATGGACAGCCACGGCAACATGCGCCCGCTAATGGCATAGAACCATTTCGGAGAGCCCAGCTTGTGAAACCACGTCCAGCTCATTTTCATCAGGGTGCATCCAGGGTATTGGCCAGGCTTCAAAGCCCAGGCTCGTTATTCGCCGACGCTGATTTTCAGGCCGGCGGCGATCGCAAAGGGTGCCAGGGTCACGGCCAGGGCCGTCAGGCTGGCGAGCCAGAGCAGGTGGCCGGTGGCGGGCATATTCTGCAACGCCGCCTGCAATGCACCACTGCCCAGGATCAATACAGGGATATACAACGGCAGAATCAGCAATGCCAGCAACAAACCGCCGCGCTTGAGGCCGACCGTCAGCGCAGCGCCCACCGCGCCCAACAGGCTCAACACCGGCGTGCCCAGCAGCAGCGAGCCCAGCAGCACCGGCAGACAGTGCCCTGGCAGGCCGAGCATCAGCGCCAGCAACGGTGCCAGCAACACCAGCGCAAGCCCGGAGAACAGCCAATGCGCCAGCACTTTGGCCAACACCATCAGTGCCAGCGGATGCGGCGAGAGCACCCACTGCTCCAGCGAGCCATCTTCGAAGTCGCTGCGAAACAGCCCGTCCAGGGACAACAGCACCGCCAGCAGTGCAGCCACCCACATAAGCCCCGGGGACAGGTTCTGCAGCATCTGGGTCTGCGCCCCGACGGCCAAGGGGAACAAGGCCACCACGATGGCGAAGAACACCAGCGGGTTGGCAAGCTCCGCAGGCCGGCGAAACAGCAACCGCGCTTCGCGTCGCAACAACAGCGTAAAAACGCTCATGCTGCCCACTGCCCCAGGTTGAGTTCTCGGTAGCCCGCAGGCGTGTGGGACAGGGTGTGGTGGGTGGTCAGCACCACGGTGCCACCGTGCTCGCAATGGGCGGCCAGATGGGCCTCCAGGTCCGCGACGCCCTGTTTGTCCAGGGCAGTGAACGGCTCGTCCAGAATCCACAACGGTGCGGCTGCCAGATGCAGGCGCGCCAGGGCCACGCGGCGTTGCTGCCCGGCCGACAAGGTATGGCAAGGCACGTCCTCGAAACCGCGCAGCCCGACGGCAGCCAGGGCCTGCCAGATCTGTTCGCGGCTGGCTGGACGGTGCAGTGCGCACAGCCAGGTCAGGTTCTCTTCGGCTGTGAGCAGTTCCTTGATGCCCGCGGCATGGCCAATCCACACCAGGATGCTGGCCAACGCATGCCGCTGTTCGTCCAACGGACGTCCACCGAGCAGGATCTGACCGGCGGTCGGCTGCATCAGGCCAGCCAGCAGGCGCAACAGGCTGGTCTTGCCGCTGCCGTTGGGGCCGCTGATCTGTAGCATGTCGCCTGGCCGCAGTTCGAAGGCAAGGTGCTCGAACAGCAGGCGCCAGTCGCGCTCGCAGGCCAGGCCCACGGCTTGAAGATGAAGGGTCACAGTTCTGCCTTATCGTTCTAGGGTTCGGATGACGCTACCCGGACCCCTACCACTCAAGTCACCCGGTGCGCTGCCGTTATACTGGCAATCACGGGCGGGCGGCATTATTACATGCACAGCCAGGCTGCCAAGAGGCTGGGTACCTAAGGTTGTATACAATCATGACTGAAATCAATAGTCTCGGCCTGCAAACCCTGAACGGCGCCCAGGCAATCAAGGCGGCGATGACCGGTGAACTGCTGCGCCTTACCCAGGCCCAGCCCGGGTTGCTCGGCCCTGGCGAGACCGCGCAGGCTGAAGTGGTTGCCATGCGCCAGACCGGCCAGGAGTTTCAGCTGGTTTTGCGTCTGCTGCAAGCCAACGGCCTGCAGACCCAACTGCAAGCCAGCGCCAGCCAGCCTTTGCCCCAGGGCAGTCAGGTGACCGTGAGCCAGCCAGAAGCCGGCCGGCTGGCCATTTTGCTGCAGCAGGCAAGTACCAGCCAGGTCTCGACCCTGACGCGCCTGGACACCGCCCGGGTACCGGTCAGTAGCCTGTTGCAGGGCAAGGTGTTGACCAATCAGGTGCTGCCCGAAACCCCTGGCCAGCCTGCCAGCTACCGGGCGCTGGTGAGCCTTCTGAATACCGCCCAGGCCGGTGCCGTGCTGGCCGTGGACAGCCCCAGGCCGTTGGCGATCGGCAGCCTGCTCAGTGCGCGCGTGCAGGGTGACCAGTCCTTGCAGTTCGTCCCCTTGGCCGGCAGGCAGGACCAACTGGGTATCGCCCAGCATCTGGGCAGCCAGCAAAATCGCCAGGCCTCGCTCCCGAGCCTGTTGGCCGGCCTGCAACAGTTGGCGCGCGACCCGGAGGCTGACAGCCCGCTGCGCACGACGATCGAGCGCCTGCTTGGCGCGCTGCCGACGGCCCAGCAACTGGGTGATGCAAAAGCCGTTGCGCAGGCGCTGCTCAACAGCGGCGCCTTTCTGGAGGCAAAACTGATGACCGGGGCCACGGCGGGGCTGGGCGCCGATCTCAAGGCCAACATGCTTCAACTCATTACCCAGATCAGCACCAACGCCGCCCTTGGCCCACCACCGGCCAGCCTGGCAGCGGCCGTGCCGGCGCTGGTTCGAAACGCGCTGGGCACGCTCGAACGGGTAAGTCCCAAGCCCCAGCCGGGCGCATTCCCGCTGCCCTCAAGACTGTTGCAGGCCTTGGAGGACGAAGGTGATCTGGAGCAATTGCTGCGCTTGGCCGCAGCTGCCGTTTCGCGCCTGCAGAGCCACGCCATGAGCAGCCTGCAGCAAAGCGGCACACTGGAAAACGGCAACCTGCAGACCACTTGGCAGACCGAAGTGCCCATTCGCCACGGGCAGGAATTCGTGCCCCTGCAGGTCAAGCTTCAGCGCGAAGAAACCCCTCAACAGCAGGCCGACCGCGAGCATCAGGCCCCTGATGCGTTGCAACCGTTGTGGCGGATCGAACTGGCTTTCGATCTGGCGCCGCTCGGCCCGCTGCAGGTCCAGGCCCAATTGGCCCAAGGCCGTCTCAACGGCCAGCTGTGGGCCGAGCGCGAACCGACCGCTCGCCTGATCGAGCGCCAGCTTGGTGCACTGCGTGAACGCCTGCTGGCGCGTGGCCTGGAGGTCGATGAGCTGCACTGCTACCCCGGCGCACCTGCGCAGGGCCCCCGGACACGGGTCGAACAACGCTGGGTGGACGAAAACGCATGAGTACCCCTACCCCCCGCCAGGCCGTAGCACTGAGCTACGATGGACAACAGGCGCCCACACTCAGCGCCAAAGGCGACGATGAACTGGCCGAAGCCATCCTGGCCCTGGCGCGCGAACATGAAGTACCCATCTACGAAAACCCGGAGCTGGTGCGCCTGCTGGCACGCCTTGAGCTGGGCGAGCAGATTCCCGAAGCGCTGTACCTGACCATCGCCGAAATCATCGCGTTCGCCTGGCAGTTACGCGGCAAAGTGCCAGCGGGCTTCGACGATGCTCCGGCCCAACCACGCGACGTTACGCCCAGGCACTTGCGCCTGCCCGAAGGGTAGTAATCGGCTAAGGCCCCATGCGACGATGGGGCCGACACTGTATCGGCTCCTTTTACTGCATGAGTCGATGACCATGGCTGATACACGTGTCAATTCGGTTGGCCTGCGCTACGTGCGCGGCCACCTGCAACACATCCCCCGCCCCGACCGCCAGGCCGCCAGCGACATACGCAATTGGGCCTGCCGCCAAGGCCATGACCTGGACCCGGATCAGACCGACGTGGTCACCCTGCACTACAGGGGCGATCAAGCCGTCGTGGTTCAGCGCCTGTCCCTGACCGAAGCGGTACTGTCCAACTGGCAAGGGGAAAACAGCAAGGATCTGGTCGGCCAGCTTTTCCCTGGCGGCTGGGCCGGCCATCTCCCTGCCCACCCACTACGCATTGTCGAGCGCTTGCCCGACCTGGGGCCATGGGCGCAGGGTGGCGCCTATTCTGTGTTCAACGGGCTGTTTCGCCGCACCGAACCTAGACGCTATGACATCACCACCCATTTACCCATCGACGTCGAGGCCATGCAGCGCTTCGTCTGGGAGCTGGACTTCCATGCCCGTTTCGTCGCCATGCTCGACGCGTATTGGCACGAGGCCAGCGACAGCCACCGACAAGCGCTGCAGATCGGCTTCGTGGCAGCCTGTAACAAGCAAGTCCAGGAAGGTTCGCTGAGCGAGGCAGGCCGACAGATGCTCTGGGAAGCCGCAGGCCTGGCGCCGCGCGCTGACAGCCTGAGGATCAGAGCGCTGAATGTGTATGGCTACGCGGCTACCGACCTGATTGGCATTGCCGACCAGAAGCGGCGCAAGGTCCTGCTCTACCTGCCAGGCAATGCCTCACCCTTCCATGAGTTCGGCAGCCTGGGCGCCATGAAGGACTGGGTCGGTGAACAGTGCCGCGATCCGGAAAAGCGTCAGGCCCTGCGCCGCTATTTTCGGCTGGTCGACACGCCGGATGGGCTCGACTTCAGCGGCTTGGACACTGCGCTTGAGGGGTTGGGCGCCTATCCTGCGATCCATTACCGATCACCCAACCGACCGGGTTTCACTACCGACGGCCCCTGGCCGCCGAAGAAATACGTGTACTACAAACTAAAAAAATACAGCCCGTTGATCGAGGGCGACCTATTCACGGCGCTTACCGAGCGCCAACGCAAGCGCAGCTATGCCGATGCCGACTTCATCATCACCAGTGACCAGGCCGTAACCAAGGCGAAATGGCGCGGGTATCTGGCTACCTCAATCAATTTGCTGGCGCCCTTGGCTATCGTTATGCCGGCACTGGCGCCCATGCTCGCCCTGGCAGGCGTGGCGCAATTCGGGCTTGGCCTGGACCAGGCAATTGATGGCAAAACGCTCGAAGACCAGGCTGAAGGCGTTTCCAACACGGTCTTCGGTCTGCTGAACGCCCTGCCTCTGGCTAGCGAAGCGGCGACGCGCGCCACCGAGCTATTTTCCCTCAAGCGCGTGCGATTCTTTACGCCTGTCCGTTTGAACGATCAGCTGGGTTACCCACTGAGCCCGATCAACCCACCCCATTTTGCAGAACCCGAGATAGGCGCTTTCTTCGACAACGCCATCGAGCCAGTACAGGCTGATGACAGCCCTGTGGCGCGTTCAGTCATACGAATACCGGTCAGCGAGGAAGGGCCTGCGGAGCTGCAGACCGAAGTGGGCGGCTACAACATAACGGTGCTTTACGACAGTGAGCATGACGCTTTCATCACCGAACAGGCCTCGAATGATCTCAACCCGCCCTACTACCAGGCCATGCCCGGGCGACGCAGTTTGATCCGAATCGATGTCACGACACGCCCAGTGACCGATCAGATGCGCTCGGCGACCCTCAAGGGGCTTGGTGTCGATCTGCCGCTACCGATTGAAATGCCCCCCGTCGCGCAGGATACAGTGCACCCGATTCCTAAAACCATCTCCAGCCTTTGGGTTGGCAACAAAGTTATAGCGCCTGAGCTGGTGGATAACCTGGCGGCCAACGCCGAGCGCCTGAGCAACAGCTCGTTCAGTTACCGCTTGTACCTGTCCAAGGCAGACCCCGAGGCGTTCGAGACCAACCGCCAGTTACTCGGTCAGCGCGCACCCAATCTGCAGGTGCTGCCATTAGAGGACCAGCCCTTCTATGCCCGTTTCAGTGAAAGCCCCCATTTCGAGCAATACCGGGATGCCGTAAACGCCCCCGGGGCCAATTTCTCCTCGGCATCGGACATTTTGCGCTACCCGATGCTACACGCGCAGGGCGGGATCTACATGGATGTGGACGATACGTTGCTTGCCCATCCCGAGGCGCCGGAGGATCCCGCGCGTGCAGCCATAGAGGCTGTGGACCTGGCCACGACCCCGGACGGTTTCATTCTGGGGGACCCGGCAAACAACGACACCCTCGGCATGCATTGCCACTACAACAGCAACATGATTGCCAGCCATCCAGGCAACCCCAACCTGCAAGCGATCAGCGAGGCCATGCATGCACGCTACCAGGCCAATGGGGACTTCTATCAGCATCGGCCAACGACCGACATGCCAGGTTTCAAGGCCTACGCCAGACGCCTGAACCACCTCACAGGCCCAGGAGTGCTCAACGACGTGATCGATCAACACCTCCCCAGGCTTCAACGCTTGCGCCAGCTCTGCAATCTGCAGAGCTTACCGCAGAGCAAGCCATTGTTTTTGCTCGCAGGCAAAGAAGCGCAAATCAAATCAGCCGTAGAACACGACCTGGCCTTGAACCGTGTTGCCCGCGTAGGCAACTACCATTCCTGGAGCAAACCCTGAGATGCACAGGGCGACTTGCGTCGCCCTGATATTCAGTTGTTGCGGTGCAGTTTGCTCATCAGCTCAGCCTCGGCCTGGGTTAGACCGCAGGTTTCGGTAAGCTCCGACACGCTGGCACCCATGCCGACCAGCCGTGCAGCCTGGGTGAAGGTGACGCTGCTCGGGTCACGCTGCTCAAGCCGCTCCAACCGGTCGGGCAGCGTGGCCACTGCACCGCGCAGCTCATGGATGGCCTCGCCCATGCGCACGGTGACGTTCTGGTAATCATCGAGCCGCTTGCCGAGGTCCTTGATACGCTGGTCGCGCAGGGCATCGCCAATGGCCTGCTGAGCAGCCAGCTCGCGCTGACGCTTGGTGTAGTTCAGGAAGAACCACAGGCTCAAGGCCCACAGCAGGGCCAGTAAAATGACGCCGACCTCGAAAATCAAGTCAGATGTTCTCCAGTTCCGACCACTCTTCCTCGGTCATCATCTTGTCCAGTTCGACCAGAATCAGCAGTTCGCCGTTCTTGTTGCACACACCCTGGATAAACTTGGCCGATTCTTCGTTGCCCACGTTGGGCGCGGTTTCAATCTCGGACTGGCGCAGGTACACCACCTCGGCAACGCTATCGACCAGAATGCCGACCACTTGCTTGTCTGCCTCGATGATGACGATGCGGGTGTTGTCGGTGACCTCGGTTGGCATCAGCCCGAAGCGCTGGCGCGTGTCGATCACGGTCACCACGTTGCCGCGCAGGTTGATGATACCCAGCACATAGCTGGGCGCACCCGGCACCGGGGCGATTTCCGTGTAGCGCAGCACTTCCTGCACCTGCATCACGTTGATGCCGTAGGACTCGTTGTCCAAACGGAAGGTAACCCACTGCAGGATCGGATCTTCAGAACCTTGTGCGGACGACTTTTTCATTCCCCTACCCCTTGAAATCCGCCTTTGGCGGTGTGTTCGGTGTGATGTGCGGTTTGGCGTGCAGCTGCTTGACGGCACCGCTGGCGATCAACTCGGCCAGCTCCGCCACGTCCAGCAGTGCACACATGTGTTCAATGACCGTGCCGGCCAGCCACGGCCGCTGGCCCCGCTGGCTACGCCACTTGATCTCGGACGGGTCCAGGCGCAGCGAGCGGCTGACCTGATGCACAGCCAGCCCCCATTCATAGCCCTGGACAGAAATGACGTATTGCAGGCCCTGCCGGAAATCGTCGCGGTAGCGGTCGGGCATGACCCAGCGCGCGGTGTCGAGCACCTTGAGGTTGCCAGCCTGGCACGTGAGGATGCCCAGGAACCACTCGGGCTGCCCGAACAGCGGCGTCAGCTCGCGATCGGCCAAGGTATAGATCGAGCCCAGGCACACCAGCGGCACGGCCAGGGTCAGGCCGGCCACATCGAATAGCAGGCACTCGAACGGCTCGGCAGCCCAGGCCGGACGCCCATCGACGGTGGCCGGCGGTACGGGCACGTCCGGTGCGGGCAGGTGGACGTCCACCAGAGGCATTGCCGGCGCTACAGTCGGCGTATCGATCAGGACCGGGATGCTGGCCTCTGCCACCACTGCCTGTTCTACTACCGCCACCACCGGCGGCTGCACCGGTATCACGCTAGGCAATACCGCAAGCCTGGGCTCGGCGAACGGCCGTTCAGCTGCGGCAGGTGCCGGTTTTGCCTGGGTGGCCTGGCCTGGCTCGCGCCCATCGCGGGCCTGCTCCTGGCGCACCGCCTGGGCGAAGTCATCTGCCGTGTCTGACGCTGGCAGCGCCTCCAGGGGCTCGGTGGCTTCCTGGAGCAGACCGTCGAGATACGACTGCAGCGCCAACTGAGGCTTGCTGCTCACTTGCCGTGTTTGTGTCATCAGGCCACCTGCGCCGCGGGCGTGTAGGTCAACAAGTGCTTGAGCAGCGCCCGGTAGGCCACCAGCCCGCGGCTCTTGTTGTCGAATTGCGACGGCGTGACGCCCTGGCGGCTCGCATCGCGCAGCCGCGTGTCCACGGGAATATAGCCCTGCCATACCTGTTCGCCGTAGGCATCGCGCAGCAACTTGAGCGTTCCCAGGGAGGCCTGGGTACGCCGGTCGAACAACGTCGGCACGATCTGGTACGGCAGCGCCTGGCGCCGGGAGCGGTTGATCATGGCCAGGGTGCCGACCATGCGTTCAAGGCCCTTGACGGCCAAAAACTCTGTCTGCACCGGGATGACCAGTTGCTGGCTGGCCGCCAGCGCATTGACCATCAACACCCCCAGCAAAGGGGGACTGTCGATCAGTGCGAAGTCGAAGTCCTGCCACAGCTGCGCCAGACTCTTGGCGATGACCAGCCCCAAACCGTTCTGGCCGGGCGATTGCCGCTCCAGTACGGCAAGGGCGGTGCTGGAGGGGAGCAATGATATGCGCTCGTCACTGGTGGGCAACAGCAACTGCCCCGGCAGCCCATCCGGAACGCTGCCCTTGTGCAGGAACAGGTCGTAGCAGCTATGTTCCAGCGCATCGGGGTTATGCCCGAAATAGCTGGTCATCGACCCATGTGGATCAAGATCGACGACGATCACGCGCTTGCCGGCGTCGGCCAGCAGGCCAGCCAGGGCGATGGTGGTGGTGGTCTTGCCGACGCCACCTTTTTGATTGGCTACTGCCCAGACTCTCATCAGGCAAACTCTATCCGTGGGTGAGGCAGGGAGCATGGTGTGCCCGCTGCCTTGCTGGAAAATGAAGGGCTTGGATGGCTGTCGGTCAAGCGCCGCGCGTGGACATCCGCCAATGGGGCGACAGAGAATTGACGAGTCACTGCCCTGCCACCGCTGCTGAGCTTGCCGGTGCACTTTGTGTGCCAGCCCGGCGCAGTGCAGCATCGGGCGTGGCATTGGCAGCACCGGTGCTGGTCAGGCTGCGGCGCACCTCGAGGTTGCGGGATATCACCAGGACCACGCGCCGGTTGCGGGCCCGCCCTTCGGGGGTATCGTTGCCCGTCACAGGCTGATACTCGCCATAGCCCACCGATGCCATGCGCCCGGGGTCCACGCCGCCCATGGCCAACAGCCGGACGATACTGGCGGCGCGGGCCGAGGATAGCTCCCAGTTGGTCGGGTACTGCGCGGTACGGATAGGCTGGTTATCAGTGAAGCCTTCGACGTGCACCGGGTTGGCGAACGGCTTGAGTATGGCCGCCACCTTGTCGATGATGGCAAACGCATTGTCACTGGGCATGGCATCGCCACTGCCGAACAGCAACGAGGAATTGAGCTCGATCTCGATCCACAGCTCGTTACCCCGGATCGTCATCTGATCACCCCTGATAAGGTCGCCAAAAGCGTCGCGCACCTCCTCGGCGATGGTCTTGAGCGGGTCGTTGCTGGCGGTCGACACGCCAGCATCAGGCTGCTCGCTGTCCTTGACCAAGGGCTGCGCAGGTCGCACGGTCAACGGGCGCTCATCCCCGATGGGAATGGGCCTCATGCTGCGCTCAGGGTCATTGAACACCCCCAGCAGGGCTTGGGACACCACCTTGTACTTACCCTCGTTGACCGAGGAAATCGAATACATCACCACGAAAAAGGCGAACAGCAAGGTGATGAAGTCCGCGTAGGACACAAGCCAGCGCTCGTGGTTTTCCGGCTCCTCGGCATGACGGCGACGACGCATGGCTACTCCATGAAGCCTTGCAGCTTCAGCTCGATTGAGCGCGGGTTCTCGCCTTCGGCAATGGACAAGAGGCCTTCGAGGAGCATTTCCCGGTAGCGCGACTGGCGCAGTACCAGCGCCTTGAGCTTGTTGGCAATGGGCAACAGGATCAGGTTGGCACTGGCAACGCCGTAGATGGTCGCCACGAACGCAACGGCAATGCCGTTGCCCAGCTGCGCCGGGTCGGCCAGGTTGCCCATGACGTGGATCAGGCCCATCACCGCGCCGATGATCCCGATAGTCGGCGCGTAGCCGCCCATGCTCTCGAAGACTTTGGCGGCCTGCAGGTCACGGCCCTCCTGGGTCAGGAAATCCACTTCGAGAATACTGCGAATGGCTTCGGGCTCGGCACCGTCTACCAGCAACTGCAAGCCCTTGCGCGCGTAGGGATCGGGCTCGCCATCGGCCACCCCTTCCAGCCCGAGCAGGCCTTCCTTGCGCGCCGTCAGGCTCCAGTTCACGACCCGATCGACCCCACCCGGCAGATCGACCCGCGGTGGAAACAGGATCCAGCGCAGGATCTGCAAGGCGCGCTTGAACGAGGAGAGCGGCGATTGCAGCAAGGCGGCCGCCAGGGTACCGCCCAATACAATCAGCGCTGCCGGCCCGTTGATCAGGGCGCCCACGTGGCCGCCTTCGAGGAAATTGCCGCCCACGATAGCGACAAAAGCCAGGATCAGGCCGATCAGGCTGAGCACGTCCATCAGACGCACGCCTCCACCAGGTGCCGGCCAATATCGTCCAGGCTGTACACCGCATCGGCCAGGTTGGCCTTGACGATCGCCATGGGCATGCCATAGATCACGCAGCTGGCTTCATCCTGTGCCCACACCGTGCTGCCCGCCTGCTTGAGCAAGCGCGCCCCTTCCCGGCCGTCCGCGCCCATGCCGGTCAGCACCACGGACAGCACCTTGTCGCCATAGGACTTGGCTGCCGAGCCGAAGGTGATATCCACGCAGGGCTTGTAGTTGAGCCGCTCGTCACCGGGCAGAATCTTCACGGTGCCACGGCCATCGATCATCATCTGCTTGCCGCCGGGCGCCAACAGCGCAAGCCCGGGACGCAGGATGTCGCCATCTTCGGCTTCCTTGACGCTGATGCGGCACAGCTTGTCCAGGCGTTCTGCAAAGGCTTTGGTGAAGGCTGCCGGCATGTGCTGAACGAGCACGATCGGCGCCGGGAAATTGCCTGGCAACTGCGTCAGCACCCGCTGCAAGGCCACCGGCCCCCCAGTCGAGGTGCCGATGGCCACCAACTTGTACGGCTTGCGCTTGGGCGCTGGTGAATGCGCAGCGGCTGGCCTGACGGGCGCGGCGGCGCTTCGCACCGGGGCCGGCCCTGCAGCGCTCGTGGCCGTTGTGGGCGTCGGCGCGGAGGCCGCAGCGGGCGCGGGCGCCGGGCGGGCGTAACTGGTCATGCGGCGGTTGCTACGCGACAGGGTATGCACCTTCTCGCACAGCATCTGCTTGACCTTCTCGGGGTTGCGCGAAATGTCTTCGAAATTCTTCGGCAGGTAGTCTACCGCCCCGGCATCGAGCGCATCGAGCGTGACCCGAGCACCTTCATGGGTGAGCGACGAGAACATCAGCACAGGCGTCGGGCACCGTTGCATGATGTGCCGCACCGCCGTGATGCCATCCATCATGGGCATCTCGTAGTCCATGGTGATCACATCGGGCTTGAGCGCAAGCGCCTGGTCGATCGCTTCCTTGCCGTTGGTTGCAGTGCCCACCACCTGGATCGTCGAGTCCCCCGAGAGGATTTCCGAGACGCGGCGGCGGAAGAAACCGGAATCATCCACCACCAGGACCTTGACTGCCATAAACACTCCGTTAGGTGACGCCCCCGGCCAGGGGGACGCCACCGAGATCAAATACGCCGCGCGGCGTAACGCTTGAGCATGCTCGGGACGTCGAGAATCAGCGCAATGCGACCGTCGCCGGTGATGGTGGCCCCGGACATGCCCGGGGTGCCTTGCAACATCTTGCCCAGTGGCTTGATTACCACTTCTTCCTGGCCCACCAGTTGATCGACGACAAAGCCGATGCGCTGGGTGCCGACCGACAGGATCACCACGTGACCTTCGTGCTGTTCTTCATGCACCTGGCCCTGGACCAGCCAGCGCTTGAGGTAGAACAGCGGTAACGCCTTGTCCCGTACGATCACCACTTCCTGACCATCGACCACGTTGGTGCGCGACAAGTCCAGGTGGAAGATCTCGTTGACGTTGACCAGCGGGAAGGCGAACGCCTGGTTGCCCAGCATCACCATCAAGGTCGGCATGATCGCCAGGGTCAGCGGGACCTTGATGACGATCTTCGAGCCCTGCCCCTTGGCCGAGTAGATGTTGATCGAGCCGTTGAGCTGGGAAATCTTGGTCTTGACCACGTCCATGCCCACGCCCCGCCCAGAGACGTCGGAAATCTCGGTCTTGGTGGAAAAGCCTGGGGCGAAGATCAGGTTGTAGCAGTCCGACTCGCTCAAACGGTCGGCGGCGTCCTTGTCCATCAGGCCCTTTTCCACGGCCTTGACACGCAGCACGTTCGGGTCCATACCTTTGCCGTCGTCGGAAATCGACAGCAGGATATGGTCACCCTCCTGCTCGGCAGACAATACGACGCGCCCTGTGCGCGCCTTGCCCGCGGCCTCGCGCTCATCGGGCATTTCCACCCCATGGTCCACGGCATTGCGCACCAAGTGCACCAGCGGGTCGGCCAGCGCCTCGACCAGGTTCTTGTCCAGGTCGGTTTCTTCGCCCACCAGTTCAAGGTTGATCTCTTTCTTCAACTGCCGCGCCAGGTCACGCACCAGGCGCGGGAAGCGGCCGAACACTTTCTTGATCGGCTGCATGCGCGTCTTCATCACCGCCGTCTGCAAGTCGGCGGTGACCACATCGAGGTTCGACACGGCCTTGGACATGGCTTCATCGCCGCTGTTCAGGCCCAGGCGGACCAGACGGTTACGCACCAGCACCAGTTCGCCGACCATGTTCATGATCTCGTCCAGGCGCGCGGTGTCGACCCTGACGGTCGTTTCCGCTTCGCTGACCGCGTGCTTGTCGGCGCTCGCCGCCGGCGCCCGTGGGGCAGCAGCAGGCTTGGGCGCTGCAGCAGGTGGCGCCGCGCCAGCAGGACGGCTGACTGCCGGCGCTTCGACCTTGGCTGTGGCTGCGGCCTGAACACTGGCAGGTGCTTCGACGCCAGCCACGTCGCCATTGAACTTGCCCTTGCCATGCAGCTGGTCCAGCAACGCTTCGAACTCCTGTTCGCTGATGTCGTCGCCCGTGGTGGCAGGCGCTGGCTCGACAGGCGTCGCAGCCTTGGCTGCGGGCAAGGCATCAGCCTGGAACGTGCCTTTGCCATGCAACTGGTCCAGCAGCGACTCGAACTCGGCGTCGGTGATTTCGTCACTGACCGGCTCGGCCGCGGCAGCCACCGGCTGGGCGGTCACTTCGGCACTGAACTGGCCTTTGCCATGCAACTGGTCGAGCAGCGACTCGAATTCGGCATCGGTGATGTCGTCACCCTGGCCGCTGACGGGCTCGGCAGGCATCTGCTCGGCCGCTGCGGCCTGGGCCTTCACCGCGTCGAGCGAATCGAGCAGCTGCTCGAATTCGCTGTCAGTGATGTCCGCCTCGGTCGCTTGCGGTGCCTGCTGCACAGGCGCGGGCTCAACCGGCACGGGCGCCGCCGGGGCCGGGGCCGCGTCGGCGCTGCCAGGCTCTGCCAGACGCGCCAGGGCTGCCAGCAGTTCTGGCGTGGCCGGGGTCACTTCGCTGCGCTCACGCACTTGGGCAAACATGCCGTTGACGGCATCCAGTGCTTCGAGCACCACATCCATCAGCTCTGCATCGACCCGGCGCTCACCTTTGCGCAGCACGTCGAACACGTTCTCGGCGATATGGCAGCACTCCACCAGCTCATTGAGCTGGAGGAAGCCGGCGCCCCCTTTTACAGTGTGGAAACCGCGAAAAATCGCATTGAGCAAGTCGGCATCGTCAGGGCGGCTTTCAAGCTCGACCAGCTGCTCGGACAATTGCTCAAGTATTTCACCGGCTTCTACCAGGAAATCCTGAAGGATTTCTTCATCGGCGCCGAAGCTCATCAAAGGTGCTCCTTAAAAACCCAGGCTGGATAGCAGATCATCGACATCGTCCTGACCGGACACGACGTCTTCACGCTTATCGGCATGAATCTGCGGACCTTCACCCCGAGTCGGATGTTTTTCTCGATCTTTTTCTGCGCGCAATTGATCCTGGTCATGCTGGATGCCCGCAAAGCGGTCGACCTGGCTGGCCATCATCACCAATTTCAGCAGGTTGCTTTCCACCTCGGTCACCAACGCCGTGACGCGCTTGATCACCTGCCCGGTCAGGTCCTGGTAATCCTGGGCCAGCAGGATGTCGTTGAGATGGCCGGCCACCTTGCGGTTACCCTCAGCGCTGTGTGCCAGGAAACCGTCGACGCGCTTGGCCAGGTCACGAAACTCCGTGGCGTTCACTTCGCGGCGCATGAAGCGCTGCCAATCGGCACTCAGCGCTTTGGCCTCGCTGGCCAGGTCGTTGAGCACAGGCGTGCTTTCCTCGACCAGGTCCATGGTGCGGTTTGCCGCCCCTTCGGTGAGCTTGACCACATAGGACAGGCGTTCGGTGGCGTCGGTAATCTGCGACACCTCCTCGGCCTGGGGTATGGTCGGGTCGATCTGAAAACTGACGATGGCGCTGTGCAGTTCGCGGGTCAGCTTGCCCACTTCCTGGTACAGCCCCCGATCGCGGGTCTGGTTCAACTCGTGAATGAGTTGCACCGCCTCGCCGAACCGTCCGCGCTCCAGGCTTTCGACCAACTCCTGGGCATGCTTCTTGAGGGTCGATTCGAACTCGCCCAATGACGTGTGTGATGAACTCATGGCGCGCCCCCTGACGTGACTCAGCCGTTGACGCGTTCGAAGATCTTCTCGATCTTTTCTTTGAGCACCTGGGCGGTGAACGGCTTGACCACATAGCCATTCACGCCTGCCTGGGCGGCCTCGATGATCTGGTCGCGCTTGGCTTCAGCGGTCACCATCAACACCGGCAAGGTCTTGAGCTTGTCGCTGGCGCGGACTTTGCGCAGCAGGTCGATACCGGACATGCCTGGCATGTTCCAGTCGGTTACCAGGAAGTCGTAATGGCCACTTTCGAGCATCGGCAGCGCCGTCGTGCCGTCATCGGCTTCGTCGGTGTTGGCGAAGCCCAGGTCACGCAGCAGGTTCTTGATGATGCGCCGCATCGTCGAAAAGTCGTCGACGATGAGGATTTTCATGTTCTTGTCCAATTAGACCTCCAAGCAGTCTCAAACGCGCTCGGCCCCGAGCGCGCACTCAATCGATTCGGTACAACGTGGAAAACGGCAACGACGACGGCGGGCTCAACGGGCCCGCCATTCCCCCAGGCGGCTGCGCAGGCGCGCGGCGCATTGGCTGTGCAACTGGCTGACCCGCGACTCGCTGACCCCCAAGACCTCACCGATCTCCTTGAGGTTCAGTTCCTCGTCGTAGTACAGCGCCAGCACCAGGCGCTCGCGCTCCGGCAGGTTGGCGATGGCCTCGGTCAACGCGACCTGGAACCGCTCTTCCTCCAACCCACGGGCAGGTTCGGCCTGGCCGCTGACGCCATCCTCATGCAAGCCTTCGTGCTCGCCGTCCTGCAACAGGTCGTCGAAGCTGAACAGGCGGCTGCCCAGTGTGTCGTTGAGAATCCCGTAATAATCATCGAGGCTCAACTTGAGTTCGGCAGCAACTTCATGATCTTTAGCGTCGCGGCCAGTTTTGGCTTCGACCGCACGCATGGCATCGCTGACCATGCGGGTATTGCGGTGCACCGAACGCGGTGCCCAATCGCCTTTGCGCACCTCGTCGAGCATGGCCCCGCGAATGCGGATGCCGGCATAGGTCTCGAAACTGGCGCCCTTGCTGGCGTCATACTTGTTGGCAACCTCGAGCAGACCGATCATGCCCGCCTGGATCAGGTCCTCGACCTGCACGTTGGCCGGCAGTCGCGCCAACAGGTGGTAGGCAATGCGCTTGACCAGCGGCGCATAACGCTCGATCAGCTCATACTGCGCGTCTTTCGAGGCGCGGCTGTACATCTTGAAGCCGCTGGCGCTCATGACATCGAACCTGCACTGGTCGGCTGCACCAGGCGTTCGACGAAGAACTCCAGATGGCCACGGGGGTTGGCGGGCAGCGGCCAGCTGTCGACCTTCTGCGCGATGGCCTTGAAGGCCAGGGCGCATTTGGAGCGCGGGAACGCTTCGTACACGGCGCGTTGCTTCTGGACCGCCTTGCGCACGCACTCGTCGTAAGGCACGGCGCCCACGTACTGAAGCGCCACATCCAGGAAGCGGTCGGTGACCTTGGTCAGCTTGGCGAACAAGTTACGCCCCTCCTGAGGGCTCTGGGCCATATTGGCCAGCACCCGGAAGCGGTTCATGCCGTAATCACGGTTAAGCAGCTTGATCAGCGCATAGGCGTCGGTGATCGAGGTCGGCTCATCGCAGACCACCAGCAGCACTTCCTGGGCCGCGCGCACGAAGCTGACCACCGAATCACCGATGCCGGCAGCGGTATCGATCACCAGCACGTCAAGGTTGTCGCCGACTTCGCTGAACGCCTGGATCAAGCCCGCATGCTGGGCAGGCGCCAGGTGCACCATGCTCTGGGTACCCGAAGCGGCCGGGACGATGCGCACACCGCCTGGGCCCTGCAGCATCACATCGCGCAGTTCGCAACGCCCTTCGATGACATCTGCCAGCGTGCGCTTGGGCGCAAGGCCCAGCAACACATCAACATTGGCCAGCCCAAGGTCGGCGTCGAGCAGCATGACCCTGCGGCCCAGCTCGGCCAGCGCAAGAGACAGGTTCACTGAAACATTTGTCTTGCCGACGCCACCTTTGCCACCGGTCACGGCGATTACCTGTACGGGATGCATGCTACCCATGTCTGTTCTTTACCTTGTCTCGCTGGGACTCAGGCCACACGAAGGGCAATGCTGCGTATCCCTCGGCATAGCTACCTTGCACACATTTCATTTTCAACCCGCTCGCCGTGGGTTGTGGTAGAGATCAGCGAACATGTCGGCCATGGCCTCCTCGCTGGGCTCGTCCTGCTGCTGCACATTGACCGCGCGGGTGACCAGCTGGTGCCCACGGGGCAGGTGCAGATCGTCCGGGATACGCGGCCCATCGGTAAGGTAGGCCACGGGCAGTCGGAAACTGATGGCAAGGCTCAGGACATCGCCCAGGCTTGCCGACTCGTCGAGTTTGGTCAGGATGCAGCCGGCCAGCCCGCAGCGCTTGTAGCTGTGGTAGGCCGCGGTCAGCACCTGCTTCTGGCTGGTGGTGGCCAGGACCAGGTAATTCTTCGCCGCGATGCCGCGACCGGCCAGGGTATCGAGCTGCATGCGTAACGCCGGGTCGCTGGCTTGCAGGCCCGCCGTATCGATCAGCACCACGCGCTTGCGCAGCAGAGGCTCGAGCGCCGCCGCCAACGACTGGCCGGGGTCGACATAGGTCACCGGCACATTCAGGATTCGGCCCAGGGTCTTGAGCTGCTCCTGCGCCCCGATACGGAAACTGTCCATGCTCACCAGCGCCAGGTTGTGGGCGCCGTACTTGAGCACATAGCGCGCCGCGAGCTTGGCCAGGGTGGTGGTCTTGCCCATGCCGGCCGGGCCGACGACGGCAATCACACCGCCGTCCTCGATCGGTTCCACGTCGGGCGTACGGATCATGCGCGCCAGGTGCGCCAGCAGCATACGCCAGGCGTGGCGAGGCTCCTCGATGTCCTTGGTCAGCTCGAGCAATTCACGGGCGATGGGGCCAGACAGGCCAATGCGCTGCAGCCGGCGCCACAACGTGGCCTGCTGCGGCTTGCTACCTTGCAACTGGGTCCAGGCCAGCGACCCCAGTTGCACTTCCAGCAGCTCGCGCAAGCCGGACAGCTCAGAGCGCATGGCATCGAACAGGCGCGGGTCCACCGAGGCCTGGCTGCTTGCGGTGGTGGCCGGCTGCGGGGCGTCAACGTGCGGCTCGACCAAAGGCTCGGCCGCCGTGAGCGACTGACCGGCGAACAGTTGGCGATTGCTGTCACTGCTGTCCGGGCGCTGTTCGAGCTCGGCCTTGGCCGTGGCGATGCGCGTGTGGGTCTTGCGCAGCTCTTCTTCGAGTTCGACGTTCGGTACCCGAGGCGCCAGGGCGGACAGCTTGTAGTCCAGCGCGGCGGTCAGTTCAACGCCGCCTGCGATACGGCGATTGCCGATGATGGCCGCATCAGCGCCCAGCTCATCGCGGACCAGCTTCATGGCCTGACGCATATCAGCGGCGAAGAATCGCTTAACTTGCATTATCCACTACCTCAGCCATTAGGGCCCACGGTGGCAACGATGGTGACTTGCTTGTTGTCCGGTATTTCCTGATACGCCAGCACATGCAAATTCGGTACGGCCAGCCGACCGAAACGCGACAGCATGGCGCGGATCGGGCCGGCCACCAGGAGGATGGCCGGCTGGCCTTGCATCTCCTGGCGCTGTGCGGCTTCGATCAGTGAACGCTGCAGCTTTTCGGCCATGCTTGGTTCAAGAAGCACTCCGTCTTCCTGACCTTGCCCGGCCCTCTGCAGACTATTTAGCAAGATCTGTTCCAACCTGGGCTCCAAGGTAATCACAGGCAGCTCGGACTCAACGCCAACAATGCTTTGCACGATGGCGCGACACAATCCGACGCGCACCGCCGCGACCAGAGCGGCGGTATCTTGACTCTTTGCCGCGTTGTTGGCGATGGATTCGGCAATGCTACGAATATCGCGCACTGGCACCTGTTCTGACAACAAAGCCTGTAGGACTTTGAGAAGGCCTGACAGCGAAATGACACCCGGCACCAACTCTTCTGCCAGCTTGGGCGACGCCTTGGACAAGACTTGCAACAGTTGCTGCACTTCTTCGTGACCGATCAGCTCGTGGCAATGCTTCTGCAGGATCTGGTTGAGGTGAGTGGCCACTACCGTACTGGCGTCAACGACGGTATAGCCCAGCGACTGAGCCTGCGAGCGCTGACCGACGTCGATCCACACCGCCTCCAGGCCAAAGGCCGGGTCGCGGGCCGCGATGCCGTTGAGGCTGCCGAACACCTGCCCAGGGTTGATGGCGAGCTCGCGGTCCGGGTAGATCTCTGCTTCAGCCAGGATTACCCCCATCAACGTCAGGCGATAGGCACTGGGCTGCAGGTCAAGATTGTCGCGGATGTGCACGGTGGGCATGAGAAAGCCCAAGTCCTGGGACAGCTTCTTGCGCACGCCCTTGATCCGCGCCAGTAGCTGCCCGCCCTGGTTGCGATCGACCAATGGGATCAAGCGATAACCGACCTCCAGGCCGATCATGTCGATCGGGGTGACATCGTCCCAGCCCAGCTCCTTGGTTTCGGCCGCCCGCTGCGGGGACGGCAGCAGCTCTTGCTGGCGCTGCGCTTCCTGCTGGGCCTGTACCTTGGTCTTTTGCTGTTTCTTCCATACCAGGTAGGCGCCGCCGCCCGCCATCAGGCCCAGGCTCAGGAACGCCAGGTGCGGCATGCCCGGCACCAGCCCCATGACGATCATGATGGCGCCGGACACGGCCAGGGCCCGGGGCGAGTCGAACATCTGACGGTTGATCAGCTTGCCCATGTCCTCCGAGCCCGAGGCACGGGTGACCATGATGGCTGCGGCGGTGGAGAGCAGCAGCGAGGGCAGCTGCGCCACCAGACCGTCACCAATGGTCAACAGGGCATACACCTTGCCGGCGTCGCCGAAGCTCATGCCATGCTGCAACATACCGATCAGCATGCCACCGATCAGGTTGATGAACAGGATCAGCAGGCCAGCGATGGCGTCACCGCGCACGAACTTGCTGGCACCGTCCATCGAACCGTAGAACTCAGCCTCCTGGGCGACTTCGCTGCGGCGCGCCTTGGCTTGCGCCTGGTCGATCAGGCCGGCGTTCAGGTCGGCGTCGATGGCCATCTGCTTGCCCGGCATTGCATCGAGGGTGAAGCGTGCGCTGACCTCGGAGATACGCCCCGCACCCTTGGTCACCACCACGAAGTTAATGATCATGAGGATGGCGAAGACCACCGCACCGACCACGTAGTTGCCACCGATGACCACATCGCCGAAGGCCTGGATCACCATGCCCGCGGCGCCGTGGCCTTCCTGGCCATGCAGCATGACCACGCGGGTGGACGCCACGTTCAGCGCCAGTCGCAGCAAGGTCGCCACCAGCAGGATGGTGGGGAATGCGGCAAAGTCCAACGGGCGCAAGGCGTACACGCTGACCAGCAGCACCACGATGGACAAGGCGATGTTGAAGGTGAAGAAAACGTCGAGCAGGAACGGTGGTATTGGCAACATCATCATTGCCAGCATCACCAGCAGCAACAGCGGCACGCCGAGGTTGCCCCGTCCGAGACCGGCCAGGTTATGGCGAGCGTTGCTGATTAACTGAGTGCGATCCACCGCGAGTCCTCTTCTTGCAAAACTTTGACGCCTGTCAGGCGACTGGCGCTGCCATTGCAAGAAGCTTTCCAACTTTGTCTGGTGGGGGATTTATATTGCTTGTATCGCCCCTTTTGCAGGCGTATCAGCAAAAGGACTCACCATGCTACGCAATGTCAGCTGTCACGGCGCAGATCGGGTGGAATTGGCAAGTCAGGCTTCAGCGGATCTGGCCGCTTGCCCTTCCCTGCGTGGTACTGACGTATCTGAAAGACGTACGCCAACACCTGGGCCACCGCCAGGTACAGCCCGGCAGGAATTTCATGCTCCACCTCGGTGGAGTAGTAAATTGCCCGAGCCAGGGCGGCGGATTCAAGAATCTGGATGTTGTGCTCAGCGCCAATCTCGCGAATCTTCAAGGCCATGAAGTCGCTGCCCTTGGCCAGCAGCAAGGGGGCCGAATTCCCGTTCTCCGGATCGTACTGCAGGGCGACGGCGTAGTGGGTCGGGTTGGTGATGATCACATCGGCCTGGGGCACAGCCGCCATCATTCGCCGCTGCGACACCTCGCGTTGCAACTGCCGGATACGCTGCTTGACCTCGGGCTTGCCCTCGCTGTCCTTGTACTCGTCGCGCACTTCCTGCTTGGTCATCTTCATTTTCTTGTGCGTTTGCCACAGCTGGAACGGGGCGTCGGCGGCGGCGATCAGCAACAGCCCGGCCGACATCCACAGGGCGCTCCACCCCACCACTTGCAAGCTGTGGATGATCGCCTGCTCCAGCGGTTCGTTGGCGATTGACAGCAGGGCTTGACGGTCGCTGGCGAGCACCGCCACGGCCACCACCAGGATCACGAAGAACTTGGCCAGCGCCTTGAGCAACTCGGTCAGGGCATGCATCGAGAACATGCGCTTGATGCCAGAAAGCGGGTTCATTCGGCTGAATTTAGGTTGCAGCAAGCTGCCGGAGAAGACGAAACCGCCCAGTACGATCGGCGCAACGAAAGACATCACGAAAAGAAGGATCAGAATCGGCTGTAGGGCCCAGATGGCCATTTTACCGGAGGTGAGCAAGAACGCCCCCATGGACCGCTCATCGACGATGATCTCGCGGGTCAGGCTGAAGTTCATGCGCATCATTTCCAGCAGGGTCTCGGCCAGATACCCGCCGAAGGCTAGGACGCCACCGGCACCGGCCAGGGTTACCGACACAGTGTTCAGCTCCTTGGAGCGCGCGATCTCCCCTTTTTCCCGCGCATCGCGCTTGCGCTTCTCGGTGGGTTCCTCTGTCTTGTCCTGACCGCTTTCGCTTTCCGCCATTCAACCGGCCCTCGCCAAATCGCGTAGCCACAGCAGCGTTTCGCTGGCCAACGCCTGGTAATGGGACAACACATCGGCAAGGCCGATCCAGAAAATGAGCATGCCCATGACCAAGGTCAGCGGGAAACCAATGGAAAAAATATTCAACTGCGGCGCTGCACGGGTCATCACGCCAAAGGCAATATTGACGACCAACAAGGCTGCGATCACCGGCAGGATCAATATCAGCCCGGCGCCGAACACCCACGCCATGCGCCCCACCAACTCCCAAAAATGAGTGACCACCAGGGCATTGCCCACCGGGAGCGTGGTAAAGCTCTCGGTCAACACTTCGAACACCACCAGATGGCCGTTCATCAGCAGAAACAGCACGCTCACCAGCATGGTCATGAACTGACTGATCACCGTGACGTTGACCCCGTTGCCAGGGTCGACCATCGAGGCGAATGCCATCCCCATCTGTACCGCCACGATCTGCCCGGCGATCACGAAGGCCTGGAACAGCAACTGCAACGCCAGACCGAACATAGTGCCGACGATGATCTGCTCGGCACACAGCAGCGCCCCTTTGAGGCTCAACGGATCGAACGGCGGCAGTGGCGGGAGCGCCGGCACAATGACCACGGTGATCGCCACGGCAACGTACAGGCGCACCCGCGCCGGCAACATGCGCGTGCCGAAGATGGGCATGGTCATCAGCACCGCCGTCACCCTGAACAGCGGCAGGATGAAGGTGGCCACCCAGGTGCCGATTTGCGTGTCGGTCAGCTCAAGCATCGGCGCATCAACCGATGAGCTGGGGGATGTTGGTGTACAGGGTAGTGATGTACTCCATGAACTTCTGTACCAGCCACGGCCCGGCCACGATCAGCGTGATCAGCATCACCAGCAGGCGCGGCAGAAAGCTCAGGGTCTGCTCGTTGATCTGGGTGGCGGCCTGGAACATGGCCACGATCAGGCCCACCAGCAGGCTGGGGACCACCAGCACGGCGACCATCAGCGTGGTCAGCCACAGGGCGTCGCGGAACAGGTCGACGGCTACTTCAGGCGTCATGCACGGCCCTCCCAGGCAAAGTCACACACCACCGAAACTGCTGGCCAGCGTGCCCATGATCAAGGCCCAGCCATCGACCAGCACGAACAGCATGATCTTGAACGGCAACGAGATGATCAGCGGCGACAGCATCATCATGCCCATGGCCATGAGCACGCTGGCCACCACCATGTCGATGATCAGAAACGGAATGAAGATCATGAAGCCGATCTGAAAGGCCGTCTTGAGCTCCGAGGTGACGAAGGACGGCACCAGGATACTCAGCGGCACCTGGTCGGGGCTGGCGATGTCGGTGCGCTTGGACAGGCGCATGAACAGGTCCAGATCGCTCTGCCGAGTCTGGGCCAGCATGAAGTCCTTGAGCGGACCCTGCGCACGGTCGATAGCCTGCTGGGCGGTCAACTGCTCGTTCAGGTAAGGCTGCAAGGCCGTCTGGTTGATGCGGTCGAACACCGGCGCCATGATGAACAGGGTCAGGAACAGCGCCATGCCGGTCAGAATCTGGTTCGACGGCGTCTGCTGCAGCCCCAGCGCCTGGCGCAGGATGGAAAAGACGATGATGATCCGGGTGAAGCTGGTCATCAGGATGACGAACGCTGGAATGAAGCTCAGCGCCGTCATGATCAACAGGATCTGCAGGCTGACCGAATACTCCTGCTGCCCATCGGTACCGTTGGACAGGGTGATGGCTGGAATCGACAGCGGGTCGGCAGCCAGTGCCAACGGCGCCGCCAACAGCAGCGCCAGGGTGAACAACAGTCGCAGCGCTGCGCTCATCGGGTCTTGTCCTTAGGGTCCTTGCCCATCAGTTCCATTAGCCGCTGGGCGAACTCAGGCGTCGCCTGGCGAGCCCCCTGGGGTACATCCACAGGCTCGGCCAGCACGTGCAACGCTTCGATGCTGCCGGGTGTATGACCAATGAGGATCTGTTCCTTGCCCACCTGCACCAATAGCAGCCGATCACGCGGCCCGATAGCGCGGCTGCCGATGATGTCGATCACCTGACTGCCCTTGACCGCCGAGCCTTGCATCCGGCGCAGCAGCCAGGCGAGCAGGAAGATCAGCCCGACCACCAGCAGCAGGCCGAAGACCATCTGGGCCAGTTGCCCGCCCAGGCTTCCTGGCGGGTTGGCCGGTGTCGCGGCAGGCGTGGCGGCGGCCAGGCATACCTGGCTGGCCAGTGCCGCGGCCGCCGCTGCGATGACGCGCACCCTGGCCTTCATCAACGCAGCTTCTTGATGCGTTCGCTGGGGCTGATCACGTCCGTCAGGCGGATGCCGAACTTCTCGTTGACCACCACCACTTCGCCATGGGCGATCAGCGTGCCATTGACCAGCACATCCAGGGGCTCGCCTGCCAGGCGGTCCAGCTCGATCACCGAACCCTGGTTGAGCTGCAGCAGGTTGCGGATGTTGATTTCGGTGCTGCCCACTTCCATCGAGATGCTCACCGGGATGTCGAGAATCACATCCAGGTTCGGGCCTTCGAGGCTGACATTGGCATTGGGCTTGGGCGAGCTGGCGAACTCTTCCATCGGCAAGCGACCGGGCCCCTGATTCTGGCTGGTATCGCCCAGCAGCGCATCGATGTCGGCCTGGCCGGCCGCACCGGTTTCTTCCAGCGCAGCAGCCCACTCATCGGCGAGCGCCTGGTCCTCTGGAGAGGTGATCTCGTTTTCGTTAGCCATGATTTCCTCGACAGGCATTCAATTCGTTGGGAGCGGCCGCCATCAGCGGCGTTCGACCGGGTCGATGATCTGCAGCGCCAGGTTGCCCTTGTGCGAGCCCAGGCGCGCCTTGAATGCCGGCACGCCGTTGGCGCGCAGCACAAGGTGCTCGGGCAGCTCGACCGGGATGACGTCCCCGGGCTGCATGTGCAGGATATCCCGCAGTTTGAGCTGACGCCTGGCTACCGTGGCCGTTACCGGCACGGCAACATCAAGCACGTCCTCACGCAGCGCCTTGACCCAGCGTTCGTCCTGGTCGTCCAGGTCGGACTGGAAGCCGGCGTCGAGCATTTCACGTACCGGCTCGATCATCGAGTACGGCATGGTCACGTGCAGGTCGCCCCCGCCGCCGTCGAGCTCGATATGGAACGTGGACACCACCACCGCCTCGCTGGGGCCGACGATGTTGGCCATGGCCGGGTTGACCTCGGAGTTCATGTACTCGAAGTTCACCTCCATAATCGCCTGCCAGGCTTCCTTCAGGTCGATGAAGCACTGATCCAGCACCATGCGCACTACGCGCAACTCGGTCGGGGTGAACTCGCGGCCTTCGATCTTGGCGTGCCGGCCGTCCCCGCCGAAAAAGTTGTCCACCAGCTTGAACACCAGCTTGGCGTCGAGGATGAACAGCGAGGTGCCGCGCAGCGGCTTGATCTTGACCAGGTTGAGGCTGGTGGGCACGTACAGCGAATGCACGTACTCACCGAACTTCATCACCTGCACGCCGCCCACGGCCACATCGGCCGAGCGGCGCAGCAAGTTGAACATGCTGATGCGGGTGTAACGGGCAAATCGCTCGTTGATCATCTCCAAGGTCGGCATGCGGCCCCGGACAATACGGTCCTGACTGGTCAGGTCATAGCTTTTGATACTGCCGGGCTCGGATACACTTTCAGTCTGCACCAGGCCATCGTCGACGCCATGCAGCAGGGCATCGATCTCATCCTGGGACAGCAGGTCCTGTACGGCCATTGCGTGCTCCTACTGCAATACGAAATTGGTGAACAGCAACTGGTCAATCACAGGCTTGCCGACTTCTTTCTGGGCAACTTCCTGCACCACGACGGTCGCTTTCTGGCGCAGCATTTCCTGGCCGACCGAGCTGCTGGCCAGGGTCTCGAAGCCGACCCCGGAGAACATCATCACCAGGTTGTTACGTATGACCGGCATGTGCACTTTAAGGGCATCGAGGTCAGCCTGATTGCGCCCCTGCAAGGTGATGCTGACCTGCATGTAGCGCTGGCGACCATTCTGGTTGAAGTTCACCACGAACGCGGGCGTAAGCGCTTCGTAGATGGCCGCTGGCTTGGTGGTGCTGGCGCCTTCCTGTTCAGCAGGGGCGGGCTCGCTCTTGTGCATGATGAACCACGTGGCGCCCACGGAAATGCCCACGGCCACCAGCAGGCCACCCACGGCCAGGAGGATCAGTTTGAGTTTGCCTTTTGGGGCAGGGTCTTTGACTGCTTCGGTATTCGCCATGCCAATATTCCGTCGTCCATCGGGAGTAACTGGGAAGATGGCTTGGGGTGAGCAAGTGTTATGCCAAATACGCGTGCGTCAAGGCATGCCGGGACTTACAGCAGTGCCGTACGAACAAAACAGAGGGGCCGTTTAGTAGCCCCTGCCCCTACATGCGCCTCAGGCGTAATAATCCACAGCGCTGTCCCCGATCACCACCTGCTGCTCCGCAGGCCGTTCCCGCTCGGCAGCGTCGACCGAACCCTCACCCGCCCGCGCAGCAACGCCGGACAGGCTACTACCCCCCTGCCCCTGCGCCGCCTGCCCGTGTTGCTGCTGACCACGCGACTGGTCGGCCACATTGACATCCGGCTGGGCCAGGCCCTGCTGGGCAAAGAGTTCGCGCAGCCGGTGCACCTGGCTGTCCAGCGTATCGCGCACACCGACGTGGCCGCTGATGAAGGTCACCTGGGTGGCCTGGTCGGCGGCGACGTTGACGCGGATGTTCAAGCGCCCCAGCTCGGCAGGCTCGAGCTGTATATCGGCCGACTTGAGGTTCTGGCTGGACAGGTACATGACCCGGTTCACCAGCCCCTCGGTCCACGCGTTCTGGTTCATCGACAACGGCTGCTGCAACGGGTTGGGGTTCACCGGCACCGCGTTGGCCGTCTTGGCCGTTGCGGCCTGGGTGAGGTTGGCCAGGCGGCTGGCGAAGTCATCGATACGGGTATCGCTGCTCGCGCCCTTGGTGTCTTTCAACCCTTCTTCGAGCAATGCGCCGAAGGCCTTTTCACCGGTGTCGGTGGAGGCTTCCTCGGCCCCCTGACCCGCCTGCGCCAAGGTATTGACGGATGCAGCTTGAGCCTGCTGCTGGCCAGGGTCTACGGCATGGGCCGAGGTGGCCCCCTTGGCCTGGGCACTGTGCTCCAGCGCCAGGCGCAGGGTAGGCAGGTTCGCCAGGGCATCGGCAGCAGGGTCGAAGTCAGGCGCTTTTTCGGAAGGCGGCTGGTCATTGGCAGCCTGCAAGACAGGCGCTACTGCCTCGGCCTGGGCCTGGATCAACTGGGCGCCAGGCTGCGCGTCAGTGACCTGCCCGGCAACCAGGCTGGCATCGCGCATGCCGGTATCGGCCTGGCTAGCTTGCTCGGTTGGCGAGCCATTGCCGTCATCGGCAACGGCGCGCTTGTCAACGGGCTTGCTTTTGCCGCTTGAGGTCCCCTCAGCCTTGTCAGCGGCCTTGCTCGCAGCAGGCTTGTCTGCAGCACCGGCAACCTTGTCACGCCCCTGCTTGGCCATTACCTGACCGAAGCCATCGCCCTGCTCGCCCAGTGTCTGCTGGGGTTTGCCGGCTGTGGCGCTAGCAGAGCGGGATGCGTCGGCCTTGATGTTGGCTTGCAGCAAAGGGTTGGATGCAACAGGCATTGAGCAGTCTCCGCGCCATAAACAAAATGATCACGGGTATTACTCAGCAAAACTCGCGCCAACTAATACAGAGGCGGTAAGCGCATGGGCTAACCGGCCGATATACGACGATGTTCGGCCCGGTAGAAGCGCTGCACTTCGGCAAACTCCACATCAATACGGCTGATGAGGTCTTCGATCCCCAGCAGCGGAGGATGGCGGGCCTTGTCCTCGAGTTCCTGGCAAAGGGTTGCCAACGCAACGGCACCCATGTTGCTGCTGCTACCTTTGAAACTGTGGGCGGCGGCGCCGAGTTCAACTGCGCTGCGGGCAGCGTGAAGTTGGCCAAGGCGCCTTTCAGAATCGTCCAGGAAGGTCTGCACTAGCTGCAGATAGCCGTCTTCCATGATTTCACGCAGGTCACTGAGTACCTTGTGGTCGATATGCATGTCAGCCACTTGTTCGCTCCTTGATCAAGTCAGATTATGGCAGAGCCCGACGCGGACTCACCAGATGAAATCAACGTGCGCACAGCGCCCGCCCTCTGTCCAGCGCGCCACCGTAGACAGGCGCCTGACCAATGCCAGTCCTCGGCCACTGAGGCCTCGCTCTGGCAACGGCTGCGCAAGCACCTGCTGCACGTCGAACCCATCGCCGCTGTCCCTGACCTCCACTTTCAGACGCCCACCAGCGGCAAGCGGTTCAACTGCAAGATCGATGCGCACGTAACCTTCCTCGATCACCTGCAAGCGCCTGGCTCGCTCCTGATAGTAATCGGCAAAGCCTGGCGCGTCGCATTTGAGCCGAGCGTCCAGCCCCAGCACGCCATGTTCAAGCGCATTGGAATACAGTTCGCTCAGCACACTGTAGAGGGTGCCGGCCGATGTACGCAGGTCGTGTATTTCCTGCAACAACTGCACCAGGTAGGGCACCGGGTTGAAACGGCGCAGACTTTCGCCCCTCACATCGAAACTGAGCGACCAGTCCATGGCGCTACAGCGGCCCAGGTCCGGAGGCAACACCGGCATGGGCTGCGGCAACTGCGCACCCAGCATGCGTATCTCACACAAGCTGACATCGTCACGCGCCGGCCCACCGAAGCGTTGCAGCGCGTCGAGCAGCTCGTCGAACAACAGCGCGGGATCGCGATTGTCTGCCAGTACTGCCCGCAGGCGTTGCTCCCCGAACAAACGCTCCTGATCGTCGGCGGTTTCCAGCACCCCATCGGACATCAACAGCAGGCGCTCGCCCGGCGCCAGCGGCCAGACTTCGGTCTGGTCGTCGAATTGCTCGGCACTCAGAACCCCCAGCGGCAAGTGCCGGGAACTCAACGCAGACAACACCTGGCCCTCAGCAGCCAGCACGAAGCCATCGGGCATGCCACCATTCCACACCTCCACTGCGCCGCGCTGCATGCTCAGGTTGACCAGCAGTGCGCAGCAGAACATGTCGCCAGGCAGGATGCGCTTGAGCTTGGCATTCATCTCTCGCAAAACTTGCGCCATGCCATAACCCTTGGCCGTCATGCCGTAGAACACTTCAGCCAATGGCATGGCTCCCACGGCAGCCGGCAGCCCGTGCCCGGTGAAATCCCCCAGCAGCACGCGCATGTCCCCGGACGGCGTGAGCGCGGCCAGCATCAGGTCGCCGTTGAACAGCGCGTACGGCGATTGTAAAAAGCGGATGTTCGGTGCATCCAGACAGCCGGAATGGGCAACCTTGTCGAACACGGCTTTGGCCACCCGCTGTTCATTGAGCAAGTGGTGGTGGTGCCGTGCTATCTGGTCGCGCTGGTCCAGCACTGTGGCCTGAAGCCGCCTCAGCCGGTCCATGGCCCGAATCTTGGCTGCCAGAATGACTGCGCTGTAGGGCTTGGGCAGAAAATCATCACCACCGGCTTCCAGGCACCGCACCAGGGCCTGCTCTTCGTTGAGTGCCGTGAGAAAAATGATGGGCACCAGGGCTTCGCCAGCCAAGGCCTTGATCTGCCGCGCCGCCTCGAAGCCGTCCATGACCGGCATCAGCGCATCGAGCAGCACCAGCTGTGGGCGTTGTGCCTTGAACACGTCCACGGCTTGCTGGCCATTTTCCACCGTGAACACTTGATGCCCTTGGCGCCTGACGATCTGTGCCAACAGCAGGCGATCGGCCGCGCCATCTTCAGCCACCAGCACGGTCAACCCAAGCTCATCAGCCATCGGCGCGCTCAACTGATGTCGAAGAGCTTGTCGAAATTGGAGATGGCGAGGATCTTGCGTACATCGCAATTGGCATGGACGACCCGCACATCCGCCGCGTCCCCGCCGACATGATCGCGCAACAGCAGGAGCATGCCCAATGCCGAGCTGTCGAGGTAGGTCACCTCCTGCAAGTCGACGATGACCGCGTCAGGGCGGCTTGGCTGGCGTTCGTAGGCCTCGCGAAAGGCCTGGTGCTTGCCGAAATCGAAACGTCCCTTGATCTTGATCGTCAGCTTTTTACCGTCCTGCGAGACATCGGTTTCCACTGCCATGCTAGCGATTCCTTCGATGATGGCGGATGCGGCTCCATGAAGGTGTAGCAGTCATGGCGCGAGGGGGCAAGCGGGTGAGGGAAGTGGTGTAGATTGACAGGCATGGCGCAGGGCCGTGTTGGGTGCTTAGCCCCCGCGGATCTTAGGCGCTCAGCATAGATCGCTGGGGCCGCACAGCGGCCCCAAGACTTCCCCGCTACAGCGGCCCCTGCCGCGGCAGCCGCTGGGACAATTCGTCGAGCAGGCGCTGCTCGCGCTTGTCCTCGGCGCGCCGAGCCTCGTCCATATAGCGTTGCACCAGCTTGCGCAGGCCCTCTACCCGCGCATACGCCTGCTGCCAGGTGTCGCGGGCGTTGGCGAGGTTGTTCTGGTGCCAGGTGAGGCTCTGGCGCTGTTGGGTCATGGCCGTTTCCAGCTGGCCGAGAAAGCGCTGGTAGTTGACCAGCCAGTTCCCGTCGACACCCTGGCCACCCCGGTTGAGCCACTGCTGTTGATAATCCTCGCGAAAGCGCTCCAGCTCCGTCAGCTTGGCCTGGGCCGTGGCCACCTGCTGCTGGAAGTGCCCCAGACGCTGGGCCGCCTTGCGCTCGGCTTCCTCGGCCATGTCCACCACGGGAGCCAGGCGCGCCGCACGTCCGGGCAGTGCCATGGCCTATCAGCCCGCCGGGGGCGTGAAGATCGCCCCCAGTTGGTCGCGGCTTTGCGCCATGCTCACGTTTTCACGCAGCCCTTGACGCAGAAATTCCACCAGCCTGGCCTGCAGCGCGATGGCAAGGTCGGTCTCGGGGTCCCCGCCCGCCACGTAGGCACCCACGCTGATCAGGTCGCGGCTCTGGGACAGCCGAGACCAGAGCTGCTTGAATTTCTGCGCCTGGCGAAGGTGGTCGGCATCGACCACCTGGGGCATCACCCGGCTGATGGACGCTTCGATGTCGATTGCCGGGTAATGGCCCTCCTCGGCCAGCCGTCGCGACAGCACGAAGTGGCCGTCCAGCACCCCCCGCGCCGAGTCGGCGATCGGGTCCTGCTGATCGTCCCCCTCGGACAGTACCGTATAAAACGCCGTGATCGAGCCGCCACCCGGCTCACCATTGCCAGCTCGCTCCACCAGCTTGGGCAGCTTGGCGAACACCGAAGGCGGATAGCCGCGCGTGGCGGGCGGCTCACCGATGGCCAGGGCAATTTCCCGCTGCGCCTGGGCAAAGCGGGTCAGCGAATCCATCAACAGCAGCACGTTCTTGCCCTTGTCGCGAAAGTACTCGGCAATACGGGTGCAGTACATGGCCGCCCGCAAGCGCATCAGGGGCGCATCGTCCGCGGGTGAAGCCACCACCACAGAACGCTTGAGCCCCTCCTCGCCGAGAATGTGCTCGATGAATTCCTTCACTTCGCGGCCACGTTCGCCAATCAGGCCGACCACGATGATTTCGGCTTCGGTGAAGCGGGTCATCATGCCTAGCAGCACCGACTTGCCCACACCGGTACCGGCGAACAGGCCCAGGCGCTGGCCGCGCCCGACGGTGAGCAGGCCGTTGATACTGCGAATGCCCACGTCCAGCGGCTTGCTGATCGGGTCGCGGTTGAGCGGGTTGATCACCGGCCCGTCCATCGGCACCCAGTCCTCGGCCTTCATGCCGCCCTTGCCGTCCAGTGCGCGGCCCGCGCCGTCCAGCACCCGCCCCAGCATGCTCATGCCCATGGGCAGCCGACCACCGTCGTCGAGCGGCACCACGCGGGCACCGGGGGCGATGCCGACAATGCTGCCAACCGGCATGAGGAACACCTTCGACCCGGAGAACCCCATCACCTCCGCCTCGACCTGTACCGGGTGGTAGCTGTCGTCGTTGACCACCAGGCAGCGGCTACCCACAGCCGCCCTGAGCCCCTCGGCTTCCAGGGTCAGGCCCACCATGCGCAGCAGTCGCCCCTCGACCACCGGTTGCGCCGGCACCTCAATGGCCTCGGCATAGCTGCCCAGGCGCTTGGCGAAGCTGGTACGGTCAAGGCGCATCGGGGTTCTCCACCGGCGCGTCCAGGTCAACACTCACATCCGGCGCTGCCGGGTGCAGCGCATGATCATGCATCTGGTCGAACAACTGCGCGACGGTCTTCTCGATGCGGGTTTCCATGGTCGCATCGATACGGCTATGGGCGGTCTCGATACGGCAGCCACCGGGAAGCAGGGTGCTGTCTTCGAGCAGGCGCCATTGTTCTTCGTGGCGCTCGCGCAAGGCCTTGGCCAGTTCGAAATCCTGCGGGTTCAAGTGGATACGGATGTTGTCGGCACCCATGGGCAGGCGCTTGAGGGCTTCGCGCAGCACCTGGGTGATCTGGCTGGAATCGCTCGTGAGTTCCCGGCCGATCACCTGGCGCGCCATGTGCGACACCAGGTGCACCAGGGTTCTCTCGATCTGGGTGTCCTGCTCGGCGATAGGCTCCATCAAATGGGTCATCAGCTTTTCCAGGCTGGCCAGCTTGGCCTTCAGGGCCTCGTCGGCCTCTTGGCGCACTTTGAGCTGGGTGCTGTGAAAACCATCACGCTCACCTGTGGCGAAGCCTTCGTTATAGGCTTCCTGGCGAATGGCTTCCAGCTCTTCGAGGGTCAGCGGATGGACTTCCTCCAGTGGCACTTCCTCGACTTCTTCCTCCACCTCGACCGGTTCGGGCTCAGGCTCGGGCGCGGGCTGGGGGTCGAAGCTGGGCAATGTCCAGACATCCACGCCCTCAAGGTCGCGGGCCCGGATCAGGTCACTGGGGTGGTGTTCTTTGGTCGACATTCAAAAACCTGTCTGTCAGGGTGCCAGGCGCCATGCCGCCTGTCGAAGACTGCACGCTAAGGCAGATTGCGTGCGCGACGCAATCGCCTTGCGCGGACCCATTGGCGGCTCGCCGCTTAGATCATTTCCTCGGCACCTTTGCCACCGAGCACGATTTCGCCGGCTTCGGCCATGCGACGGGCGATGGTGAGGATTTCCTTCTGGGCCGTCTCGACATCGCTGACACGGACCGGGCCCTTGGCCTCGAGGTCGTCGCGCAGCAGTTCCGAGGCCCGCTTGGACATGTTCTTGAAAACCTTGTCCTTGACCCGCTCGTCCGCGCCCTTGAGCGACACCACCAGCACGTCGGAGGACACTTCGCGCAGCAACGCCTGGATACCCCGGTCATCCACATCGGCCAGGTTGTTGAAGACGAACATCAGATCTTCGATCTGCTCGGACAGGTCGCTGTCGATTTCACGGATCGAATCCATCAGGGCGCCTTCCACCGAGCTGTCGAGGAAGTTCATGATGTCAGCGGCACGCTTGATGCCACCCAGGGTGGTGCGCGCGGCGTTGGAATTGCCGGAGAACTGCTTCTCCAGAATCTGGTTCAGCTCCTTGAGGGCAGCAGGTTGCACGGTATTGAGCGATGAGACGCGCAATACGATGTCCAGCCGAACCTTGTGGTCGAAGTTGCTCAGCACCTCACCGGCCTGGTCAGGGTCCAGGTAAGCCACGACAATGGCCTGGATCTGCGGGTGCTCGTAGCGGATCACGTCGGCCACGGCGCGTGGTTCCATCCACTTGAGGCTGTCCAGGCCACTGGTGTTGCCACCGAGCAGGATGCGGTCGACCAGGCCGTTGGCTTTGTCCTCGCCCAGTGCCTGGTTGAGCATCTTGCGAATGTACGCATCGGAGCCCACGCCCAGGCTGGTCTGATCGCCAACCACCTCGACGAACTCGCTCATCACCTGTTCGACCTGGTCACGGTGCACGTTGCCCATCTGCGCCATGGCCACGCCCACGCGCTGCACTTCCTTGGGCCCCATGTGGCGCAGTACCTGCGCGGCATCGGTTTCACCCAGCGAGAGCAGCAGGATGGCTGCCTTGTCGACGCGGCTCAGCTTGGCGGTAACGGCTCGGTTATCACTCATCGGCGTTGATCCAGTCTTTCACGACCTGGGCCACACGGCCCGGGTCTTCGGCCACAAGGCCTTTGATTGCGTTGAGCTGTGCCTCGTAACCCTCGGTCGGGCTAGGCAGCAGAATGCTTGTCGGGCCACCCAGGCTGACGCGGTCGTTGGCCAGTTCGCCATCCAGACCGATCATGCCGCCCAGCTCCATGTCGTTTTCCAGGGCAGGCTGCTTGCCACCCCCTGTCAGGTTGTTGAGCACAGGACGCAATACACCGAACACCAGCACCAGGATGAACAGCACACCCAGCACTTGCTTGACGATATCCCAGAACCAGGGCTGCTGGTAGAACGCGATATCGGCAATCTCTTCGCCACGGTCTGGCGCAAACGGCACGTTGATCACGGTCACGCTGTCGCCCCGGCTGGCATCGAAGCCAACGGCGTCCTGGACCAGCCGGGTGAAGCGCGTGAGGTCTTCGGCAGCCCACGGCACATGGGTGGTCTCCCCGGTGGCGGCGTCCACCTTGACCTGATCGTCCACCACGACCGCCACGGACAGGCGTGTCATGCGCCCCTGCTGCTGGCGCGTGTGGCTGATGGAGCGGTCAAGCTCGAAGTTCTTGGTGCTCTGCTGGCGTTTATCCGACGGATACGGCGCGAGCATCGGCTGGCCAGTGGCTGGGTCCATGATCTGCTGGCCATTGGCATCGACCAAGGGCTGGCCAGGCTGAATGGCGCCTGCTGCACCCGCGGTGCCACCCGTGGTCTGTGGCGCCGAAGCAGCACCCGGCGGCTGGTTGCTCAGCGCGCCCGGCACACCTTGCGGGCCCTGGCTGCTGGCGCGCTGCTCGTCGACCGACTGCTCACTGCGCAGCGCCGGTTGGTCCGGGTTGAACTGCTCGGAGGTGGACTCGACCGCACTGAAGTCCAGGTCGGCGGACACTTCGGCCTTGTAACGGTCGTTGCCCAGCACCGGTTGCAGGATGTTGTGCACGCGCTGGGTCAGCATGCTTTCCATCCGGCGACTGTAGTCGAACTGCTTGCCGGCCTGGGTCAGGGCAGAATCCTGGATCTGTTCGGACAGCAGGTTGCCTTTCTGGTCGACCACGGTGACCTGGGACTTGTCCAGTTCCGGCACACTGGTGGCCACCAGGTTGACGATGGCCATTACCTGACCGGGCTCAAGCGCACGACCTGGATAGAGCTCGACCAATACCGATGCGCTGGGCCGACGCTCGTCGCGCACGAACACCGAGCTCTTGGGAATGGCCAGGTGCACGCGCGCCCCCTTGACGTTGTTCAGGCTCGACACGGTGCGCGCCAGTTCACCTTCCAGGCTGCGGCGGTAGCGCGTGGCCTCCATGAACTGGCTGGTGCCCAGGCCCTGCTCCTTGTCGAGCAGCTCGAAACCGACGTTGCCGTCGGTAGGCGCCACGCCCGCTGCCGCCAGCTTCAGGCGCGCGCGGGAGATATCGTCAGCCTTGACCAGCAGGGCCCCGGAATTGGGTTCCACGTTGTAGGCAATGTCGGCCGCCGCCAGGGTGTCCATGACCTGCTTGGTGTCCATGCCCGACAGGCTCGGGTACAGCGGACGGTAGTCCGGCTGCTGCGACCACAGCACCACGGCAAAGCCGATCGCCACGCTGGCCGCCAGGCCGACCATCAGGCCGATCTGACGCAGCATGGGCATCTGCGCAATGTTTTCCAGGAACGCCAGGCGCACCAGAGGGGCCTTGGGCGCTGGCGCGCCGCCCTTGGCGGGCGCGTTGTCGACGACTGCTTCAGCCATGGTCTACGTCTGCCCTCAAACCGGCATTTGCATGATGTCCTGGTACGCCTGAACGAGCTTGTTGCGTACCTGGGTCAAGGCCTGCATCGAAACGCTGGCTTTCTGCGAAGCAATCATCACGTCGGTGAGATCGACCCCGGTCTTGCCGATTTCGAAGGCGTTCGCCAGCTGCGAAGAGGCCTGCTGGGTGTCATTCACCTTGCCGATGGCCTGGCCCAGCATGTCGGCAAAGGTACTTTGCCCTGGGGCCAGCTCAGGGGCGGCTGATACTTTCGGCAGCGACATGGCATCGGCCTGCATGGCGCGCATGTCCAGCATCAGACGATTGAATTCAACACCTTGGGTCATGGGCTTCTCTCTCCGGCGGCCGCATATTTTTGACAGTCATGCGGCGGATAGCCTTCGTAAAGCAACAAAGGTGCCAGCCTTGACAAAGGGTGGATGCATCGGGGAAAAACCGCGGATATCAGGCTACGAGGCACCGTGAAGATCAGTCCCGCCTGGCGAGCACTGGCTAAAAGCGGGCTGCATTGCACAGGCTCGAGAGGACGTCCGCAGGCTAAAACGGGACCGTCTCACTCGCCAAACAGGCTGGCTTCGACGTCGAAACCGGCGTCGCGCATCTGGGCAAGCTTATAGCGCAGCGTGCGCGGGCTGATGCCCAGACGCTCGGCCGCTTCCTTGCGCCGGCCCCGCTCGGCCCGCAAGGTGTCGATGATCTGCTGGTACTCGTGACGTCGCTTGTCGTCGCCCTGCTCGACGGACTGTTCACGCTGCCCAGATAATGGCACAGTGCCACCTGACAAGGGAATGGCGCCATCAAGACAAAAATCCGCCGCCTCGATCACGCCGCCTTGCTGCAGAATCAGAGCGCGCTGCAATGCGTTGTCCAGCTCACGTACGTTGCCAGGCCAGGTCCAGGCTTGCAGGCAGGCCTGCGCGTCGGCGGACAGGCGCACCGGCGCATGCTGCATCTTGGCAACGTGACGTGCCAGCAAGCGCTCGGCCAATTGAACGATGTCGCCCGGCCGCTCGCGCAGGGGTCGCCAGGCCAGCGGAAACACGGACAGCCGGTAGAACAGGTCCTCGCGAAAACGACCGGCAGCCACCTCGCCCGCCAAGTCCCGGTTGGTGGTGGCCACCACGCGGATATCCAGCGCGATGGGCTTGCGCCCCCCTACCCGCTCGACCTCACGCTCCTGCAGCACCCGCAGCAACTTGGCCTGCAAGGCCAATGGCATTTCAGAGATCTCGTCCAGCAGCAAGGTGCCACCGTTGGCCTGCTCGAACTTGCCAGGCTGGGCAGCGATCGCCCCGGTGAAGGCCCCCTTCTCGTGGCCGAACAGCGTGGCTTCGAGCATGTTGTCCGGTATGGCGGCACAGTTGATCGCAACGAACGGCTGGCTGGCACGGGGCGACTGCTGGTGGATGTAGCGCGCCAGCACTTCCTTGCCCGTACCCGACTCACCAGAAATCAGCACCGTCGAATTGCTGCGCGCCACGCGTGCGGCCAGCTCCAGCAACTGCCGGCTGGAGGGCTCGCACGCAACCGGGCCCTCCTCGTCCGTCACACGCCCGGCGGCATGCCGCTGCACAAGCTTGAGAAGCGCCTTGGGCTCGAAGGGCTTGACCAGATAATCCACCGCGCCTTGGCGAATGGCCTCCACCGCCCGTTCCACGGCCGCGTGAGCGGTCATCAGCAATACCGGCAAGTGCGGCTGCTGGCGGCGCAACTGGGCCAGCAATTGATGGCCGTCCATGCCAGGCATGTTCACGTCACTGATGACCAGGTTGAAGGGTTCTTCATGCACCACTTTCAAGGCCTGCTCGGCGCTGTCCACCGCCTTGAAAGCGAAACCACCCAGGTCGAGGGTATCGGCCAGCGCCTCGCGCAGCACCCGGTCATCCTCGACCAGCAATACGTTCACACTCATCACCGGCTCTCCGCCAACGACCCGTCGATCAAGGGCAACTCTACTCGTACGCAGGTGCCGCGCCCTACCTTCGAGCGCATCTGCACGCTGCCGTGGTGGGCCTTGACCACCGCCTTGACCACCGCCAGCCCGAGCCCCGTGCCGGTCGACTTGGTCGTCAGGAATGGCTCGCCAATACGGGCGAGCAGATCAGGTGCAATGCCAGTTCCAGCGTCACTGATGCACAGGTGCAAGGTCTGCTGGCGCCGCCATAGGTGCACCTTGAGCCGCGCAGCGCCCTGGCTGGCCTGGGTGGCGTTTTCAATCAGGTTCAGCAGTGCACCCACCAGCGTGTCGCGGTTGCACAGCAGCTCACCCAGGCGACTGTCACACTGCCAGCGCACCGCGTGCCCCTGAACATGCGTCTGCGCGGCCTGCTGCAACGCCTGGAACAAGGCTTTAGGAGAAATCCGGTCCGTGAGGGGCAACTCGCCACGGGCGAACACCAGCATGTCGCGGACCTGTTGTTCCAGCTCGTGCAGTCGCTCCTTGAGGCTGCCAGCGAAGCGCTGCCGGGTCTGGGTGGTCAACGCCTGTTCAGGGTCGGCCAGGTGGCTGGCGTAGAGCATGGCGGCAGAGAGCGGCGTGCGGATCTGATGCGCCAGCGAGGCGACCATGCGCCCGAGTGAGGACAATCGCTCGTGGCGTGCCAGTTGGTCTTGAAGGCGACGGGTTTCCGTCAAGTCGTTGAGCAGCACCAGCTGCCCCGGCTCGGCATCGAGCGAGCGGGTGGCGATGGAGAGGCGACGGCCGTCGCGCAGGGACACTTCATGGCCGTCGTCCAGGCGCGGGGCAAAACTGCGGGCAATGACTTCACGCCACAGTTGCCCGATCAATGGCTCGCCCAGCAGCTCACAGGCGGCTGGGTTGGCTTCGCGAACGCTACCCTGCCCGTCGATGACAATCACCCCGCCGGGCAGCAAATCGAGCAAATGCTGCAAGCGGTTGGCCAGACGCTCTTTCTCGTTCAGCTCCTCGATGCGCTGGGCGCTGACCACCGCCAGCTCACCCTTGAGCTCACTGACCCGGGCTTCGAGCAGGCTGTAGGACTGGCTGAGCTGGCTGGAGACTTGGTCGAACAAAGCGAACGCCTGCTCGACACCCTGGCGGCTTTCCTGCTCGACCAGCGAATGCGCCTGAGGGGAAAGGGCTCGGGATACATGGGCGGCCTGGGGCATCGTGCTCTCTCGCGTGGCTGACCGTCATAAAAACGGTGTGGTGGCCAGTGCGTAGCAATACCCGTGCCGGAGATAAGGGCTTACAACATTTGCCGGAGGCTTCGCACTCCAGCCAGAGAATCTACCGCCTACCGACGACGATCACTCCTCTGCCTGGTCTTCACCACCCTGCCGGCTCATCCCATACTTGCGCATTTTCTCGACCAGCGTGGTGCGGCGAATTCGCAAGCGCTCGGCAGCGCGGGCAACGATGCCGTTGGCGTCGTCCAGGGCTTGCTGGATCAGGCCCTGTTCCAGGCTGCCCAGGTAATCCTTCAGGTCCAGGCCTTCAGGCGGCAACATGGCTGGGTTGCTGAAGTTGGGCGCGTGCCCGTTGATGGCGATGCGCTCTTCCAGGTCGTTGCGCAGGGTATCGACCATCTGCTCGTCTTCGTCATCGATGTAGCGGAATTTCTTCGGCAGCTCCGATACACCGATCACGCCGTAGGGGTGCATGATGGCCATGCGCTCGACCAGGTTGGCCAGCTCGCGCACATTGCCCGGCCAGCCATGGCGGCACAGGGACATGATCGACGCCGAGTTGAAGCGAATGGAGCCGCGCTTTTCGTGCTCCATGCGCGAGATCAGCTCGTTCATCAGCAGCGGGATGTCTTCGACGCGCTCGCGCAGTGGCGCCATCTCGATGGGGAAGACGTTAAGCCGGTAATACAGGTCTTCGCGGAAAGTGCCGGCCTCGATCATGTGCTCGAGGTTCTTGTGGGTCGCGGCAATGATGCGCACATCGATGCTCTGGGTCTTGTTGCTGCCCACGCGCTCGAACGTACGCTCTTGCAGCACGCGCAACAATTTGACCTGCATGGGCAGCGGCATGTCGCCGATTTCATCGAGGAACAGCGTGCCGCCATTGGCCAGCTCGAAGCGGCCAGCGCGGCTGGTGATGGCGCCGGTGAACGCGCCTTTTTCATGGCCAAACAGTTCGCTTTCCAGCAACTCGGCCGGGATCGCGCCACAGTTGACCGGCACGAACGGGGCTTCGCGGCGCTTGGAGTGGTAGTGCAGGTTGCGCGCCACCACCTCCTTGCCCGTGCCCGACTCACCCAGGATCAACACACTGGCATCGGTGTCGGCTACCTGCTGCATCATCTGGCGTACGTGCTGAATAGCGCGACTGGTGCCCACCAGGCTGCGGAACAGGTTCGGCTCGCGCTGACGACCGCGCTCACGCGCCTGGTCGTACATCTCGCGGTAAACCTGTGCGCGGTGCAGCGAATCGAGCAGTTGGCTGTAGCTGGGCGGCATTTCCAGGTTCGACAGCACGCGGCGGCGCAGCTCTTCAGGCAGCTCGCTTGAAGAAATATCACCTAAAAACAGAACAGGAAGGAACTCATCCCATGAAAGCACTGTCTTAAGGAGCCCGAGCAGTGTGCCGGGCGTGTTGACAGCGCCCACGAGCACGCACAGCACCTCGCGACTTGAAGACAGGGGCTCGACCACCTGCTGCCACTCATGGCTGGCGCAGGACAGGTTTTCTTCGCCCAGGAAGTTGAGCACCACCGCCAGATCGCGGCGGCGGGTGCTGTCGTCATCGATCAGGAGAATCTTGGTTTCACGCCACATGCAATAGCAACTTCCCTAGTCATATCGGCGCCCGAGGGCGTGCTCGACATCATTCCGACTGAATGGTCAGTGTTTCGACGTCTGGAATACGAGAACAGGCACTAGTAAAGTCAAAAACTTCCGAGCAGTCAAATATATGGCGCCGAAGAACTGCGGGCTGCATACGGCCTCATGCAATCTCAGCTGAACAGATGGTATACCTTTGTCGCCTGTTTGGCTTGGTTGATATTCGACATTTCCGCGACCAGAGATTGACGCTCATCACTTGCAACGTCGATTAGCTGACGATAAACGGCCATGAGGGCCTCTAGATTGGCCTTGAGCGCGGTCGCATCTTCCTGATCGGCTACCAGCGCCTCGTCGACGAGCGCCCGGCAACCCAAGTCCAATTGACCGATGGTTACCCAGTCGCGAGCTTCCAGCGCTTCGTTCAAGGCTTGGCAGGTATTGGCAATCTGATGCAATGCGCTCATAGGGGACTCCTTGCAGAGAGGTTGTTACTCGGCAGTCGCGATAGCATCCCAGCCGCTCTTGACGGTGATCATGAGTCGTGCAACTTCATCGATCACCTCGGGATCACTGTGTATGTTGGCCTGGGTCAGCCGACGTGCCATGTACTCATACAAACTGTCCAGGCGATCAAGTTCATCCGGGTCGACGGCTTTGTCTTTGTCCAGCCCTTCGCGCAGGCCGCCGATGATGTCGACAGCCTTGCCCAACATGACACCTTTTTGTGCCACGTCACCGCGAGAGATGGCACCCTTGGCTTGAGCCATGCGATCCAGCGCGCCCTCCATGAGCAACTGCACCAGGCGATGGGGCGTGGCTTCGGAGATCTGGGCGTGGGAATTGACCTTCTGGTATTGGCGAAGGGCTCTCATCGGGTGCATGGTGGATCCTCAGTGAACAAGGCTGGACGGGGGCCGTATAACCTGTTTATCGGCGCCCCGCGGGGTTTCTTTAGCGCTGTCAGCTGTCGCTCTTGGCTTTATTCAACGCGTTGAGCGTGGTCATGACGCTGTCGCTGGTCGCCTTGAGCTGCGCAACCATGGTGTCCATCGCGTTGTACTTCTTGGTCAAGGTGTCGGTGAGTGACTCGATGCGCCGATCCAACGCCTGCTGCGATTCCTCGAGCTCCTTGAGCTGATTGGTAAGGCTGGTCTGGCGCGAGGCGAGGATGCCACCGGCCTTGGTGTACTCCTCGGTGACGTTGGTCATGCGCGTCAACAGCCCATCCTTGCCGGTGAACAGGTTGTTGATGTCGGCACCATAGGTTTTGACCGCCGCGTCCCACTTGGTGTCGTTGAACTCCAGCAGGCCGGTTTTCTGCACCGTGTTGATGCCGAGCTGCGACAACGTTCGCAGGCCCGTTGCACCCACGCTGTGGCTGATTTCATTGCGCACGGAATTGACCAGCGAGCGCATGGTGGCATCGCCGGTCAATGCGGCCGAACCTGTAGCGGCGCCATCGGCCCCGGTGGTGACCTTGGTTTGGGTATTGATGGTGGTCATTAGCGCGTTGTACGCCGTGACGAAAGACTTGACCGACGTCTTGAGCGTGTCGCTGTTGCTGGTGACTGCCAGGTTGGACTTGCCTTCCTTGACCAGGGTGATATCCACACCACTGATCGCGCCGGTCACGGTGTTGGACGCAGACTCCAGCGCCAGCCCATCGAGGGTGTACTTGGCGTTCTGCGGCTTGGCAATGGTAGACACACCCTGCGCCATGCTGGCGTCGCCCCCCAGCGTCAACTCGGTGCCCTCGCCCATCTTGGTCGACGAGAAGATGAGCCGCGACCCACTGGCATCGGTGACGATGTTGGCCGTGATGCCCTTGGACTGCAGCTGGTCATTGATCGTGTCACGTGCCTGCTGGAGTGTGGCGCCCGCGGCAATGTTCACGCTGTGGGTCGCACTGCCCTGGTTGATGGTCAGGGTCTGGGATTCACCCGAGTCGTTGACGATCGTCGAGGTCTTTTCATAAATCTGGGTGGAAATTTTCGACGCGGTCGCCAGCTGGGTGACTTCGAGCGCATAGTTGCCCGAGGAAGCGCCGTCGCCCAGCTTGATCTTGGCGATGGCCTCGTCCGAGGACGAAGAAGCCAGGCCAGAGAAACTCGAAGCGGTGTTGAGCTTGGCGACTGCGGCACGGAACGTCTCGAGCGCGCTCTTGACGGAGCCGATGGCCGAAAGCGAGGTGGTGGCGGTGGTGGTCTGGTTGTTGATCTGGGTCTGCTTGGGCGCCTTCTCGGCACTCGCCAGGGCCTTCACAATGCCGCTGATGTCCAGGCCAGAGCCAAGCCCATTGATGGTCGAGCTTGCCATATCACATCTCCTTTATCGTAACCGCCGGTATTCCGACGAAAAAGCATCCGTGCGCTGGTAAACAAATGCCGTGCCAACTCAAACCTGGGTGCTGAACAACAGGCTGTTGGCATCTTTTAGGTTTTCCGCAAGCTTTAGCGCAGCTTCAGAAGGCAGCTGGCGGATGACTTCACCGCTTTGGCGGGCGATGACCTTGACCACCACCTGGCCGGTGGAGTCGTCGATCGAAAAATCCAGTTGTCGCTCCGAAGCCTTGACGAAATCCTGGATGGCACTGACGGCGCTTTCCAGGTCAGGCCGGGCTACGGGCTTGGAAACCTTGTCGGCGGGCTCGGCCTTGACCGGCTCGCTGGTTGGCCGCGCGCTGGGTGGCGCGTCCGGCGTGATGGCGGCGGGATGGGACAGGCCCAGCTTCATGCTTATATCCACGACTTACACCCTCAAGTGACGAAAAGACGAAAGGGTACGCGAACGTACCCTTCGTCAAACTTAGCCTGCTTTGGCGATTAGCCCAGCAGTTTCAGTACCGAGGACGGCAGCTGGTTGGCCTGGGACAGGATCGCGGTGGATGCCTGCTGCAAGGTCTGCTGCTTGGTCAGTTCGGCGGTTTCCGAAGCGAAGTCGGCGTCCTGTACACGGCTGCGGGCAGCGGTGGAGTTTTCCGAGATGCTGTTCAGGTTGGCAACGGTGCTGTCGAAGCGGTTTTGCACGGCACCGAGCTGAGCGCGCTGGCTGTCGATCTGGGCAATGGCAGCGTCCAGGGCCTGGATCGACTTTTGCGAATCGGCAGCAGTGGTGATGCTCAGGCTCGAAACGGTCGCTTCCTGGGTGATGGCAGTGGTGCTACCTGCGGTCAGGCCCAGCGCGGCCAGGCCGGTGCCTTGGCTGCCGTCGGCGATGGTGATGTTCTTGGCCGAGAACAGGTTCAGGGTGTTGTCAGCGTTTTTGCTGGCAGTCACGCCGGTGCTGGCGGTGTTGATGGACGTGATGATCGAGTCCAGGGTGTCGCCTTTCTTGAACTTGACTTCGGTGCCATTCAGCGAGATCGAGGTGTCAGCGACCAGTTTGGCTTCGGTAGTGCCTGCCGACAGACCAATCTTGGCCAGAGCACCTTGACCGGCAGCGCCTGTACCGTTGGTGAGGTTGATGGCTTTGCCGTCGGTGGAGGTCAGGGTCAGACGGCCGTCCTTGAGGGTGGCTGCAACACCGGTGTTGGCAGTTTCGGCGTTGATGGCGGTGAGCACATCATCCATGTCCTGGCCAGCGGTAGCGCCGATGGTGGTACCGTTGATGTTGAAGGAGATGTCGCTGGTGAAGCCAGTGGTTGGCGTCACGGTTGCAGTAGCTGCGAAGCCAGACAGGTTTGCAGGGGTGGTAGCGTTCGATGCAGTGGCGGTGAAGGTTGCCGAGGACGACATTACGATGTCGCCGCTGGCATCTTTCGTAGCGCTAACACCAGTAGCATTCGCGCCGCTGTTGGCTGCGTTGATTTTGGCAATTACCGAATCGGTGTCATCGGTCTCGGTAATCGAGATCGGCGTAGCCGCGCCATTAATAGTGAGCTCAACAGTCTCACCGGTAGCTGGCGGAGTGAAGGTAACAGCCGCTGCGGAATAAGTAGTTGCACCTGCTGGCGCTACCGCACCGGTAACGACGGCCGACAAATCGGTAGCCGCGCCATCGGTCTTGGCTTCGCTGAACGAGCCTTTCAGGCCAGTTGCGCTGATATCGGTCATGCCGAACGAAATGGTTTCGTTGGCGCTGGAGCCGATCTGGAAGCCGACGTTCTGGAACGAGCCGTCCAGGATGTTACGACCACCGAAGGTGGTAGTGTTGGCGATACGGGTCAGTTCGCCGGTCAGTGCGGTGAATTCCTGCTGCAGGGAAGTACGGTCGTCATCGCTGTTCGAGCCGTTGGCAGACTGCAGGGACAGTTCGCGCATACGCTGCAGAATGCTGGTCGATTCCTGCATGGCGCCTTCAGCGGTCTGGGCGATCGAAATACCGTCGTTGGCGTTCTTCATTGCCACGCTCAGACCTTTGATCTGGCTGGTCAGACGGTTGGCGATCTGCAGGCCAGCGGCGTCGTCTTTGGCGCTGTTGATTTTCAGGCCAGAGGACAGGCGGGACATCGAAGTACCCAGCGCTTCGGAAGCGCGGTTCAGGTTCTTCTGAACGCCCAAGGAGGTGATGTTGGTGTTGACGGTCAAAGCCATGACGAATTCCTCGTGGTATGGATACTGCGGCTTCCGGCCCTGGCGACAGCCGGGTATGGCCTAGAGAACCTTCGTAATGGTTATCGTCGGATGGCCCGGTTGCTTGAGGGGTTTTTGCAAAAAAAAATGCTGGCATGCGGCCAGCCCTGGAAAATCAAGGGGTTAAGCGCGGAATTTTGGCGTCAAAAAGCACATCAGGTGGGTGATGGGGGGATGGGGCTGTCTTGGAGGGCGTTGATGAATGACGTGGCGAACGAGAGGCCGAACGGGAATGGGGCGGAGGTTTCAGGCGTGCAGCTTCGCGTCAGGAATTGTTGGGGCCGCTGCGCGGCCCATCGCGGCGCAAGGCCGCTCCCACCAGGCTCTGATAGCCTCAACTCAGGCGTCACACAAGTCGTGTGGGAGCGGCCTTGCGCCGCGATGGGCTGCGCAGCAGCCCCAAAGATTCCAGCTTCGCCGCTTATGTTGGCACCGGCCGCGTTGGTCCGCAGGGCGATCCTGGAATTTGGTCTAAATCCATCAATCCCGATAAAGAATCGCCGAAGCCCAGGACAACCCCACCCCGAACCCGCTCACAGCCACCCGCTTCCAGCTACCGTCGAGCATGTGCTTTTGCAGCAGCAACGGCACGCTGGACGACACGGTATTGCCCGTCTCGAGCATGTCTTTCACGAATTTCTCCGGATGATGCTCCTCGAACCGCCGAGCCACCGCATCGACGATCGCCGCACTGCCCTGGTGGATGCAGAACGCATCGATGTCCGAAGACTGCAGGCCGCTGGCATCAAGCAGCTCGTGCAAATGCGCCGGCACCTTGACCAGAGCAAAATTGAACACCTGCCGGCCATTCATGAAGAACGTACCATCGGACACCTTCAGGTGCTCGGCACCCGAACCGTCAGTGCCAAAGCGTGCTTCGCCCAGCTTCCAGACCGCGCCATCGGCCATCCAGGTGGCCGTGGCCGCGTCGCCGAACAGCATGGTGGTATTGCGGTCTTCCGGGTCGACGATCTTCGAATACGGGTCGGCGGTGATCAGCAGCCCGTTCTTCAGGCCCGCCGCCTCCATGAAGCCCTTGATCGCATACAGCCCATACACATACCCCGAGCAGCCCAGGGAAATATCGAACGCTGCCACACGGGTGGACAATCCAAGCTTGCTCTGGACGATGGCGGCCGTGTGCGGCAGGCCTTCTTCATCGCCATTCTGGGTCACCACGATCAACGCGTCGATCGACTGCGGATCGAGGTCGGGGTTGTTGGCGAACAGTGCCCGGGCGGCCTCCACGCACAGGTCGGAGGTTTCCTGCTCCGGGGCCTTGCGTGGCAGGAAGGACGCACCGATCTTGCCGAACATGAACTCTTCGTCCTTGCCGAACTTCGCACCCTGGACGTAGTTGTCCAGGCCAGCGGTGGGCACGTAACTCGCGATACTTTTGATGCCAATCATTCTGGCTTCCCAATGAAAACAGCCAAAGACCACCACTCGATCGATTGAGGGCGCCAAAAACCGGAGCGTCACCGCCTGGGGAGGGGATAAAGCAGAGCCTGCCTGCGCACCGGTAACAAAATGCTGCAACAGCTGCTGCATAGAATACAGGGAAGATGACCGTTTTGACTCATTGGTCACATTGAAATGCAACGAAAGGCAGGTATTGGGGGCGTGGCACGTTGAATTCATCACGCGCCGTGCATGGGGATGTCCCGTCATTGAGGGACACGGCCGCAGGTTTCAAACAAGCTCGCTTTTGAGGCGCCCGTCGCTGCCAGCGCCATCATTTGAGCGCGCCAACCCAGCATGGCCACTCAATCACAGCCATGGTCGGTTGCAACGAAGCAGAGCGCGAAGCCTGGCTCCGCGCCCGCTGATTCACTTAGAGCTTATCGAACAAGCTCAACTGCGATATTCGCGCAAATGCCAGCTGAGAGGCTTCGAGCATCGCCTGTTGCAGGGTCAGTTGGATCGTGGCGGTCGCCATGTCGGTGTCGCCAATTGCGCTTTGCGTGCTCTTGTTGGCAAGACCTAGGCTTTCGTTTTCCTGAGCCTGTATCTCAAGCGAATTGGCCCGGGCACCGATCGAGCCTCGGGTAATGTCGATGCGATCACGCGCACTGGCCAGGTTGGAAATCGCCGAGTCCGTTGCGGCCTTCAAAGCAGCCTGCGCTTCAGGCGTATCAAGGGGTTTCTCCAACACGCTTCGCAATTGCCCCAGGGTGTCCAGCGGGTTCTGCGTGCGGTGGGTGTTGGCATTGATGGAGAACTGATCGCCCTGGGCCGGCGCCCCGTCGAACTGATAGGTCACACCCGCTACCGTCACGGCATTACCCGCCCCCACGGTGCCCGAGGCAATCGGTTTGCTCTGGGCATCGTACGGCTGCGCAAAGAGCTGATAATCGGTGTCGCTGGTGAACCTGAGCACTGCGCCGTTGCTGGGGAAGGTACTGCGATAGGCATCGGGGTCGGTAACGCTTGAGCCCACGACCTGAGAGGTCGAGGGGTTACCTGCACTGCGAGTAGCGGTCAGGGTGTCTGGCTTGGCTTCGAGGGTGAAGACATGCCCTGCCACCACGGCATCAGGATCGTCACCCTCTGCAAGGTTCAGGTTGACCTCGAAATCCACACCCCGCAGCGAGATCATCTTTCCGCCTTCGGTATTGACATCGAACTTGCCCTTGCCGGCAGTTTCGTTGGTGATGTCGTTACCGGCGGCGTCCTTGATGCTGTATTCAGTGGCGCTGGTGAAGGTAACCGTATAAGGCTGGCCCGCAGCGAACTTGTCGCTGTAGGTATTGGCCGATGTCAGCAACCCACCCGAAAGCAGCACCTTGCCATCGTTGGGCGTCGGCGCCTGCAAGGTCGACTGCGTGCGGCTGTTGTTGGTGGCCTGGTCGAAAACGCTGAAGCCACTGTCGTTGATGGCCAAATGCAAGGTATCGGATACCTGCAGGCTCATCTGGGTCTGATCGCCCTGATAGCTGTAGGAGCCGTCGGCATTGCGAACATAGGGCGGGGTCGAATTCTTGGACCCTCCAAACATGTAGTCCCCGTTGGCGTCACGGGAATTGAGCAGGCCGAACACGTTGGCCTCGATTTCCTTGATTTCGCTGGCGATGGAGGTGCGGTCAGCGTCGCTCAGACCACCGTTACCCGCCTGAATCGACAGCTCGCTTGCTCGCTGCAGCGCATCGTTGATGGTAGACAGCACGCTCTCTTGCTGCAGCAGGGTGTTCTTGACGGTGGTCATGTTGCCGCTGTACTGATCGAGCAACGCGCTTTGCTGTTGCAACAACAGCAAGCGCGCAGCGCCCACCGGGTCGTCGCCTGCGGTCTGAATGCGCGACTTGGAGGTCACCTGGGCCGTGATCTTGGCCAAATCCGAATAATTCTTGGAGTAGGTGTTGGAGCTGGTTTCGTAAAACTGGGCGGTTGAAATTCGCACGATCAGCCTCCTTATAGCGCGTTGATCAAGGTCGAGAACGCTTCTTGCGCCGCCTTGATGATCTGGGACGACGCGGTGTAGTAATGCTGAAACTTGACCAGGTTGGCGGCTTCGTCGTCCAGGTTCACCCCAGAGACGGCGCTGCGGCTTTCACTTGCCGACTTGAGCACCGCGGCCGTTGCAGTGGTATCGATAGACGCTTGACTGGCCTTGGCGCCCACCCGCTCTACCAAGGCGGCATAGGCGGAAGTGAAACTGGTGCCGCCACCGGAATTGGTCCCCACGGTCGATTTGGTCTGCAGGCTCAACAGGGCATTGGCATTGCGGTTATCCGCCTTGCCATCGACATTGAACGACAAGGTAAAGCTGTCATTGGTTGCCGGGCTACCACCAATGGTGGTTTCCAGCGCAAAGGTGCGCGGATTGCCGCTGGGGTCGAGAATCGGGTTGCCCGATGCATCACGCATCGGTATCGACAGCGAGAGCTTATTGTCCTGGCCTGGCACCACGGTCCCGGTGCCGATCTGCGCGCCCTTGGCATCGAACAGCTTGTAGCCCTGGGACCCACCGCTGGCTGCGTCGAACACCACGCGCACCGGCATGGCGTCCTTGATCGCCTGCTGCGTCAGGGCCGTGTCGGCACCGCCATAGATATCCAGCGCTTGTCCGAGGTTGGGTTGTGTGATGGTGCCGGTGCCGCTGTTGCCGCTGCCAACGGTAGCGCTCACAGGGCCGGCGAACGCCAGCTTGTTGGCATCGGTGAGCACTGTGGTAATACCGGTGGCGGCCGAGCGGGTAGGAATCACCTTGAAGCTGTCGCCAGCGGCCAGCGCACCACCCTTGAGGGACAGGCTGAAGCCATCGATGACCGGCGCAGGGTCGGCGTTGAGGTCGAACGAGCCCATGTCGGTGCCGTCGGAGCGGCGCACACTGTACTGATTGCCGCTGGTGAACTTCACTTCGTAGTCGTAGGTGCTCAGGGCGCCGCTGTTGGCAATGGTGACATCGAGGTTGCCCGAGCCTGCGCTGTTGTTCGACGAGGCCAGGCTGCGTTGGGCAATGGCACTGGCGCTGTTGATGCTGGAGAACAGCGAGCTGCCGAACTGCCCGTTGGCGTCCAGGCCCTGGCCCAGCTGGCTGTTGATGCTGTCGGCGACGACCAGCGCCACGCGGCCCAACTCGTTCATCGAAGGCGTCAGCACATCCTGGCGGTAGCGCAACAGGCCACCGATGGTGCCGCCGGTGGCCACCGAGGTCACGTCCGAGCTGAACGACTCGTAGTTGATGCGCAAGGTCGCCTGGCTTTTGTCGGCCACCCCCGGCTGAACCGACAACAGGTTGGCCCTGTTGCCGGTCACCAGCGACTGGCCGCTGCCCAGGATCACGTCGTAGTTGCCTTCACGCTCCTGAACGGTCACGCCCACCAGTTCGTTCAACTGGCGCACGGCTTCGCTGCGGGCATCGAGCAGGTTGTTGGGCGTGCTGCCGGTGCCGCTGGCGGCCACGATCTGCTTGTTGTACTCGGCGATGCTGGTGGTGAGCTTGTTGACCTGCCCCGCCAAGGTATCGAGCTGGGAGTTGATCACATCGTTCTGCTGGGTCAGTTGAGTGCTGACGGCGTTGAAACGGTTGCTCAAGGTCTGCGCCTGGGTCAGCAGCAATTGCCGCGAAGCCACATCGCCCGGTTTGGCTGCCGCCGTCTGCAGGGCCGAAAAGAAGGCCGTGAGCACCGAGCTGATGCCGGTGTCCCGGTCAGCGAGCAACTTGTCGATGCCAGTGATCTGGTCCTGGAATGCCGTGGAATCGGCTTGCAGGGACGTCGCCGTCTGCAACTGATTGTCGAGGTAGGCACTGTAGATACGGCGCACGTCTGCCAGCGTGGTCCCACTGCCCAGAAAGCCTGCGCCCATGTACTGCGAGGCACCGGCCACTTGCATGGCCTGCTGGCGCGAATAGCCGCTGGTGGCGGCGTTGGCGATGTTGTTACTGGTGACCGACAGGTGCGCCTGGCTGGCACTCAAGCCACTCAGGCCGATCGAAATCAGGCTCGACATGATTTAGTCCTTTCAAAGGTTCGTGGTGCTGCCAGCCATGGCGTATTGCGGTGTCTTCTGCATTTGCTGGGCGATGCTGATGATTTTCTTCGCATAGCCCGGGTCGGTCGCGTAACCGGCCTTTTGCAACTCGCGTGCAAACTGCTCCGGGTTATCGGCCGACTTGACCGCTTCTTGATAGCGCGAATTGTTCTGCAGCAGGCTCACCAGGTCGTGGAAGCTGTCCTGGTAGGAGTCGTAGCTGCGGAACTGGGCGGTTTCCTTGACGAACTGGCCGTCGCGAAATTCGCTGGTGATGGCCCTGGCCTGCTCGCCCTGCCAGTTGCCGGTGGCCTTGATACCGAACAGGTTGTGGCTGCTGCTGCCGTCGCTGTTGCGCATGACCGACTTGCCCCAACCGGTTTCCAGCGCAGCCTGGGCGACCAGGTAGCGCGGGTCGATACCGATGCGCTTGGCGGCCTGCTCGGCCATTGGCAGCATGGTGGCGATGAACGAATCGCTGTCGGTGAAGGCCTTTTTCGGTGCCAGCGGCGGCTGGGCAATGGCACGGCCGATAATGCGCAGCCCGTTCTCGGGCACGGCAAAGGCCTTGGCCGGCTGCTGGCCGTCGCGCACGGGGGCTGCGGGGGCTGCGCCGACAGGCGCCGTGGCCGCAGTAGGCACGATGCCGGCCAGCAGGCGGTCGGTAAGGCGGCTGGGCAACGCCAGGCGCCGCGCATTGAGCGCGGCGACGTCGTTGCGGGTGCTGGCCGCTTGGGTGGCGTGGACCGGGTCTGCGACCTTGCTACCCCACAACACCGGGCCTGCCTGGCCACGCGGGAACGGGCTGGTATTGGCGGCGGCGCTGCGGCTTTTGGTCAGCTGGCGTACCAGCACATCCTGCAGGCCGATACCGCCACCCTCGCGGGACATGCTCACCGACAACTGCTGGTCGTACATGTCCCGGTACTGCTTGACCGTCTCGGTGTTCATCGGGTTGTCGTCGGCCAGGACATCGCTGGCCTTGCGCGAAGCCTTGAGCATCTCGCTGATGAACATCGACTCGAACTCCTGGGCCACCTTGCGCACGTTGGCTTCGCTGTCGCGATCACCGTGCTTGAGGGCATTGAGGCGGTTGAGGTCGGTGAAGGCACCGCTGTCGACACTGCCGGAAACCAGGCTCTTGCTGTTCATCGACGCCGTCCTCAGATCACGATCAGGTCGGCCTGCAAGGCGCCGGCCTGTTTCAGGGCTTCGAGAATGGCCATCAGGTCACCGGGCGCGGCGCCCACCTGGTTCACCGCCCGGACGATTTCATCCAGCGTGGTACCCGGGCCGAACTTGAACATCGGCTTGGCTTCCTGCTCGGCGCTGACCCGCGAGCGCGGGACCACGGCGGTCTGGCCATTGGAGAGCGGACCCGGCTGGCTGACGATGGGGTCTTCGGTGATGGTCACCGTTAGGCTGCCGTGGGTTACCGCCGCCGGCGATACCTTGACGTTCTGGCCGATGACGATAGTGCCGGTACGCGAGTTGATGATCACCTTGGCCACTGCCTGGCCCGGATCGATTTCCAGGTTTTCCAGGATCGACAGGTAGTCCACTCGCTGGCTGGGGTCCATCGGCGCGCTCACGCGCACCGAACCGCCATCCACGGCCTGGGCCACGCCAGGGCCGAGCAGGTCGTTGACCTTGTCGACGATGTGCTTGGCGGTGGTGAAGTCGGGGCGGTTGAGGTTCAGGGTCAGGGTGTTGCCCTGGTTGAAACCGCTTGGCACTGCCCGCTCGACGCTGGCGCCGCCCGGGATACGGCCGGCAGACGGCACGTTGACGGTGATCCGCGAGCCGTCGCGCCCTTCGGCATCGAAGCCGCCCACCACCAGGTTGCCCTGGGCGATGGCGTAGACGTTGCCGTCGATCCCCTTGAGCGGGGTCATCAACAAGCTGCCCCCACGCAGGCTCTTGGAGTTACCGATCGACGACACGGTGATGTCCACCACCTGCCCTGGCTTGGCGAAGGCCGGCAAGTCGGCATGCACCGATACTGCGGCAACGTTCTTCAACTGCACGTTGCCCGATCCAGGCGGCACCTTGATGCCGAACTGCGACAGCATGTTGTTGAACGTCTGCAGGGTGAAAGGCGTTTGCGTGGTCTGGTCGCCGGTACCGTTCAGGCCGACCACCAGGCCGTAGCCGATCAACTGGTTGGAACGTACGCCCGAGATGCTGGCGATGTCCTTCAGTCGCTCGGCTTGCGCGGCGCAGGCGCAGGTCAGCAGCAAGGTGGCGGTGAGCAGTTGCCTCAGATTGAGCATGGTCAGGGTACTCAGAAGGGCCAAAGCGGGCTCATGAAGAAGCGGTCCAGCCACCCGGGCTGGCTGGCATCGGCAAACGAGCCGGTGCCGGAATAGGTGATGCGCGCATCGGCCACCCGCGTGGACGGCACGGTGTTGTCGGTGGCGATGTCGTCGGCGCGGATGAGCCCGGCGATGCGCACCAGCTCTTCACCGGTGTTCAGGGTCAGCCACTTCTCGCCGCGCACGGCGATGATGCCATTGGGCAGCACTTCGGCCACGGTGACGGTCACCGAGCCGGTCAAGGTGTTGCCCTGGGTGGCCTTGCTGTCGCCCTTGGTGGTGCGATCACCGCTGTAGCCGGCATCGAGCGACAGGTCGCCGCCGCCGAACGGGTTGTTGGTGTTCGGCCTGGCCCCGAACAGCGACGACAGACCAAGGCTGGCCTTGCTGTTCTTCTGGATCTGGGAACCTGCGTTCTTGCTGGCCGAGGTGCGCTCGTTCAGGGTGATGGTGATGATGTCACCCACGCGGAATGCCTTGCGGTCGCTATACAGGTTCTGCTCGAAACCGGCCTGGTAGATCGAACCGTTGTTGGCCGCTGCCGGCAAAGGGGTGCGCGGGAGCACCGGCGCATAGTACGGGTCGTTGGGCTTGGCCGCGGGGGCGACGCAGCCTGCAAGCAACACCGCACCGCCCAGGGCGAAAACGGACAACAGACGATTCATGATGCATACCTCACGGGTGCTACGGAAGTTGCTGGGATCACAGCTGCTGGGTAACGGTCTGCAGCATCGAGTTGGCGGCAGAAATGACCTTGGAGTTCATCTCGTAGGCGCGCTGGGTGGTGATCATGTTCACCAGCTCTTCCACGGTGCTGACGTTGGAGTTCTCCAGGGTTTGCTGCAAGGTGGTACCGAAGCCGTTCAGGCCTGGGGTGCCGACCTGGGGGGCGCCGCTGGCGGCCGTTTCCAGGAACAGGTTGCCACCAATGGCCTGCAGGCCCGCCGGGTTGATGAAGTCGGCGGTCTGGATGTTGCCGATCACCTGGGCGGCCGGGTTGCCGGCGGTGGTGATCGATACGGTACCGTCCTGGCCGACGGTGAAGGTCTGCGCGTCGTTGGGCACGACGATGGCAGGCTCCAGGGCATAGCCGTTGGCGGTGACGATCTGGCCATCGGAATTGAGGTGGAAGGTGCCGTCACGGGTGTACGAGACCGTGCCATCTGGCTGCAGGATCTGGAAGAAACCACGACCATTGACCGCCATGTCCAGCGGGTTCTCGGTGGTCTGCAGGCTGCCAGCCACGAAGCTTTTCTGGGTGCCGACAATGCGCACGCCAGTACCTACCTGCAAGCCGGAGGGCAGCTGGCTGTCCTGGGTGGACTGGGCACCTGGCTGGCGACGGATCTGGTACAGCAGGTCCTGGAACTCGGCGCGATCACGTTTGAAGCCGGTGGTCGACACGTTGGCCAAGTTGTTGGAAATCACCGTCAGGTTGGTGTCCTGGGCGGACAGGCCGGTTTTGGCGACCCATAGAGCTGGAAGCATGTAAGTTCTCCTCGCGCGCCTGTTTTACGGCACCCGTTCAAATGTCATTAGCCGATTTGCAAAACCCGCGCCATGGCTTCATCGCCTTCCTTGGCCGCGCTCATCATTTTCACGTGCAGCTCGAACTGGCGGGACAACGCCAGCACCGAGGTCATCTCTTCCACCGCGTTGACGTTGCTGCCTTCAAGAAAGCCCGAGACCACGCGAACATTGACGTCGGCATCGGCCGGCTGGCCGCTGGCGGTGTGAATCAGGCCGTCTGCGCCCTTGTTCAGGCCCTTGGTGTCCGGGTTGACCAGCTTGATGCGGTCGACTTCGGCCATCACCCGCGGGTCTTCGCCCATGGAGCGGATGCTGATGGTGCCGTCGGCACCCACTTCCACCTTCTGCTCAGGCGGGATGGCAATCGGGCCGCCGTTGCCGATCACCGGCATGCCGTTGCCAGCGCGCAACACGCCAAGGGCGTCGATGTTCAGGCTGCCGGTGCGCACATAGGCTTCGCTGCCGTCGGGGGCCTGCACGGCGATAAAGCCATGGCCGCTCACCGCCACGTCCAGGTCGCGACCGGTTTCGATCATCGGCCCTTCGCTGAAGTCGGTGGCCGGGCGCTCGGTCAGGGCAAAGGCCCGCGCCGGGAAGCTGTCGCCAAAGACCGGCATTGAGCGGGCCTGCTCCAGGTCGCGCTGGAAGCCGTTGGTGGAAACGTTCGCCAGATTGTTGGCGTGGGCCTTCTGGGCCAGCGCGTTCTGGCTGGCGCCGGTCATGGCCACGTAAAGCAATTTGTCCACAGCATCTCCTCCGCGCGCCAGTACCGCGCTGTCATCAGGCAGGGTTAAGCAATAATCGAACCAGTTTTGCACCCTGGAGAATCGGGCACTTCAGCGCGACGGCTTTACCGTCGGTGTCAGTTTGTTGGCATCGGGTCAGGGCGCCTGAATCAGTGATCGCGGCAGGCGCCGTTTTTGTAGGGACCGGCAAACCGGGTCCAGCCTGAACCCGGGTTGCCCTGGACGCAGATGTATCGCCCGGTGACCAGGCTTTGCCAAAGGAAGAAAGGCCTTGGGGCGGCCTCTGCCCATTTGGCACTGCCGCCCCCTATCACCAGCAGGAAGGACAACAACCAGGCATGCTTCATCGACACTGCTCGTAAACCCTGAGTGTCACGCCTCGGCACGCCATCAGCTCATCTGGATGATGGTTTGCATGATGGTGCTTTCGGTGGAAATCGTCTTGGCGTTGGCCTGGTAGTTGCTCTGCGCCTTGATCAGGTTCACCAGCTCGCCGGTCAGGTCGACGTTGGAATCTTCCAGCGAGGAACCTGCAATCTGGCCCAGGGTGCCGGTGTCTGGCGCGCCGATCACCGGGACACCCGACGAAAAGGACTCCTGCCAGTTGGTGCCGCCGATCGGCGTCAGGCCCTGCATGTTGGCGAAGCTGGCGATGGCGACCTGGCCGATGACTTTGTTCTTGCCATTGGTGAAGTTGGCGAAAAGGAAGCCGCCCTTGTCTACCGACAGGCTAGACAGCTCACCCGTAGCGAACCCGTCCTGATCCTTGGCGGTCACGGCCGAGGCGGCGTTGTACTGGGTCATGCCCAGCATGTCGAGGCTGACGCCGCCGGGGTTGGCATTGGCGCCGTTGGCTGACCACTGGCCGGCAGCGTTCTTCTGCGCGGGGATCCAGTTGTCCAGGTTGAAAGTCTTGTTCGCATTGATCGACAGGCCACCGGTCACCGGCCCAGGCGTGAGGGCATCGGCGTTGAGCGTGCCGTCGGACTTGAATGGCAGGTCATTGATCAGCGGCTGCGTGGAGGTCGGGTCCTGTGGGTTGCGACCGTCGATGGTGCTGTACATCTTCCAGGAATTGGACGTGTCATCCTTGATGAAGTACTGGTTCAACTGGTGCGCATTGCCCTGGCTATCGTACACGTCGCTTGAGAACGTGAAGTTGTAGCTCTTGACGTCGGCTGGGTCGAACGGGGTGACCGTAGGCGCGCCATCGCTGGACTTGAGGTTGACCGTCTGCTCGATCTTGGACGTGGCCTTGGGGGTGAGGTTGGCCGTGTCGATCTGAAGGTTGGTCAATACGCCCTGCACCACCTGGCCATTTTCGTCGACGCCATAACCTTGCAGGTTGGCGCCGCCGGCGTTGACGACGAAGCCCTGCTTGTCACTGTAGAACGCCCCGGCCCGGGTATAGATCTTCGAGCCGTTGTCGTTGAGCGCGAAGAAGCCGTTGCCGTCAATGGCCATGTCCAGCGCCTGGCCGGTGCCGTTGATGTTGCCCGAGCTGAACTGCTGGGAAATGGCGGCGGTTCTTACGCCGGTACCAATGGAGGTACGGCCGGCGCTGGTGCCGCGAATGGAGCTTGAGTACTGGTCGGCGAACTCGGCGCGCGAGGACTTGAAGCCAGTGGTGGCGACGTTGGCAATGTTGTTGCCGGTCACGTTCAGGGCCTTGTTGGCTGCATTGAGGCCGCTTAAGCCAATGTTGTAAGACATACGCTAACTCCTGAAAATGTGCGCTAGGCCCTAGATGCCGATGCTTTGAATGGTGGAAAGTGGAACGCTGCCCAGCCCTGCCAGGTTCAGCGACATTTCGCCGCCGTTGGTGCCCATGGTCACGCTGGTGACGGTGGCCGGCAGGTTGGTGGTCATGGCCGTGGCCGTGCCATTGATCGAGGCGGTGGCCTTGAAGCTGTAGGTGCCGGCCGGCAGGGTCTCACCGGCGTCATCCTTGCCATCCCAGGTGAAGTCCACCTTGCCGCCAGCCTGGCTGCCCAGGTCGAGGGTGCGCACCAGCTTGCCGTCCTTGTCGTACACGCCCACCGAGGTGGCGGTGCTCGAGCCGGTGAGGTTCACCGAGCCCTTCATGTCCTTGCTGGTGTCGACCACGGCCTTGTCGGTCTGCACGATCACGTTGCGTCCGACCAGCGACGACGCCTGCAAGGCCTGGGACGACTGGAACGCACTGGCGATGTAGCCGACCGAGCTGTTCAGGGTCTGGATACCTTCCAAGCTGCTGAACTGGGCCAACTGCGCCACGAACTCGCCGTTCTGCTGCGGGTCCAGGGGGTTCTGGTTCTTCATCTGGGTGACCAGCAGCTGCAGGAAGGCATCTTTGCCCAGGGCACTGCCGGCGGCGCCGGTCTTTTCGTCGTTCTTGCTTTCTTTTCGCTGCAGCGAGTTCAGGTAGCTACTGCCGACTTCGCCTGTGGCATTGGTGGTGGTCATGTCGGCGTCCTATCACTGACCCAGGGTCAGCACCTTCTGCATCATGCTCTTGGCCGTGTTCATCAACTCGGCATTGGTCTGGAACGCGCGGCTGGCCGAGATCATGTCAGCCATCTCCTCGACCACGTTAACGTTGGGGTAATACACGTAGCCGTCCTTGTTCGCCGCCGGGTGGCTAGGCTCGTAGCGGGCCTCGAGGTTGCTCTGGTCCTCGACGATGCCGGTTACTTGCACGCCCTGCCCTGCCTCGCCCTGGTCCTCGAACAGCGACTGGCTGGTGCCGGCCTGGGTGTTCTGGAACGTGGTGGCGAACACGGGATGGCGAGCGCGGTAGGTCTGGTCGATGCTCGACGAGACCGTCTCGGCGTTGGCAATGTTGGAGGCGACGGTGTTCAGGCGCGTGTTCTGCGCGCTCATGCCGGAACCGGCAATGTTGAAGACGCTGGAAAGGGACATGGTCATTCTCCCCGCAGGGCTGATACCAGCCCTTTGAATTTACTGTTGAGCAACGTGAAGCTGGCCTGGAAGCCAATCGCGTTTTCGGTGTAATTCGACTGCTCGATTTGCGCGTCCACGGTGTTCTGGTCGATCGAAGGCTGCATCGGCGTGCGGTACTTGAGGGCTTCGTCGCTCAGCGCCACGCCGTCGGCCTCGATGTGCCGGCTGTTGGTGCGCTCCAGGCCGAAGCGGCCGCCGTTGTGCTGCTTGTCGCTTTCAGCGGCCAGCACCGAGGCGAAGTCCAGGTCACGGGCCTTGTAGTTGGGGGTGTCGGCATTGGCAATGTTGTTGGCCAGCACTTCGGCGCGTTGCGCACGAAAGCCCAGGGCCTTTTCATGGATACCAAGCGCCTTGTCGAAGCTGATGCTCATGTCGGGGAAACCTTCAGCGGTTGACCAGAATGTCGTTGCCGAAGGTTTTAGCAAGGCTTGTGCCAACATCGGCAAAGCCCGTATTCAAGGCCTTGCAGCCCTGTTCAAAGGGGCGCTATGCCAGAAAAGCGGCAAACCGCACGCGGCCCAATGGCCACAAGCGGCAAAAACAAGAGCACATGAGCGGCAAAACAAAAAATTGACGTCAGCGACAGGGCCGACTCATTGAAAGCCGCTGACAAGGCATCGCCCGGTCAGCGGCACATACGGCATGGGCCTATTTGGCCTGATAGATGATGCCCGGGCTGCACTGCACCATCTGGTAATGGTCCGGCAGGCCGTTGAGGGCTTCGGATGCGCCCAGGAACAGGTACCCGCCTGGCTTGAGGGTGCTGTGAATGCGCAGCAGGATGTCTTTCTTCACCTGGGCCGAGAAGTAGATCAACACGTTGCGGCAGAACACGATGTCGAACTTGCCCAGGCTTGCATAGCTGTCGAGCAAGTTGAACGAGCGAAACTCCACCCGGTTGCGAATCGCCGGCTTGATCGCCCAGCGCCCCGGCCCCTTGGGGTCGAAGTAGCGCTGCAGGCGCTCGGCCGACAAGCCGCGGGCAATCGCCAGGCTGTCGTACTCGCCAGTCTTGCAGTTGTTGAGCATGGTGCCCGACAGGTCGGTCGCGACGATCTGCGCGCCCATTTTCAGCTGGCCAAGGTTGCTGCGTTCGAACTCGTCGATGGCCATGGAGATGGAGTACGGCTCCTGGCCCGAAGAGCACGCCGCCGACCACATGCGCAGGCGCTGGCCGGGGTTGTTGCGGATAAACTCGGGGATGACCTTGTTCTTGAGCACCTCGAACGGGTAGGTATCGCGAAACCACAGGGTTTCGTTGGTGGTCATGGCATCGACCACCTGCTCGCGCAGGCCGCCCCGCGGCTGGGCCTGGATGCGTTGCACCAGCTCGCCCAGGCTCTTGATGCCCTGCTGCTCCATCAATTTGTTGAGGCGGCTGGACACCAGATACTGCTTATTTTCGCCCAGCAAGATGCCACAGGCTTTTTCCAGAAAGACCCGGAACTGTTCGAAATCCAAATTACCCGTAGACACTGCTGCCGCCTCTTTTCAATCACTGTGGCCGGGGCGAACCCCGGCGCCTTTCAATGTGCTGCCTTGATTCGGTCAACCACGCGCTGGGCCAGATCATCCGGCCGGAACTTGGCCAGGAAATCATCGGCGCCCACTTTCTTGACCATCGCCTGGTTGAACACCCCGGACAGTGAAGTATGCAGGCAGATGTGCAGCTTTTGCATGCGCGGGTCGCTGCGAATTTCCGCCGTCAGGGTATAGCCATCCATTTCCGGCATTTCAATGTCGGAAATCATCATCAGAAACTCTTCTTCAGGCTTCTTGCCTTCGTCCACCAATTGGCGCAGGTAGTTCAAGGCCTGGCGGCCGTCATTGAGGGCCACCACCTCGACCCCAACCGTCTGCAGGCAACGGCTGACCTGCTTGCGTGCCACCGACGAATCGTCGACGGTCAACACCCGCAGCATCACGGCCTTGTCCTGCACCTCGGCGTCCACCACCCCCGCCGACACCGCCTCCGAAGACGGCGCGACCTCGGCCAGCACCTTCTCCACGTCGATGATCTCGACCATACGGTTGTCCACCCGCGTGACTGCCGTCAGGTAATGATCGCGGCCGGTCCCCTTGGGTGGCGGGTGGATTTCCTCCCAGTTCATGTTGACGATGCGCTCGACCGAGTGCACCAGAAAGCCCTGGGTCTTGGTGTTGTACTCGGTAATGATCACGAAACTGCTGCGCGTGTCTTCCTGCAACGGGCGCAGGCCGGTGGCCATCGACAGGTCAAGGATCGGAATCGTCGCCCCGCGGATGTTGGCGACGCCGCGCACCACCGGATGCGCCTTGGGCAGTATGGTCAGCGCAGGGCATTGCAGCACTTCCCTGACCTTGAAAACGTTGATGCCATAAAGCTGTTCGCCGTTGAGGCGGAACAGCAGCAGTTCCAGGCGATTCTGCCCTACCAGCTGTGTGCGCTGGTTGACCGAATCCATAACCCCCGCCATGCCGAACTCCTTACCTGTCAGCCATTCGTTGCCACTTACTCAAGAAGTCGGCACGGGCTTTGCTTTTTTGAGCGCCATGTACATGAAAACGACAGTTTCCCGACGATTGACGCGCCTGCTGGCTGGCTTGCTGGCCGCATTGTGCCTGCTGGTACCGGTTCGCACCTGGGCGGACGCGTTCACCATGCCTGAACAGCTTATCGGTGTCACCCAAGGGTTTCTTGAGTTCACCGTCGAAGATTATCTCGCCACGACCCAAACGGCTGGCCGCTACGAGATCCAGGTGAACCCGTTGGACCCAAGGTTGCGCATGCCCTTGTGCAGCCAGGCGCTCGACGCTTCGCTGGAAAGCCCGAGCGTGCCGCTGGGGCGGGTGACGGTGCGTGTACGTTGCGACGGCGCGGCGCCCTGGACCGTGTTCGTGCCCGCCACCGTTCGCTTGTTCCGCGAGGTGGTCGTGGTCACCCGCCCGCTGCGACGGGACAACGTGGTGAGCGAAGGCGATGTGGCCCTGCGCGAACGGGACGTCGGCACGCTGGGCCAAGGGTTTCTGACCGATGTGGGCCAGGCGGTCGGGATGAAGATGCTGCGCCCGACGGTGATGGATCAGGTGCTGACGCCTCAACACCTGGAGCAGGCGGAGGTGGTGCGCAAGGGCGATCATGTGGTGATCGTTGCCCGCAGTGGCACGTTGAGCGTGCGCATGCCTGGCGAGGCGCTGAGCAAAGGCGGCATCAGCGAGCAGATTCGGGTGCGCAATCTCAATTCCAAACGCGTGGTCAAGGCCATGGTGACGGGCCCGGGCCAGGTCGAGGTGAGCATGTAGGCCAGCGGGCGGAAGCCGCTGGCGCCGGGGAACCGCTTTTTTTAGACTGTGTCAGAAAACGGGTAACAGGCTGTCGCTCAAGACAGTCACGCATTTGTGCCTAAAGTTTATCGTGAGTTGGCCGAAAACAAGGCAAGCGTCCATAAACCCAGAGGTTTTCTGATCATGGTCATCGACTTCAGTCGTTTGAATAATTCCCCGGCCGTCACCGGCGGTGTACGCGGCAGCAATGCCCCTGGCAGCACTGAAAAGCCGGCTGCCAGCCAGGAAACAGTAAAGGGCACGGGTGCAAGCGGAGAAGCCGTGCACCTAAGCCCAGAGGCCCAGCAGTTGCAAAAGATCAGCGACAAGCTGCGCGATGAACCCGTCGTCAACAGCGCCAAGGTAGCCCAGCTCAAACAGGCCATTGCCGATGGCAGCTACCAAGTTGATGCCGGCCGGGTCGCCAGCAAGCTGCTCGATTTCGAAGCACAGCGTTGACCGTCGGGTGCGCTGACTTCAATGGACGCTTGAAAACCGGGAGTTAGCCATGCACGACACCACCCTGCTGCAATTGATCGAACAAGACATCGCCCCGATGCAGGAGCTGCTCGAGCTGCTGCAGAACGAGGCTGTCGCGCTGCACGGTCGCGACATGCAGCTGCTCGAGCAGATCCTGGCGCGCAAACAGTCGCTGATCATCCTGCTCGAACAACACGGCCAGCGCCGTGGCCAGTTGCTGACCGACCTGGGCCTGAGCGCAGACCGCGCCGGCGTACAGGCAGTGGCGGCGCAATCGCCCCACGGTGATGTGATGCTGGAGCGACTCGATACCCTGGCGCAGCTGATGGACGCCTGCCAGCAGGTCAACTCGACCAATGGCCGTATCATTCAGGTCCAGCAACAGGTCACCAACAATCAGGTCCGCATCCTCATGGGCGGCGACTCGCCGTCGCTCTACAACAGCCGTGGCAGCACCTCGCCCCTGACCAAGCCGCGCGCCCTCAGCCAAGTGTGATTTCCCTATCAAGGCACGGCACATACTGGCAAAATGCTGTCAATTACCTGTGTCGCTTTTGCCTGGAGAACGTCAAGCCGTGTTCAATGAATCCGATGCCCCGCAACCGCCCAAGGTGCTGAGCACACCCTTGGAAATTGCGGCCAATTTACGGCAGCTCCAGGAAAGCCACGACCCCCTGATCATCACCTTCCATGACCGAGGCCATCGCTTCCAGAGTTACGTGGTGGACGTGGATCGGGAAAACAATGTGCTGGCGCTTGACGAGCTCATCCCCCGTGACGGTGAGAAATTCATCGAAAACGGCGAGCATTTCCGGGTGGAAGGCTTCCACGACGGTGTGCGCATTGCCTGGGAATGCACCCACGGCCTGCGCATCAGCGAAGTGGACGGTCATCGCTGCTACCGTGGCGGGCTGCCGTTGGAGATGACCTATCACCAGCGCCGCAACGCATTTCGTGCCGCGCTTAAGCTGTCGCAGCTGGTGGACATTATGCTCGATGGCACGCACCTCAAGGGCAACGGTGCCTTGCGTGGCAAATTGCTGGATATTTCGGCTACCGGGTGCAAGCTGCGCTTTGATGGGAATGTCGAGGATCGCCTGCAGTTGGGTCAGGTGTATGAACGCTTCAAGGCCGGCGCACCGCTTGGGTTGGTAGATACCATGGTCGAGTTGCGCCATCTGCATTATGAAGAGCGGATCAATACCACGTTTGCTGGGGTTCGCTTTCATAACCTCAGTGGGCCTGCCCAGCGCAAGGTGGAGAGTTTTGTGTATCAGCTGCAGCGTGAAGCGCGGCGGTTTGATAAGGACGATTATTGATTTTTACAATGGGCGGGAGGGCTGTTGCGGCCTTTCAGCAGCTTGGGTGCTATCACGTAGTTTTGAAGGAATTGTTTGGGCGTTTGGACCTGTGTAGGTATTCATTGGCGAGGGTGGCGTACATTCACCTTTCCGCCCTTACGGCGGCTCACTTTTTGTCTTGTCAAAAAGTGAGCAAAAACCGCCTGCTCCTATCATCCGGCCCCTGCGCTACGCTCCGGGGTTCCCTCGTTCCGGGCTTGCTCCCGGGAGGACCGCGCTGCAGGCCCCATCCTGGGGCCCAGCGCTTGACAGGCATCCATGCCTGTCACCTCCCTTCGCAAGCCCTGCGCTCGGCCTCCTGAAGTCGCGATCTGCGGCGCCTGGGCTACCGTGCGCTTAGAAGCAAGACCAACACAGCCCATGTCTCTGACTTGGTGCTCAAGTTGCTGCCCAAACTTCCAAAATCACACATACCCTCGTCTTGATCCTCAAATCGCACTTACGAGGTGAGGATCCAGACGGTATCTACCTTGGTCCTGTATTGGCTGAGATAGCGGAGGCCTGGCCTTTGCAGAACTAAACGGCCTAGCGCCGCCTCTGAAGGCTAGCCGATTTCCGGGTAGGAGCGGCCTCGTGCCGCGATGGGCCGCGCAGCGGCCCTAGGCGATACGCTGAAATACAGGAATTACTAGGTCGGGATGCGTCGCCTGGCACACGTCACGCTCCACGTGCTCCAACGCGCGTGACGGCCACATTCAAGCCGGCTTATTCCCCTGCACCTCCTCCAGCGGCGGTTCGCCGTCTTTCTCGGCCTCCTCCGTGTCCTCGGCCGCCACCGGCGTCTGCATCACATCCTGCACGGTCTGCTCATCCACACGCGGGTCCAGCGCTGCCGACAGGGGCGAGCCGGCGGCGGGCATGGCGACGTGGCCCAGGGGGGCATCCTGGACCTGGTGCAAGCCGGTGACAGCTTTTGGACGGATGCGCCAGACCAGTACCAGGGCAAAGAACACGAAGAAGGCGTACAACATCTGCACGCCCAGCACTTTCATCAGCACGCCAGCCGCCAGGGGCCCGATGCACGCCCCCACGCCGTAAGTCACCAACAGCATGGCAGTCAGCGAAACGCGGCGCTCGCTCTCCACGTGGTCGTTGGAAAAAGCCACGGCCAGCGGGTACAGGCTGAACTGCAACAGCGATACCACAAAGCCCATGGCGAACAGCAACTCCAGCGGCACGTCGGGCAGGATCGCCAACGGCGCGGCGGCCACGGCCAGCCCCCCTGCGACACTGCGAATCAACACCGCACGGTCGTAACGGTCCGACAACCAGCCCAGCGGCCACTGAACCACCAGCCCTGCAAAAATGCAGCAGCCCATGAACAGACCGATCTGCTCGGTGCTAAGACCCTGGCTGGCGGCATACAGCGGAGCAAGGCCGTAGAACGAGCCGACGATCAGCCCGGAACCCAGCACCGTACTGAGCGACTGCGGCACGCGCTTGATGAAGAACTTGGGCTCCATGGGTGCCGGACGCAGTGGCGCGGGGTGGATGCGGCGGGTCATGGCCACCGGCACCAGGCACAGGGCGAAGCACATCGCGACCAGCATCAGCAGCTCAAGCCCCAGCTCAGGGTGCACCACCAGTATCAGCTGACCCAACACCAGGCCCAGGTAGGACGCGATCATGTACCCGCTGAATACGGCGCCGCGGTACTTCACGTCCGCCTGCTCGTTGAGCCAGCTTTCGATGACCATGTACTGGCACATCATGCCCAGGCCTACGATCATCCGCAGCCCGACCCAGGCCGGCAGCCAGTTGGTCAGGCCGTGCCCGAGCACGGCGGCGCCGACAATACCGGCGCAGGTGGCATAGGCACGTATGTGCCCTACTCGGCCGATGAGCCGGTGGCCGACCTTGCCGCCCACGGCCAGGCCGAAGTAGTTGGCCGCCATCAAGGCACCGACCCACAGGCTATCGACGTTGTCGGCAGCCAGGCGCAGCGCCAGGTAGGTACTGAGCAGGCCCGAGCCGATCAGCATCATCAGTGCAGCGAAATACAACGACTGAAACGGCTTCCAGATAGTGCGCATAAATCCCTTCGGCTCCCGGGTTGAGCTGGCAGTTGTAGGTGCAGAATAAAGGCTAACGCCAAGCGTTGCAGGCCCCGTGCTGCAAAATCGAATGGTCCCTTGCCCATGGCCAGGTAAAAAATGGATCAGGCCAGGCCACAGGGCGTCGACGAGCTTGGACAGCAGTCATTCGCGCAAGGTCATCCCGTTTGCCGGCAATGGCAACGCCGTTTTGTAGCGCACCTGCTTGAGCGCGAAACTGGAGCGAATGTTGGCAACGCCCGGCAGGCGGGTCAGGTAATCCAGAAACCGCTCCAGCGCCTGGATACTGGGCAGTAGCACGCGCAGCAGGTAGTCCGGGTCACCGGTCATCAGGTAGCACTCCATGACCTCGGGCCGCTCGGCGATCTCTTCCTCGAAGCGGTGCAGTGCCTGCTCGATCTGTTTTTCCAGGCTCACATGGATGAATACGTTCACATCCAGGCCCAGCACCTCGGGCGACAACAGCGTGACCTGCTGGCGAATGACGCCCAGCTCTTCCATGGCCCGCACTCGGTTGAAACAGGGCGTAGGCGACAGGTTGACCGAACGTGCCAGCTCGGCATTGGTGATGCGGGCGTTTTCCTGAAGGCTGTTGAGAATGCCGATGTCAGTACGATCGAGTTTGCGCATGAGACAAAATCACCGGTTTATTGTGTTTATGGGGAATGTTTATCTGGCCTGCTTAGCAAAGGCAATCAACTAGAGAGAAATATTCTGCGCCAGGGCAACTAACATGTAGCTAACGCTGACCTGCTGGTCACAAGCCGGCAGTCAGCGGCGACCGCTTCAAAGCTCACAAAAACAAATACCCGAGCGAGCGTAAACAGCATGAACGAGTACGCCCCCCTGCGCCTGCATGTGCCCGAGCCTACCGGCCGGCCAGGCTGCCAGACCGATTTTTCCTACCTGCGCTTGAACGACGCAGGCCAGGTCCGTAAACCACCCATCGACGTAGAAGCCGCCGACACCGCCGACTTGTCCGGCAGCCTGGTGCGCGTACTGGATGAACAGGGCAATGCCCAGGGCCCCTGGGCCGAGGACATAGACCCGCAGATACTGCGCCAAGGCATGCGTGCCATGCTCAAGACCCGCATCTTCGACAGCCGCATGGTCGTCGCCCAGCGCCAGAAGAAGATGTCGTTCTACATGCAGAGCCTGGGCGAGGAAGCCATCGGCAGCGCCCAGGCCCTGGCGCTGAACCGCACCGACATGTGCTTCCCGACCTACCGCCAGCAAAGCATCCTGATCGCCCGTGACGTTTCGCTGGTGGACATGATCTGCCAACTGCTCTCCAACGAGCGCGACCCGCTCAAAGGTCGCCAGTTGCCGATCATGTATTCGGTACGCGAGGCGGGTTTTTTCACCATCAGCGGCAACCTGGCGACCCAGTTCGTGCAAGCGGTGGGCTGGGCCATGGCCTCGGCCATCAAGGGCGATACCAAGATCGCCTCGGCCTGGATCGGCGATGGTGCCACCGCTGAATCGGACTTCCATACCGCCCTCACCTTCGCCCACGTCTACCGCGCCCCGGTCATCCTCAACGTGGTCAACAACCAGTGGGCGATTTCCACGTTCCAGGCAATCGCCGGCGGCGAGTCCACCACCTTCGCCGGCCGCGGCGTGGGCTGTGGCATCGCCTCGTTGCGCGTGGACGGCAACGATTTCGTGGCCGTCTACGCGGCCTCGCGCTGGGCAGCCGAACGCGCACGCCGCGGCCTTGGCCCCAGCCTGATCGAGTGGGTCACCTACCGTGCTGGCCCGCATTCCACGTCCGATGATCCGTCCAAGTACCGCCCTGCGGACGACTGGAGCCACTTCCCGCTGGGCGACCCGATCGCTCGCCTGAAGCAGCACTTGATCAAGATTGGCCATTGGTCCGAAGAAGAACACCAGGCCACCACGGCCGAATTCGAGGCTGCCGTGGTCGCCGCGCAGAAGGAAGCCGAGCAGTACGGCACCCTCGCCAACGGACACATTCCCAGTGCCGCTTCGATGTTCGAGGACGTGTACAAGGAAATGCCGGACCACCTGCGTCGCCAACGTCAGGAACTGGGGGTCTGAAATGAACGATCACAACAGCAGCATCAACCCGGAAACCGCCATGGCCACCACCACCATGACCATGATCCAGGCCCTGCGCTCGGCCATGGACATCATGCTCGAGCGCGACGACAACGTGGTCGTGTATGGTCAGGACGTCGGATACTTTGGCGGCGTCTTCCGCTGCACCGAAGGCCTGCAGAACAAGTACGGCAAATCACGGGTGTTCGATGCCCCGATTTCCGAAAGCGGCATCGTCGGCACGGCCGTGGGCATGGGTGCCTACGGCTTGCGGCCGGTGGTGGAGATCCAGTTCGCCGACTATTTCTACCCAGCCTCGGACCAGATCGTGTCGGAAATGGCGCGGCTGCGTTACCGCTCCGCTGGCGAATTCATCTCGCCGCTGACCCTGCGCATGCCCTGCGGCGGGGGCATTTATGGAGGCCAGACCCATAGCCAGAGCCCGGAAGCAATGTTCACCCAGGTGTGCGGGCTGCGCACGGTCATGCCGTCCAACCCCTATGACGCCAAGGGCCTGCTCATTGCCTCGATCGAATGCGATGACCCGGTCATCTTCCTTGAGCCCAAACGCCTGTACAACGGCCCCTTCGATGGCCACCACGACCGCCCCGTGACGCCATGGTCCAAGCATCCGCAAAGCGCCGTGCCCGACGGTTATTACACCGTACCGCTGGACAAGGCAGTGGTGACCCGGCCCGGCAACGACGTCACGGTCCTCACCTATGGCACAACGGTTTATGTCGCCCAGGTCGCGGCCGAAGAGACGGGCGTCGATGCCGAGGTGATCGACCTGCGCAGCCTGTGGCCGCTTGACCTGGAAACCATCGTCGCGTCGGTGAAGAAGACCGGGCGCTGCGTGGTGGTGCATGAGGCCACTCGAACCTGCGGGTTCGGCGCCGAACTGGTCGCGCTGGTGCAGGAGCATTGCTTCCACCATCTGGAAGCGCCCATCGAGCGCGTCACGGGTTGGGACACGCCCTACCCCCATGCACAGGAGTGGGCGTATTTCCCAGGGCCATCGCGGGTGGGTGGGGCATTGAAAAAGGTCATGGAGGTCTGAATGGGCACGCATGTCATCAAGATGCCGGACATTGGCGAAGGCATCGCGCAGGTCGAATTGGTCGAGTGGTTCGTCAAGGTAGGTGACCTGATCGCCGAAGACCAGGTCGTGGCCGATGTCATGACCGACAAGGCGACGGTGGAGATCCCCTCCCCGGTCAGCGGCAAGGTCATGGCCCTGGGCGGCCAGCCTGGGGAAGTGATGTCGGTCGGCAGCGAGCTGATCCGCATCGAGGTCGAAGGCAACGGCAACCATCTGGATGCCCCGCAAGCCAAGGCGGCTGAAACTCCGCCTGCCAGCCAAGCACCCAAGCAGGCAGCACAGGAACAACCCGTGCCGGCCACCTTGACGCCCGCGGCCAGCCGCCCGGCCGCACCGCTGGCTCCACGCCAGGCCAGCGATAAACCCCTCGCCTCGCCCGCCGTGCGCAAGCGCGCGCTGGATGCTGGCATTGAATTGCGTTACGTGCACGGGAGCGGCCCTGCCGGGCGCATCCTGCATGAAGACCTCGATGCCTTCCTCAGCCAGCCTCAACGCGCCGGTGAGCAGCCCCCCAGCGGCTATGCCAAGCGCACCGACAGCGAGCAAGTCCCGGTAATCGGCCTGCGGCGCAAGATCGCCCAGCGCATGCAGGACGCCAAACGTCGCGTGGCCCATTTCAGCTATGTCGAAGAAATCGACGTCACTGCCCTCGAAGCGCTGCGCCAGCAGCTCAACAGCAAGCATGGCCAGGACCGCGGCAAGCTCACCCTATTGCCGTTTCTGGTCCGTGCGTTGGTCGTGGCACTGCGTGACTTTCCGCAGATCAACGCCACGTACGACGACGAAGCACAGGTCATCACCCGCCACGGCGCGGTGCACGTTGGCATCGCCACCCAAGGGGACAACGGCCTGATGGTGCCAGTGCTGCGCCATGCCGAGGCGGGCAACCTGTGGGCCAATGCAGCGGAAATCGCACGGGTGGCCAATGCCGCTCGCACCAACAAGGCCAGCCGCGAGGAGCTGTCGGGCTCAACCATCACCCTGACAAGCCTCGGCGCACTGGGCGGCATCGTCAGCACGCCGGTGGTCAACACCCCAGAAGTGGCCATCGTGGGGGTCAACCGCATGGTCGAGCGGCCTGTGGTCGTCGACGGTCAGATTATGGTGCGCAAGATGATGAACCTGTCCAGCTCGTTCGATCACCGGGTAGTCGATGGCATGGACGCCGCACTGTTCATCCAGGCCGTGCGAAGCCTGCTGGAACAACCCGCCTGCCTGTTTGTGGAGTGAGCATGCAACCGATCATCGAAACTACGCTGCTGATCATCGGCGGCGGCCCCGGCGGCTACGTGGCCGCCATCCGCGCTGGCCAACTGGGCATCCCCACAGTGCTGGTCGAAGGGCAGGCGCTGGGCGGAACGTGCCTGAACATCGGCTGCATTCCGTCAAAGGCGCTGATTCATGTGGCCGAGCAGTTCCATCAGGCCACCCGTTTTGCCGAGGGCTCCCCACTGGGCATCCGCGTAGCCTCCCCCGAGCTGGACATCCGTCAGAGCGTCGCGTGGAAAGACGGTATCGTCGACCGACTGACCACTGGTGTGGCCGCTCTGCTGAAAAAGCACGGTGTCAAGGTCATCCAGGGCTGGGCGAAGCTGCTCGACGGCAAGCACGTGGAAGTCGACGGTCAGCGCATCCGCTGCGAGCACCTGTTGCTGGCTACGGGTTCAAGCAGCGTCGAGCTGCCCATGCTGCCGCTGGGCGGCGCCGTCATTTCATCGACCGAGGCGCTGACGCCCGCTACGGTGCCGCGCCATCTGGTGGTGGTTGGTGGCGGGTACATCGGTTTGGAACTGGGCACTGCGTACCGCAAGCTAGGTGCGCAGGTGAGTGTGGTGGAGGCCCGCGAGCGGGTGTTGCCCACCTACGACGCCGAGCTCACCGCCCCCGTGGTCGAGTCGCTGAAAAAGCTGGGCATCGCCGTTTACCTTGATCACAAGGTGGAAGGCTATGAACAAGGCACCCTGATGGCCCGGAACAGCGAAGGCTCGCCACTGCGCCTTGACGCCGATAGGGTGCTGGTAGCGGCTGGCAGGCGCCCGCGCACCCAAGGCTTGAACCTCGAATGCCTGGACCTGCGCATGAATGGGGCGGCGATTGCCATCGACGCGCAGTGCCAGACCAGCATGCGCAACGTGTGGGCCATTGGTGACGTGGCGGGCGAGCCCATGCTGGCGCACCGGGCGATGGCCCAGGGCGAGATGGTCGCCGAACGCATCGCTGGCAAGACACGTCGCTTCGAACCGGCCGCCATCGCCGCGGTGTGCTTCACCGACCCGGAAGTGGTCGTCGCTGGCCTGACCCCTGATCAGGCGGTGGCGCAAGGGCTGGACTGCATCGTGGCGCAATTTCCCTTTGCCGCCAACGGGCGGGCCATGAGCCTGGAGTCCAGGACGGGGTTTGTGCGGGTGGTGGCACGCCGCGACAACCACCTCGTGCTGGGTTGGCAAGCGGTGGGCGTGGCCGTCTCTGAACTGTCCACCGCATTCGCCCAATCGCTGGAAATGGGCGCGCGGCTGGAAGATGTGGCGGGCACGATTCATGCCCATCCGACCCTGGGCGAGGCGGTGCAGGAGGCCGCCCTGCGCGCGCTGGGCCACGCACTGCACATTTGACCCCTGGCGCGGCCTGGGGTCGTTGGTCACTGGGCGACGGCGTTCTTGCCTGCGCCCTTGGCCCGGTAAAGCGCCTGGTCGGCGCGCGCCAGCAGGCTGTGGGTGTCATCGCCTTCGCGCCACTGCACTACGCCGTAGCTCAAGGTCAATCGACACTCGCCAATCGGCTCCAACTGCGCCACTACCTGGCGCAGTTGTTCGGCGCAGGCGCAGGCTTGCTCCAGGCTCGTCTGGGGCAGGACCAGGACAAATTCATCACCTCCCCAACGGGCCAGCAAGTCACTTGTGCGCTGGCGCAATCGCAATGCCTCGGCCACACGAATCAAAGCGGCGTCGCCCTGCGCATGCCCGTATTGGTCGTTGATCGGCTTGAAATCATCCATGTCCATAGCGATGACCGACAGTGGCTGCCGAAAGCGCTTGGCCCGCTCGCACTCCTGCCTCAGCACACTCTCCAGCCGATAGCGGTTGGCGATACGCGTCAGGGAATCCCGCTCGGCAAGCTCGCGGTTCTCGTCCAGCTGGCGCTGGAGCTGCTCGTTTACCCAGGACAATTCGCGCGTGCGCTCGGCGACCAGGCATTCCAGCGATTGGTTACGCCGCTCAAGCTGCGCCAGTTGCCGCTTGCCGCTGTCGATGTTGCGATGGGCACCCAGCATGCGTGCCACCGAGCCATCGGGGTTGCGTGCGATCACGTACCCACTGTCCTCGACCCACAGGTAAGTGCCGTCGGCACAGCGGCACCGGTACTCGACCAGGTAACGCTCGTTGCGCTGGTGGATATAGGCATCGAAGTGGGCCATGACACGCTGGAAATCGTCGGGGTGGATCAACCTCTCCCAGGTCAGTACCGAGTTTTCCTGGGAGTGAGGCGTATAGCCGAGCATTAGGTACCAGCCGGGGTTGCGATAGACATAACCCGTGTTGGCATCCCAATCCCAGATACCGTCGCTGATCAGGTCGAACAGCGTCTGAAGCTGCTCTTGGGTAAAACCCGTGGGCACGGGGATGACGTGCTGGTTCATGCAATCTCCTGAATAACCAGCAACTACGCCCCAAGTCCAAGGGCTGCTGAGGTGAAGAAAGACGGCGCTCGCCTTGTGAGGTGAACCGTTAACGGGACTAAGCATAGAAGTACGGACGTAGGGCTGAAATACGTCTTAAGGCGTAGATTTGTAACGGGCGATGAGCGAAGGAGAAGGGAGTGCTGGAGGCACTGGGGAGAAATGGCGTCCCAGGCAGGAATTGAACCTGCAACCTTCCCCTTAGGAGGGGGATGCTCTATCCAATTGAGCTACTGAGACACTGCAACTGGCAGCAGGCGCTGCTCAGCGGGACGGCGTGCATGTTAACCAGCGTGCGGCCGTTTGTCATGTGTTGCAGTGCCATTTGAGCGTAAACCTTTTCCGAAGCCCTAGTACGCCTGGATAACACACTCTTCTCGCAACACTGCCAGCAAGGCCTCGACTGCCGAAGACAGCGTAGTCGAGTTGTCCACCGTTCTTACGCCATCGTCGGCCGTATCGCTCAGACTGACATGCCGAGCCAGACGCTGGTCAATCTCGTTTTGGGTCTCCCGCCCACGGGCCTGCAGGCGCTGACGCAGGATATCGAGACTGACGTCCACACGGATGGCCAGCAAACCAGGGTAGCGAGTACGAGCCTGCGCCAGGTGGCCGCGCGAGCCGTTTACCAGCACCGACCTGCCCTGCTCCAGCCACTCATCTACCTGCCGGGGGATACCGTATTGCAACCCATTGGCCTGCCAATGCATGGCGAATGCGCCTTGCAGCTTCATACGTTCGAACTGCTCGACACTGACACCTACCGCTGCCTCCCCCGTGGCTTCAGGCGAGCGCGTGATGACCCGACGGGCTATTTCGACATGCGCGGCTGCCAGCTGCGGGCGGGCCGCGTCGATCAATGAATCTTTGCCCGCGCCAGAGGGTCCGATCAACAGAATCAGCCTGCCTTTTAGCGGCGAAGCGCAGCTTGCATCATGGTGCATTGCCACTATGCTCTCTGATTAAGAACCTGTGCGTTTGACGCTACTTTCGGCGCAGGTTTCAGGTTTTTTGCAGGATTAGCGGGGATACGTCTGACGTGAGGCCATGACTGGACGTGTGAAAATTTTAACCAGTGCTCATTTCAGACAATTGGTACTGGCATAAAGCCTTTATGCAGATCACTATTTGTCACAGAATTGACGCCAAGGAAACGACAGCATTGAGGCAAGATGAGCGTCCATCTGCACAACCGGTTGAACATTTTGGCGATAAGGCGGTCGTATTTCCACCCCGCGCGGCCAATTTGAGAACCGCTTCCCCTGAACCAAAATCTGGTCAATTTATATGCGCCCAATGAAACAGGCTATTTATTCGAGCCGCACTGCTGACAAGTTCGTCGTTCGCCTGCCAGACGGGATGCGTGAGCGCATCGCCGAGGTAGCACGCAACCACCACCGCAGCATGAACTCGGAGATCATTGCACGCCTGGAACAGAGCCTTATCCAGGAAGGTGCCCTGGGTGAGGAATTGAGCATGCGCCTGGACAGCCCTGAACTGTCATTGCACGAACGCGAGCTGCTGCAGCGCTTCCGCCAGCTGTCCCATCGTCAGCAGAATGCGCTGGTTGCCCTGATTGCCCATGACGTGGAAATGGCTGCTGACGCTTCCTGACGCAAACCTTTGCTGCCATCCACAAAAAAGCCAGCTGATGCTGGCTTTTTTGGTTTTGAAATGGCGGCATCTTCGTTGCCTTTATCATCCAGACAACCGGACGTCACGCACGGCGTAATGCCCCGAGCCGTTAGAGCAAGAACACGGTGGCGAGCCCCAGGAAGATGAAGAAGCCGCCGCTGTCGGTAACTGCGGTGATCATCACGCTCGACCCCATTGCCGGGTCGCGCCCCAGGCGGGTCAGGGTCATCGGTATCAGCACGCCCATCAGGGCCGCGAGCAGCAGGTTCAAGGTCATCGCGGCCGTCATCACCAGGCCCAGCGACCAGCTGCCATAAAGCCAGAAGGCCACCGCGCCGATGACGCCACCCCAGATCAACCCGTTGATCAAGGACACCGCCAGCTCCTTGCGCATCAGGCGCGAGGTATTGCCTGGCGATACCTGGTCAAGGGCCATGGCGCGCACGATCATGGTGATGGTCTGGTTGCCGGAGTTGCCACCGATGCCCGCCACGATCGGCATCAGCGCAGCCAAAGCAACCAGCTTCTCGATGGACCCTTCGAACAAGCCGATGACCCGGGATGCGACGAAAGCGGTAATCAAGTTCACGGCCAGCCACGCCCAACGGTTGCGCAGCGACCGCCAAACTGACGCAAAGATGTCTTCTTCTTCGCGCAGACCCGCCATGTTCAGCACTTCGGTCTCACTCTCTTCGCGAATCAGGTCGACCATTTCGTCGATGGTCAGACGCCCGATGAGCCGATCGCTCTTGTCCACGACTGGTGCCGATACCAGGTCGTACCGCTCGAAGGCCTGAGCCGCGTCGTAGGCGTCTTCGTCGGGATGGAAGGACACGGGATCGGTGGCCATGACGTCGGCCACTTGCTTGTCCGGGTCGTTGACCAGCAGGCGCTTGATCGGCAACACACCCTTGAGAATGCCATCGTGATCGACCACGAACAGCTTGTCGGTGTGGTTGGGCAATTCCTTGAGGCGGCGCAGGTAACGCAATACCACTTCCAGGCTGACGTCTTCACGGATGGTCACCATCTCGAAGTCCATCAGTGCGCCGACTTGTTCCTCGTCATAGCTCAGCGCGGAGCGTACGCGCTCGCGTTGCTGGGCATCGAGGGTTTCCATGAGCTCATGGACCACGTCCCGTGGCAATTCAGGCGCCAGGTCGGCCAGTTCGTCGGCGTCCATTTCCTTGGCAGCGGCAAGCAGCTCGTGATCGTCCATATCGGCGATCAGGGACTGGCGCACGGCGTCTGACACTTCAAGCAGAATGTCGCCGTCACGATCCGAGCGCACCAGCTGCCAGACCGTCAAGCGGTCTTCGAGGGGCAAGGCTTCGAGGATATAGGCGATATCGGCGGGGTGCAGATCATCGAGCTTGCGTTGCAACTCGACAAGATTCTGCCGGTGGACGAGGTTTTCTACCAAGTCGTTGTGTGCACCTTCCTGGCGGTGCGTGACATCTTCAACCAGGCGCTGGCGCTGAAGCAGGTCGACGACCTGGGACAGACGATCCTGGAGGCTTTCTTGCGCTTTCTTTACTTCTACTTCCGTCATAGGCGAACTCCACTCCCAGCCGCGGAGCACGCCGGGGGAATCAATCGATTAGATCTATCTGTACGAAACGGTTTGGGGAGTAACTACTGGGTAAGTCCATGGTGGTGATCCACAAGCCCCGGCGGGGCTGACGGGCGCAATCATACACTGCTCAAGCTGACAGATCGCTTAAATTTTTGGCTATAACAATCGTTTGCGCGTCATTGCTCTGACAACGCATGAAACCATCGGTGCAATGGCATTGGGCGAGGTTGTGCGAGCACCCTGCCAAGCACCTGGCATGCAGGTACAGAGCACCAAAGCCTGCGCGTTAGGGCGTGGCTGTGTAAGCGATTGAATGCGCAAAGCTGGAAAAACAAAAAGCCCGCTCATTGAGCGGGCTTTCTGTTTGGGTATGGCGGACTCAGCAGGATTCGAACCTGCGACCGCTCGGTTCGTAGCCGAGTACTCTATCCAGCTGAGCTATGAGTCCGTTTGGTAGTTTTAGACCAGATTACCACTGGTTTTTGAAGCAGCCTTGATAACAAAACCACTTCGAAAGTGGCGGACTCAGCAGGATTCGAACCTGCGACCGCTCGGTTCGTAGCCGAGTACTCTATCCAGCTGAGCTATGAG